>JBARBE010000299.1:0-14328 GCA_049792735.1 Candidatus Acidiferrum sp.
CCTCTTAAGCGCCCATGGTTGCGGGGGTCAGATTTGAACTGACGACCTTCGGGTTATGAGCCCGACGAGCTACCAGGCTGCTCCACCCCGCGTCATTCATACTACGCGACTTGTCTCTGTTCTGCAAATGCGCGTCCTGCAAATGAGTAGCTGCCTGTGGCGGCGTTGAACTCCGAGCCTGCATGAGTTGTTTGAATTTGCCCGAAGGCGTGGCGCACCGTCGCACAGCCCGAGACACCACAGATCTCCGGCAAATCTTTGAAATTCTCCCGGCCAACATTCCGTCTTGCGCGACCTTTCACTTCTTATTCAAGGCCGATCTGCGCAAACCGAGCAGGCCGCTGGAATGAATTAGCTTGCCCAAGTCGTCCCCAGGCCCGGTCTTGAGAAACTCCGTCTCAGGTGTCGGTCGCTACGCCTCGAAAAATTTCTACCAGGTATTGTATGGGGTCCCATCGAACGGCGAAGTCCGCCCGGAGCTCGAATGTACATCCACGATCCCCGTGGTCACTTGGTCGGGGCTCATCACCACGTTATCGAATTGCGGCACCCAGTCTTTGGCCCGCGTGATCGGATCGACAGGAATATCTCGCAGATATCCCGCCTGCTGTAGGTCGTCCAGAGATTGCGGGGCCGCCTGCTTGTCCAGCGTGTAGTTGTCGATCGCTTCCCGCATGACTTGCAAGTCATGCTTCAACACTGCTTCGCGCGAGTGCTCGATCGTCAACCCGTAACGTTGCGCCGCCATTCCGATGAGGATGAGGATGATCGTGATGACGATCATCAACTCGATAAGTGTGAATCCAGCGTTCGAGGAATCCTGCCGGCGTTTTCTCCGCATAACTTCGCCACTCACCTGTTGCTCGAATCCCTTCATTTCGTGACCTCAACATCCACTACCAGTCGCTATACTTTGTTCCGTTCAGTGCCGTGCCCATCGACTTCGTGTACACATCGAACACATTGTTTCCGCACCAGCTCGTCGAATCTGGATCGTCCGACACGCACCGCAATCCCCAGTCCGCCCGACCCGTCATCGGGTCTACGGGAATTTTACGCAGGAAACGAAGCTTCTTATCGTCCCCCGCTCCCAATTGAACGCCCTTCACCAGCGTATCCAAGTCCGGAGGATAATTTTCGCTGCCCACCTCTGTCCGGAACTTGTGCTGATCGGCCAGATCTTTGTACCGGTCGATGGCGTCCCTCATGGTGCGCAGATCATAGTTAAGGTCCGACTCTTTTTGCCGCATCACCGTATAACGAAACACCGGCAGCGCCATCGAGGACAAAACCAGAAGAATCGAACATGCAATGATCAATTCGAGGAGGGTCATGCCGGCTGCCGAGGCAAGCTGGCGCCGACGATGACTTTCCTTCACTCTGAGCGCGCGCCTCAACATCTTTGCTTTCCTCTATAAAATTGGACTACGGCTGAACCTGCACGGTTGCTTCGCTGGTGACCAGGGGAATCGGTCTCTGCTGCGAATCCTTCGCGTTCTGCTGCACGATCAACAAGTTCGTAGATCCCGCCGCGATCCCTTTGATCACAATTCCCAGCAATGTTCCGCTGCCGCTCACCCCCGGCGTATTCGGCTGCCGAGTAGCGGAAATGATCGCCTGTCCTTTCTCCTTGTTCACATTGGAAACGATCGCGATTTCCTGTGTACCGCCGGAAAGGAATCCTCCGTGTTGCCCTTCGCCCACGGCATGTTGCACCTCTTCAATGCTGATCACCGCCGGGTTGTATTGCAGCAGCATAGGGATCGAAAACAGATCGTTCACGTTGTCCACAACCACGCCAATCGTTTTTGTTTCTCCCACTTTCAGCGTGATCCCCGGTGGCTCGAATCTCAGCTTGCCCGGTTGTCCTTGCGGCGGATTCATCCCCGGCGCGCTCGCAGCGGCGCTCGTACCGCCCGCCGGCGCAGACACTCCGGGTATGAGGCCTGCTGGCGGCGGTGCCGCGGGTTTAGGCTTTTCTTGGACCGGCGTGCGCACCTCACTCTCACGCCTCACTTCGATGTCCTGATCCGACCCCGTATAGATCGCCCGCAGATTCTCCTTAGTCCATTGCGGCAAACGCACGATGTGCGGAATCAGCATGATTAAGACTTCGTCTTCCTGGTGTTCCACATTGTCGCTCGAGAACAGATAACGAATAATCGGGATCTTTGCCAAACCCGGCCACCCGTTCAGCGTCCTGGTATCAGTTCTTTGGATGAGGCCGCCGAGAATATAGGCCTGCCCATCTCCCAATCGGATGTCGTGCTCCACAACGCGCTGGCTGATGATCGGCTGGCTAATTCCGCCGATCGTCGATGTGCCCGTGACCGAAGACACTTCGATCTTCATTTTCAGGCTGACCTCGTGGTCCGGATGGACTCGCGGCGTCATGTGAATATTCACGCCAACGTCTTGATATTGGAATTGCGTATTGACAAGCGGGTTCACCAATCCAGCCGAGCCCACCGCGCCAACGCCGACTCCGGCCTGAAAGCTTCCCGTCGCGATCGGAATTCGGTCGCCGATTTTTAGTGTCGCTTCCTGTCCCTCGACAGACCGCAACTCCGGGTCCTGGATGATCTTCGTGTACGTATCGGTGAGGACCGCGTTGGCCGTGAAATTTGGTAGTGTCACAGTGTAGTCGCTGCTGTTCAGGTGTGCGAGGTCGTTAAGAGTGATGTTGTTCGTCGTAGTCGTGCTCCCGCTGGTGGTGCTTGTTGTGGCATTCGGGTTGATCGCGATCGACGCGCTCTGGCCCGGAGTTATTCCCAGGTTGCGCAGGCGGTCCGTGCGCGCCTCCAGCACTTCCACCTGAACCATCACTTCGGGCTTCGCTTTATCAACGTCATCTATGATCTTGCCCACGAGCGTTAGAACGTCTGGACTCGCGCGAACGATAATCGCATTCTGCGAATTGAGTTGCTGGATGCGCTTCACTTCGAGCAACGACCGCAATCCTGTCACAATTTCCGTCAAATCCTGCGGGGTCACCGTATTCGCAAGATAAAACGTCTTCATCGATTCTTCTTCGTAGTCGCGTCTTTTCTGTGGTTGGTCCGGCGCAATCAAGATGATATTTTGGGTTACAGGTTTCCAGAAGGCTTTGCTTTCCAGGCAAACAACCTCCAGCGCCTGCTCCAGCGTTAAATTATTCAAATCCGCTGAGATTCGCCGCGCGGGGAAATCCGGGTCGTAAATCATCGTGATTCCCGCCAGCTTCCCGATCGTGTCGAATAGAATTTTTGCATCTCCGGTCGCTTTATACGTGATGGCCACATTCGAAATGGGCTTCAACTCGGGCGGCCCCGATATGTACTGCTCGCCGTCGTCTGCCGCCGTCGGCGGTGTTCCATCCGATGCGTGCGTTTGCTCCGCGATCATGGCCAACGTTTTCTTTAGTTCATCCGCCGCGATGGCGCTAGAAGGATCAACGATTTGGGCGCGTTGGAATTGTGCTGCGGCCCCTTGCAGATCTCCATTTTCCCGCTGCTTCTCGCCCAGTTGGATGTGCATTTCCCCGGCTTGAAAGCGCGTCTGATTCAGCCGGATTTTGAATGCCGCATTATTCGGGTCGGCTTTCAGTGCTTTCTGGTAGTACTCGAGCGCCGCGTCGTAGTCTTGCAGCGTCTCTGCCTTTCGGCCTTTGTTATAATCCGAATCGCCCTTTGGGCAGCCCGCTGCGAACAGACCCATGCCTAAGCACAAAATGAGTACACTACAACGTCGCATGAACTCTCCGGGGCCTCGACACGAAGCCTTTGCAGTCTAACACCCGGTTTAGAACACGGGCAAGACGCGGAAGGTTGGCTGTCCTTCTTCCGATAACTATGCTGGTTGGACGGCCCGTTTTTCAACCGGGTAGCCAGAATTTAACACTCCAGTTATGATGGATTGTGCCGAACACTGCCAAAAAATCCGAGAAGAGCGCCAAAACCGGCGACCAAATCGTGGCTCAAAATCGCGCCGCCTCGTATAATTTTCATCTCCTCGAGCGTTTTGAGGCCGGCCTTGTCCTGCACGGAACGGAAGTGAAGGCCCTGCGCGAAGGAAAAGCGAATATCCGCGATGCTTATGTTGACTTCAAACCCACCGGCGCCTGGCTTGTCAACGCGCACATTGCACAGTACATGCCCGGCGGTCCCTGGAATCATGAGCCGCTTGGCTCGCGCAA
The DNA here is from genome assembly GCA_049792735.1 of Candidatus Acidiferrum sp. Lineage (GTDB taxonomy): Bacteria > Acidobacteriota > Terriglobia > Acidiferrales > UBA7541 > Acidiferrum. Next base: position 4,175 of record JBARBE010000299.1, read on the forward strand.
ACTCCTTCTTCACAAAAACGAAATCTACAAGCTCGCGGGGAAAACGCAGGCGAAAGGATTGACGGTAATTCCGACGAAAATTTACTTTCGCAACGGCCTCGCAAAGGTCGAAATTGCCCTGGCGCAAGGGAAGAAATCGTGGGATCGCCGCCAGGACGAGCGCGACAAAGAAGCTCGAAGAGAAACTGAAAAAGCGATGTACAACAACCGGAGGCGATAAGGAACAATGCGAATCACACTCGACGTAAAACCGCTCGCAGCGCTGGAGACCGAAGCGCTGGTCACTTATGTTTTTGAGGAGGCCGATCCCATACAAGGCCGCATCGCGGAAATGGATCAGGCTGCCAACGGCTTGCTCCGGAAGCTCGCAAAAGGTGGAGAGTTGACAGGCAAGACGCTCGAGATGACCCTGATTCACGCACCCGCGGGCCTCAAGGCTTCGCGATTGCTGCTCGTTGGAGCAGGGAAGCGCGAGAAATTTGACTCCGCGGTGTTGCGCAAGATTTCTGGCTCGGCGCTGCGCTATCTGAAATCGCGCGGCGTGCATAATTTTGCGTTTGCCGTTCGCGAAACCAACGCCACCGAAGATGCAGCGCAGGCCGTTGTCGAGGGCGCGATCGCTGCGGACTTTGAATCGGACAAATACAAGACCGACAAGAAAAACGAAAAGTCCATCGAGACGGTTCTGCTGGCCGGCTATTCCGAGGCCGAGCGCGCCGCGGGAGAGAAGGGATTGACGCGCGGGCGAATCATCGCGGAATCGCAGAATTTTGCTCGCGACCTGATTAACGAGCCCGCCAACAAGCTGACGCCGAAAATACTCGCTGAAAAAGCCGAAGCCATGGCCAAGCAAGCCGGCCTGGCCGTGGAGATTCTCGACGAAAAGAAAATCGCCGATCTAAAGATGGGCGCGCTGCTCAGCGTCGCGCAAGGAGGGCCCGAGCCGCCCCGCATGATTGTCATAACGTATACTCCGGCGAACCCCAAGCCAGGCGCGCCGGTGATTGGCCTCGTGGGAAAAGCGGTGACGTTTGATACCGGCGGCATTTCCATCAAGCCTTCTGAAGGCATGGAAAAAATGAAGTACGACATGGCCGGCGGGGCCACGATGATCGGCGTGATGCGCGCGCTCGCGGCGCTGAAACCGAACGTGAAGGTGATTTGCGTCGTTCCGTCTACCGAAAACATGCCCGGCGGCAAAGCCCAGAAGCCCGGTGACATTCAAACCGCCATGTCCGGCAAGACGATTGAGGTGCTGAACACCGACGCCGAGGGACGGCTGATTCTTGCCGACGGTGTGCACTACGCGAAGCAGCTAGGAGCGACGCATCTTGTGGATGCCGCGACGCTGACGGGCGCGATTGTTGTGGCTCTAGCGAGCATCAACGTCGGTGTGTTTGGCGGCACGGACCAGGCTTGGACCGACAAAGTGCTGGCTTCCGCGAAAGCCGCCGGCGAAAAAATGTGGCAAATGCCCATGGACGACGAATACCGCGAATTCATCAAGGGCACCGTGGCCGACATTCAAAATATCGGCAGCGGCAAAGGCGGCGGCTCGATCACCGGAGCGTGGTTCATTCGCGAATTTGCTGGCGATACGCCCTGGGTCCACCTCGACATCGCCGGAACCGCCTGGAACGACGACGCCAAATCCTGGCTCGCCAAAGGCCCCACCGGCGTCGCCCTTCGCACCCTGGTCCACCTCGCCATGTCCTACTGATTTTTCTTCGCGGCCGTAGTTTCTTTATCCCGATCGGTCGGCGAATTTAGTTTGCCCACTTTTCTTGCGCTAAGTCGTTTGCCACTTCCGCGCCGTTTGCAGGCTGCGTTCGTTGACTTCGTTCTTGGCGTACCCTAATATGCCTGCGCGCCTGTGACCGAACCTCAATCTATCCTCGGCCAAACTTTTTCTCACTATCGCATTCTTGAACAGCTCGGCGGCGGCGGGATGGGCATCGTCTACAAAGCCGAAGACACTACGCTCGGCCGCATGGTCGCTCTCAAGTTTCTCCCCGAGGAACTCTCCCGCGACAAAGCCGCGCTGGATCGTTTCCTTCGCGAAGCGCGCGCCGCTGCTGCCCTCAACCATCCGAATATTTGCACCATTCACGAAATCGGCGAATATGAGGACGGCCGCCGCTTCATCGTCATGGAGCTTCTCAAGGGCCAAACCTTGAAGCACCGGATTGCCGGAGGCCCTCTGCCGCTCGACTCTCTCGTCGAGCTTGGCATTCAATCCGCGGACGCGCTCGACGCCGCGCACTCCGAAAACATCGTCCATCGCGACATCAAGCCGGCGAATATTTTTGTCACCGATCGCGGCCAGGCCAAAATTCTCGATTTCGGCCTCGCCAAAGTTCTTCTTACCGGCAGCGATGGCGGCACTCACGGCACCGCCACCATCGATGAAGCGAATCTCACCAGCCCTGGCGTGGCGCTCGGCACCGTGGCCTATATGTCTCCCGAGCAAACGCTGGGCAAAGATCTTGATGCGCGCACTGATCTTTTTTCCTTCGGAGTCGTTCTCTATGAAATGAGCACAGGCCGGCCCGCGTTTTCTGGGTCCACTTCGGCCGCCATTTTCGACGCCATCTTAAATCGCTCGCCCATAGCTCCCGTTCGCCTGAATCCCGAGCTGCCCGTCGAACTCGAGCGCATCGTCAACAAATCGCTCGAGAAAGATCGCACTCTTCGCTATCAAAGCGCCGCCGAACTTCGCGCCGACCTCAAGCGTCTCCAGCGGGACACCAGCTCCAGCCGCGTCCAGGCCGCCTCCAGCGCCCAGCAAGCCGCCAATGCCGCCGCAGCCTCGTCCGCACAACCTGCTAGCAGCTCAGGTGGCGTTCCTGTTGTTCCTCGCACCGGAACGACTTCCGCGGGAACTCCAATTGCCGCTCCGCGCAACCGCTGGCTCATTCCGGGTCTGCTCGGCGCGCTGGTTGTTGTCGCCGCGATTATTTTTGCCGTCTACAAATTTTCTCCGCGAAAAATCATGCTCGACATCCAAAGCATGCAGATTTCTCCCCTCACGCAATCCGGCAAAGCGACTTCTGTAACGATTTCGCCGAACGGCCAGTACGTTGTGTATGTCCTCGCGGAGGGCGGCAAACAGAGCCTCAATGTTCGTCAGGTGGCCACTGGAAGCGACGTTCAGGTTCTTGCCCCGGACGAGACGAATTACAACAGCCTGACTTTCTCCTCCGACGGCAACTACGTCTACTTCAGCCGTTTGAGCAAGCAAATCGCGGGCTACAGCGACATTTACAAAATGCCCGTCCTCGGCGGCCAGCCTCAGCCCGTCGCACACGACTCGGACACTGCGCCCGCTATTTCTCCTGACGCCAAGCACATTGCCTTTTTGCGCGGCGACCCGGCGAAATTCGAGATGCACGTTGTGCTCACCGATATCGATGGCAGCGGGGAAAAGATTCTTACTTCCTTTCCGGCGGTTTCTAATGCTGTCAGCCTGTCTGCTCCTGCCTGGTCTCCGGATGGGAAGACGCTTGTGGTCGCGGACTGGAAAAGTTCTGGAGAACGATTTCTCTACGCCGTTTCGCCCACGGATGGATCCTCGCAGCAGCTTTACAAGACTCCCAACTTTATAGGCCGCTCCGTTTGGCTTCCCGACGGTTCTGGCCTCCTTTTCGTGATGGCCGAGCCCGGCGCGAATACTCCCGGCCAGCTCTGGTATATCTCCTATCCCGGCGGCGAAGTCCGCCGCCTGACAAATGATTTAACCAACTACGACCTCGCATCCATCGGCCTCACCCAGGACGCCAAAACAATCGCCGTCGTCCAGACGTCAGTCAATCTTGAACTTTGGGTCGCTCCGGGCGGCGACTCCAGCCATGCCACGCAAATTCCCTTCAATGGCGAGCCCGGCCGCATCGACGCGGCCACTCCAGACCGCCTTATTATTCAAGATCGCCGCGGGCAAATTTTCGCTTTGCGTCCCGATGGTTCCCAACCGACCGAGCTGCTTTCCGGGCGGTCCATCGGCAACCTGCTCGAATGCGGGCCAGCCGGCACGCTATTCTTAACCGAACAGCGCGATGGCGCCGTCAACGTGTGGAAAGCGGATGCCGACGGCAGCAACCCGGTTCAGTTAACTCACTCGAAACGCGCGACGCTCTCCGCGTGTACACCGGACGGCAAGTCGTTCATCTCCTGGCAAACTCCGGACCTGTTCCTCGAGGACATCGATGGGAAAGCGCCGGCCACCAAGGTCAATATGGAATCGAAATATGGGCGCGTCCGTGTTTCGCCCGATGGCCAAACGCTGGGCGCCATCGATTTTGTTGCTGGCCCGCCGGAAAGGATGGCGTTCATCACCGGTCCGCTTCATGGCGGCAAGCCGAACTACCTTTTCGAGAATGTTCCTTCTGCCGCGACGTGGGCGGATTGGGCGCCCGACGGCAAAGCGATGGACTACGCGTTGCTGCGCAAGGGCGCGGCGAACGTTTGGAGACAGCCGATGGCCGGTGGGCCGTACCAGCAAATCACGAAATTCACGACGCCAGTGATGAGCAGTTTCCGCTGGTCTCCTGACGGCAAAATGCTTTATGTGACTCGCGGGACGCGCTCCGCGGATATTGTCCTGCTGCGAGATACGAAATAATTCGAACACTTTCGTACGATAATTTTGCGTGAAGCGGGGCGCAGCTTGCTGCGCCCCTACAAACGGCACGATGAGTCGTGTCCCTACAAACGCCAAAACTTCTTGGGTTTTCATTTCTACATTTTTTCCGGGGCCTCGATCCCCAGCAATTCAAGCGTTTCAACCAACCTTGCTTCCACGAGTTCAGTCAAGCGCAATAGGAACGCGCGTTTTTGTTCGTCGGGCTCGGTCAGGATGTGGTGCTTGTGGTAGAAATTGTTGAATTCTTGGGCCAATTGAAAGGCGTATTTCGCCACGAAGGCTGGTTCCTGCGCGCCGATAGCGGCGTCCATTGCCAGGTCAAGGGAACCGACGCTTAGCAATAATTCCCAAAGGCCGTTTCCGTCCGTTCCGGCAAATAGCGCGGCGGCCGTTTCCTGAGTGACTGGGACGTTTGTCGCGCCGGCCTCTGCGCCTTTGCGGCGGATGCCGCGGATGCGGACTACGGCGTACTGGCAATAGGGGCCGGTTTCGCCTTCAAAGCTGAGGGCGTCTTTGAAGTCAAAGGCGATGATGGCATTCCGCGTGAATTTCAGCAGGAAGAAACGCAGAGCGCCCACCGCAATCGTGTGCGCGGTTTGCTTTTGTTCCGCTTCGGACATTTCCGCGTGGCGCTGTTGGACTTCGGCTAGCGTGGCGGCTTCGAGTTTGTCAATCAGGTCGTCGGCTTTGACGCCGAAGCCTTTGCGCCCGCTGACTTGGATGAACGGCAGCTTGGCTTCTTCGGGAGTGAGTTCGTAGCCCAGTTCGGCGGCGCAGCGAGGGGTGAGCACCACGAAGGCGTAGGATAGATGGATGGAGTTCTCGGCGGCTTCGGCGTGGCCGAGGCGGCGCAGGGCTTCGGCGACGACATCTTGTACGTAGGATTGGCGCGTGTCGATGACGTTGTAAACTGCCGATGCGGGTTCGGCAAAATGCGGGGCGCTGAGATCGCTTTTGAAACTTGTCGTTGCCCAAACTGTCTCGCCTTCGGGAGCGCCTGGCCATTTGCGATAGTTGAAATCTTTGCCGAGAAGGCCGAATTTCCATAGTTGGTAGGCGATGTCTTTGCCGACATAAGTTACGGTGCCATTCGAGCGGACAATGATCTTGTCCTGGATGTTTTCTTCGTCGTCCGCAACGCCCGGTTTTGCTTCAGCGGGTTTCCCGGAGTCCTGCGATTCTTCGTTCCACGGGATGATCCAGCATCCGGCCATTTTTCCGATGGTCGCAAGCTGAATGACGCCGGCGGACTTCAACTTCTCGAACGCGGCATCCCAAAATTTCAGGTGGAGAATTTCACTTTCGCGGGCGAGCAGGTCGTAGGTGATGCCGAGGCGCGCCATGGTATTGAGATGCAGGGTGACAATGGCATCCGCTACGACTTGGGCCACCTCGGCTTCTTCGCCGCGGTCTTCTTCGATGGCTTTTAATGTGCGACCGCGTAATTCGGCGGCACGCGCTTTGTCTTCTTCAAAGAAATGGGTGGCTTTGGCGTACAAATCCCAGCAGTAATAGTCGAAGCGCGGCTCCATGGCGAACATTTTTACGCTGACGGGCGTGCGGCGCTCCATGTCGAGAAAGCCGATGACGACGTCGGCGACTTGCACGCCAGTGTTGTCGATGTAGTTTTGAATTTGTACCGGATGGCCGGCGTGGCGAAGGATGCGGGCCATGGTGTCGCCGAGGACGGCGTTGCGGACATGGCCGATGTGGGCGGCTTTGTTGGGATTGATGCTGGTGTGTTCGACGATGACTTTTCCGGATTTTTCTTGGGGAGGAAGTGGCGAGGGGCTAGTGGCGAGTATCGAGAGATTCGACCAAAAAGCGGTGCGGTCGAAGTAGGCGTTGAGGTAGCCGGCGCCGGCGATTTCGACGCGGGCGATGCCCTCGATTTTGGGAAGAGCATTGGCGATCTCCTGAGCGATCATGCGCGGGGCTTTTTTGAGGCGCTTGGCTAGCTCGAAGCAGACCGGGGAGGCGGCTTCACCCATCTCGATTTTGGGCGGGCGGTCGATGATGATGTCCAGCGTGATGGCGTATGCCTGCTGGATGTGGCGAGCGAGAGCTTCGCGCAGGCGGTTTGTGAGTGTCAGGTACACGAGGCCTCGATGGAACGGATGGGTGAGTATAAGCGGGAGGAAGGATTGGGGTCAAAAGGTGACGGTGTGGATGGAGTAGGAAAGGCATTCCCCCCTACCGCCCGGTCTACAGAAAATTGTCCCGAGGCATTTGAAAACAGGATGGTTAGGTGCGATTCGTGTGTGGGCCGACGTCTGTAAGTGACAGTAGCTAAAGGAGATGCTGCGTACTGTGCGGAACGGTGCGGGGAGCTGGAGATGGCGCGGCGGTTCCTTAAGCGACCAGCCACGCGAGACATGAGGAATAGTACCACGAAGATAAATAAATGTCAAGTATTACTTTATATGTAATAGAAAGGAAAGGGGTTAGGCTTGACCAGCGAAGAGGGAAGATTGTGAGGAAAACGGGATGGGCCAAATCCGGGATGACTTTCGTGCTATTCTGCGGAGGCGATGAAGCTTAACCCCTTGATACGACTCCGCCAGACGGTGGGTAGCACCAGCCGTGCGGCGGGGCCTTATAAGCCCCGGTAAACGCCAGATTAGCGTGCCGGGAGGGGGCAGCACCCTCACCCACCACCAATTTTCAGAACAAAGCAGAATCGAGTCTGGCTGATTGAAGGCCACGCGGAGGCGTGAGCTTGTTTGACACTCTTTCGTTGCGCCGATAGTATCGAAAGACTCCGACGGAACGTGCGGACACTGTGCTTCCTGCGGCGAAGATTCCTATGAAACTGGCATATTTTGATTGTTTTTCGGGGATTAGCGGGGACATGACGCTCGGGGCGCTGGTGGATGCGGGCTGCGCGGTGGAAGTGCTGCGGGCGGGATTGAACGGGTTGCAGGTGCCGGGTTGGGAGTTGACGGCGGAGAAAGTCTGGAAGAATGGGATGGCGGCGACTTATGTGAAGGTGAAGACGGAGGATCAGTCGAAGCACCGGTCGTTGAGCGCCATTTTAGAAATATTGGAGAAGTCACAGCTTGCGGCGGGGGTTCGCGAACGGGCTTCGGCGATTTTTCGGAAATTGGGGGAGGCGGAGGCTGCGGTTCACGACGTGTCGCTGGAAAAGATTCATTTTCATGAGGTTGGGGCGGTGGACGCGATTGTGGATATCGTGGGGGCGTGCATTGGGTTTGAGGCGTTGGGAATTGAGAAGTTTGCTTGCTCGCCGCTGAATGTGGGAGGGGGGACGGCGAAGATGGCGCATGGAGTTTTGCCAGTGCCAGCGCCGGCTACGGCTCGATTGCTCCAAGGCCGGCCTACTTACTCTAATGGCGTGCTGAAGGAGTTGGTGACACCTACTGGGGCGGCTATTGTGGCTACGCTTTGCGAGGCGTTTGGGCCGCAGCCGGGGATGAGCGTTTCGGCGATTGGGTATGGGGCGGGGACGGCGGATTTAGAGGGACAGCCAAATGTTTTGAGGATTATGGTGGGGGAGGAGGTTGGGGCCGGGAAGGAAAAAGAAAGAGCACAGAGTGAAGTCTGTGCCACCTCAGGACAGCCTGGATTGGGTGCGCCACAAGGATTTGATGAAGAGATTGCAGTGGTTGAAGCGAATTTGGATGATATGAATCCGCAGATTTATGGGTACTTTTTGGAGAAGGCTTTGGCGGCGGGGGCGCTGGATGTTTATACGACGCCGGTGCAGATGAAGAAGAATCGGCCGGGGACTTTGTTGACGGTTTTGTGCAAGCCGCAGGATACGAGTGCGTTGATGACGCTGATTTTTGCGGAGACGACTACGTTTGGAGTGCGGACGTACCGTGCGCAGCGTCGCGTGTTGCCTCGGGAATGGGTAAACGTGGGGACGGAGTTTGGAGAGGTGCGGATCAAAGTGTCGCGGCTGAATGGGCGGATTTTGCATGTGGCGCCGGAGTTTGAGGATTGTCGCAAATTGGCGGCGGAGGAGGATGTGCCTTTGCAGCGGGTGATTGCGTCGGCGATGCGGAGTTACGAAAGAAAATAAGAAGGAAAGAGATTATCGCAGAGGGGCGCAGAGACGCAGAGTTCGCAGAGAAGGGGAAGTAAAGAGGTAATGACGTAATGAAGTAAAGAAAATGCGCGACATTTTGAGAGTTGAGCTGGGTGGCTAGATGGAGAGAGATTGCACAGGGGAAAATGGCTGAGAAACCAAAATATTATTTGACGACGCCGATTTATTACACGAACGGATTGCCCCATATTGGGCATACGTATTCGACGATCGTGTGCGACACGATCCGGCGGTACAAGCGGATGCTCGGGTATGACGTGGTGATGACGACGGGGACGGACGAGCATGGCGTGAATGTGGAGCGGTCGGCGAAGAAGGCGGGGATTCCGGAGTCGGAGTTTGTGGCGAAGATGGCTGCGCAGTGGAAGGGGCTTTGGGATGAGCTGGGAGTGCAAGGCGACGAGTTCATTCGCACGACGGATTTGAAACATGCGCATACGGTTCAGTGGCTTTTCAAATTGTGCCGGGAGAATGGATTTGTTTATCCGGGGCATTACACGGGGCAATACTGCATTTACGACAATGCGTATGTGGACGTGAAGCCGGGGGAGCCGTGTCCGGATTGCGGGCGGCCTACGGAAACGGTGACGGAAGATAATTTTTACTTCAAGCTTTCGGCTTTTCAGAAGCCGCTTCTCGATTGGTACGAAAAGCATCGGGACTTTATCCAACCCGAGGCGCGGCGGAATGAGGTTTTGAGTTTTGTCGAGGGTGGGCTTAGGGATCTCAGTATTACGCGCACATCGATTCGCTGGGGCATTCCTGTGCCGGGCGAGGAGCCGCACGTTTTTTATGTGTGGTTTGATGCGTTGACGGCGTATTTGAGCGCAGTGGGCGGGCCGCAGTATGAGAAGAGCGGGTATTGGCCGGCGGATTTGCATTTGGTGGGGAAAGAGATCATTCGATTTCACGCAGTATATTGGCCGGCGTTCTTGATGGCGGCGGGATTGCCTTTGTCGAAGCAAATTTGGGCGCACGGCTGGCTTTTGATGGACAGCGCGAAGATGAGCAAGTCGCTGGGGAATGTGGTGCGGCCGCGGCCGATTGTGCGTGTGCTGGGGATGGATGCGCTGCGGTATTATTTGCTGCGCGAGACGGTGTTTGGGCAGGACGGGAATTTCAGTTATGACGCGCTGGTGACGCGGTACAACAGCGATTTGGCGAATGGGCTGGGGAATCTTGCGAGCCGCACGGCGGCGATGATCGAGAAAAATTGCGGCGGAAAGATTCCGAAGCCGAGCGAGCGGCTGCCGCAAGATGACGAGCTGGCCAAAATCGCGCAGGCGACCATCGGCGACGTGATGGAGAATTACAACAATCTGGAATTTTCGCGGGCGCTGGAGGCGATTTGGGCCTTGATTTCCGCGGCGGACAAATATTTGACGGTGGAGAAACCGTGGTCGCTGGGAGAATCAGCAGGCGATCAGGAGCGGCGCGCAACCG
>JBARBE010000300.1:0-17599 GCA_049792735.1 Candidatus Acidiferrum sp.
CGTCGCCTGCCAGCCAGGCGAGACGGAGCTCCCTGGTGAGAAGAAGGGCGAGAACTGCGTCGGGGACACCGCTCAGAGTCTGTTGGCATCCCAGGCGGCCACTGCGAAGATGATTGAGAAAATGAAACCCGACGCCGTCGCGCTGGTCGGAGATGAGCAATACCAGGTAGGTCAATACTCAGACTTTGAGAATTCGTACGAAACGACCTATGGCGCTTTCAAAATGATCACGCGGCCCGCTCCCGGCAACCACGAGTTTTATACCGAGCACGGCGCGGTCGGCGTTGCCGGCTACGGCTACTTCTCCTACTTCAACGGCGTCCAGCACAATCCCGATGGAACCATGATGACGGCTACCATCGCCAACAACCCGGACACCGGCGGTACCTTCACCCAACCCGTGCCGTATTCGGATGGACAGGCGGGGCACTTCGAGCAAACGGGCGGACTCGGAAACACGGTTCCGGCGGGGGGCCCCGTCGGAGTCGCAGATGGCTGGTATTCCTATAATCTGGGCTCCTGGCACCTCATCTCGCTCAATATCGAGTGCGAGACACAGCCGGGCGGCTGCTCGAACACGGGCTCCTGGTTTGCCGCCGAACTCGATTGGCTGAAAAACGATCTCGCCGCGAATCATTCCGCATGCACACTCGCCTATTGGCACCAGCCCACATTCAGCGCTGCCAACGGCCTTGGCGAAGAGGGCACGACCGCTCAGGCCTTCTGGCAACTGCTTTACGAGTACGGAGCCGACCTGGTGCTGAACGGACACGACCACCTCTATGCCCGCTACCGTCCCCTTGACCCCTCCGGGAATTACGATCCACGCAAGGGCATGCGCGAATTCATCGTGGGCACCGGCGGCGAAACACTCGATACAGTCGTCACCACCGACACAACAACCGCCGATCCTAGCGGCAACCCGAACTTCAACGCCGCGAATCTCGAGGCGGCCAGCGGGGAATTCTGGGGCGTGATGGGCCTGACGCTCAATCAGAACGGCTACGCCTGGGATTTCGAGTCCGCACTGAAGGATCCTGCACAGACAACCGGTCCGGCTTCTTACAGCGACAAGGGCGTCGGCACATGCCACGGTGGGCCTGGCTGGGGTCGGTAACAACTGGGGTGGTAACAACCCGGGCAATAACAATAACTAGGTTGCTTTCGCCAGGTTGTCTTTGACCTTTCGTTCGGTACAGATTCCCCACCCTTCGTGACGCGAAGGGTGGGGAATTTTATCTTGCCTCGCCCCCTCCTAATTTGGGCTCTTCTTCTTCGGTGACTATCCTCGGTTCCGACGGAGTCTTGTGGCTCGAAGACGTTGGTTGCGCTAAGCCGGACTGATCCCGGTCGCTCGCTGCGTACGTGTGAGATCCTCGGTAGCCCCGGAAGCTCCACGTAGGTAAAGTGTTCAAAGGGCGCGGCTGTGGCTTCGATATCGGCGGGATCGACGCACGGGAGTATGGCAGTAAGAACGGCGTTTATCCTGTTCATTCATCCTGGCGTGTAATTGCCTTACCGGGCATGTGGCCCACGCAACCACCATCGGAATTGTATTGACACGGCTATCATCACTCTGGTACACTCTTCTTGTTCAGAAGTGCGCCTCGCTTCCGCGAGGTTCCCCCAAAAATCTCAAATCTTTCTTTCTGGAGAATCCTATGTCTACAAATCACTCCAAGGACCGCGCGTCCTTGTGTACTTTCACGTTCGCCGATGGCCGCCAATGCCGCCTTCCGCGCCGCAACGGCCATCCTTATCTCTGCACCTTCCACGCCCGCAAAGAAGCGCAAGCCTTTGCCGGCGAGCGAGCCGGCGAGGACATCGCCTTTTTCCTCTCCGGCAACTACGTGTCCGCCGGAGACCTGAGTTTCGCCCTGAGCCGTCTTTTCGCCGCCGTCGCCCAGGGCCAAATCAAACCCAAAACCGCCGCCACTCTTGCCTTTCTCGGCCAAACGCTCGTCCAAACCCTCCATCTCTCCCAGAATGAGTACATCTCCGCCTTTGGCAACGACTCCTGGGAGAACACCGTCGCCCACAATTTCCAACAGTCCGGCCGCCGCCAATGCCCGCCTCCCAAGCCCGCGCCCCAGCTCTCTTCCGTCGCGCCACCGCCAGCCCCAACCCCAACTCAACCCGTCGATGTTGAAGCGTCCACCCCAGAGCCCGACCCCAACAAGCGCCCAAACTAGCCTCAAAATCCGATTTTCGATATCCCTTTTAAAATGAACACTTTTTGAACTGTATCAAAACAAACAACTTTATCCATCTTTAGAATGAACAGTTTCACAAAACCCTAGGGGGGTGGTCAAGCTGTTGGGGGGGCGAACTCTGTGTCCTCTGCGTTAAAACCAACCCACGTCTTCACCTCCTCTCTTCCGTGTCTCGTCCTGCCCTTCGCCGGTATGTTCCTCAAATCTCCCGCAAGCCTCTCCGTTTTTGGCCCGTTACCATTTAACAAAATCTCTCTCCCGCTAAATTCTTTAGCTGCAACACTTCCGCAGGCGTTCATTCCAAATAACTTAAAATCCTTCATTTCCAACGTTTGCAAGAAATCTAGGGGGAGGGTCCGATTACGGTTAACCGATTCCCGCTCTTCCGTTGCCATTCCAGTTACTCCAGCCCCCATCACACAGGATCGCCCGCAAATCCTTTCCTCTCATCCACTTGCCCACACCTTTCGTCACATCGGGGGTGGCTATCTCGCGCAACGCCCTTGTCTCTTCCTCTCCCTTACTCGCCACAATACACGCGCACATATCTCCGCCGCGGCCCGTCACATCCAATTAAAATGGAACCTGCCAAACTCCTCGGCCAGGGACAACGATCTGAGTACGACTCCTAACCAAACAAACAGTGCGACGGCGCAGGATCGCGGATTCCTGCGGGCATGGCGGGCATTGCGCCACCGGAATTTCCGGCTGTTCTTCACGGGGCAAAGCGTTTCGCTGATTGGCACTTGGATGACGCGGATTGCCACGGCCTGGCTGGTTTATAAGCTCACTAAATCGGCTTTGCTGCTGGGCGTGGTCGGATTTGCGGGGCAGATCCCCACGTTTCTTGTGGCGCCGTTCGCCGGCGTATGGGTCGACCGGTTGGACCGGCAGAAAGTGCTGGTTGTGACCCAAGTGCTGGCAATGCTGCAATCGCTGGCGCTGGCGGTTCTGACCCTCAGCGGCAGGATCACCATCCACGAAATCATTTGGCTGAGCGCGTTCCAAGGGTTGATCAACGCGTTCGATATGCCGGGGCGGCAAGCCTTCATGGTCCAGATGGTCGACGACAAGCGGGATCTGGGCAATGCGATCGCGCTGAATTCCTCGATGGTGAATATGGCGCGTCTCCTGGGGCCGTCGCTCGCGGGGTTCGTCATCGCGCTTTTCGGCACCGGCTATTGTTTTCTGATCGACGGGCTGAGCTATCTCGCGGTGATTGCTTCGCTGCTCATGATGCGCTTGAAACCCTTTTCGACTTCACAGTTTCCTGCGCCCATGTTTGAGCAATTGAGGGAAGGCTGGGATTATGTGTCGAAGTCGACCCCGATTCGCACGATTCTTTTGCTCTTCGGTGTCATCAGCCTGATGGGCTGGCCTTTCACGGTCCTGATGCCGATTTTCGCGATAAACATCCTGCATGGCGGTCCGCATACGTACGGATTCTTGATGGGCGCAGTGGGAGTGGGAGCGCTCATTTCCGCTTACTCGCTGGCGCTTCGTCCGAATGTGCGGGGATTGACCAAGATGATTCCGCTTTCATCCGCCCTGTTTGGAGCGGGTTTGATACTTTTCGGCCTGTCAAAATTTGTCTGGCTGTCGCTTTTGCTGCTCCTGATTTGCGGTTTCGGAATGATGCAGCAGATGGCGGCCAGCAACACCATCATCCAAACGATCGTGGAAGAGGACAAGCGCGGGCGCGTGATGAGCTACTACACCGCTGCTTTCGTTGGGATGGCGCCGTTCGGAAGTTTGCTGGCAGGCACGCTTGCGCACGTGATTGGCGCCTCGAAGACGGTAATGATCAGCGGAATTTGCTGTCTCGTTGGGGCGTTTTGGTTTTTCACGCAGTTGAAAGCGGTGCGCAAGGTGATCCGGCCGATTTACGTGGACCTGGGAATAGTGCCGCCCGATGTGAATGCCGTGCTGCAAGACGGCGGCGGCAGCTAAACCCAGCGTGTTTCAAAAGGATTTAGGCGTGCTCCGGAATCCGCAAACCATCCAGATAATTTGAAGCATTAAGCTGCGAAACCGGACGCAGCGCAGCGGACGGGTTCTTCATCACGTGATCGAAAGCGGCCTGGAAATGTTCCATTTCGGATTGCGTTCCGACGGTAACGCGAACATGCGTCGGCCAAACCGGCCACGGGCGGCCGATGAAAACATTCTGCGCGGCCATGGCGTCAATCATTTCCTTTGCAGGGCGCTTGGCGTCCACCATGAAGCAGTTGGACTGCGAAGGGACGAAGGAATAACCACTCTTCGAAAGCCATTCAAATGTCGCTTCACGGACCTTGGCGTTGATTTGCTTCCGCTCCGGGACCAGTTGCGGATCTTTCAAGCTGGCCGTCGCAGCAGCCACAGCCGTGATGGGCATGGCGCTCCAGCCGGAGAAAGCCTCGATTTTTTCGAGAAGTTCAGGGCGGGCCAGGGCGAATCCACAGCGCAGCCCTGCCATTCCGTAGATTTTCGAGAACGTGCGCAGAACAATCACATCTTTATCGGCCTTCACGAGATCCAGCGCGGAAGTGCCGTCGGAGAAATGAATGTACGCTTCGTCCACCAGTAGGATGGAATCTTTAGGCTTGTTGGCCAGCAGATATTCGATGTCGGAATGGCTGGTCAAAGTGCCTGTGGGGTTGTTCGGCGAGCAGATATAGAAGACGCCCGCATCCGGGGCCGCCGCTAGCATGGCTTTCACATCGTGCGAATACGTTTTGGTCAAAGGCACTTTGACGATGCGAGCGCCGGAGATTCGGGCAGCGTGCGCGCCGGCTTCATAACCGGGATCGGCGGTCACGTAGCTCTTGGTTGGCGATGTGAAAGCAAGAACGGAGAAATGCAAAGGTTCGCTCGAGCCCGGGAATGGGCGAATGTACTGAGGCTTGAGCCCTTCCAAATCGGAAAAAGCTTTCACAAGATCGTCGGTCATCCACATCGAATAGCGGCCGCCCTGCGACGCTACATCATTGACGGCACCACAAGCCACGCCGCAGGGACCCAGAGGGTTCTCGTTGGCGTTGATGAGCACAGCATCTTTCGGATACGGTCGCGACGCGGCGGCGGCCAGCATTGGCTCGGTGACGATCCTGAACCCAGCCGCGACGGCGGCTACGGTTGCAGAAACCTGCAAAAATGAGCGACGGGAACGACAGGCGGGATTTTCTTCCATTGGCATGACAAACCTCCAAATATTGGGCTCGCAGAGGCGAGCTGGCTGCAGACAAGCTACCATGAACCGGGAGCCGGGGGCCTTCTTTTTGCATTCATTTTCTTGCTAGCAAGTATTTGTCTCAGGCCTCAGGGCGTTTCGCGGTTCAGGCGAATTTCTAGAGAAGAAAAAGGGAAAGTGAGAAGGGCGCGAAGGATTAATATTCAGCTAAAGTCTTTGTCTGCATGCGATTAGCAGCGTAATGGAAGTAAGATACATTCAGTCTTTCGAGCAATCTCTGTGTAAACATTCTGGCTCCGCCGCGCATCATAATGTGAGAAGTACTATTGACTGCGCCGGTGCGCCGAAATACTCTGGTTTTTGCTGGACCCGGCCAAATTCCAAACCCACACGCTGCGAGGTCAGGCATGGCCACCGATACTGCAGTTAACACCGTCAGCATTCCCTCCGGTAAGGCACTTGAAGAGAGATGGGAGAAACTACGCAACCACCGGCGTATCGTTTCTCGCGTGAAATTCCAGGTCGAATGGGAAGAAGGCTCCGAACGACAGCGCGCCAACGGCGTCACCGTGGATGTGAGTAAATCCGGGTGCTTAGCGGTTGTGGGAGCTGGATTGCCCTTGCGAAAGCTGGTTCGATTGATCAATCCCACTAGCGGGCGCACTGCGGAAGCTCAAGTTGTTTGGCGCGATCATGAAGCTTGGGACGTCGGGCTTGAATTGATTAAGCCAGATGCGAGCTTCTGGGGCGTGAAGTTCTAAACTTCGGCGCGCTTTTGTGTGATCCTTCGACGGGCCAGAGATTCTCCCGAGCCTTCCGCATATTCTATATAGCAGTGGGCATTTGAGAGCAACGGCGGCCGGTCACGGCCTGTTATGAGCTTAATTCGGCCATTTATCCTGTGGCAGACTCTTCTTGATGGTGTCCAGGTTTTGAAAGCCGTCTTTGATGACAGTTTGCATCACGTTGTCCTTAGTGACTACGACGGGCGTCAACAAGTTGGCCTGCACCGTAGTTGCCCCGTTGGCGTAGGGAACGGCATTCTTGACTGGAGTACCTGTCGCCAAACTCACGGCGGCTTCCGCGGCCTCTCTCGCTTGGAGACGAAGCGGTTTATAAACCGTCATGGTTTGTGTGCCGTCCAAAATCCGAATAATGGCAGCCAAGTCCGCATCCTGGCCTGAGACCAGAACTTTGCCAGCGAGCTTGTCTTCTCGTAAGGCCTGAATCGCGCCTCCCGCAGTACCGTCATTGGAGGCGACCACGGCAGTGATATCGCCGTTCGTGGAAGCAATCGCCTTGGCCATGATGGCGTAAGCTTCGGCAGGATCCCAATCCTTGGCCCACGAATCGCTGACAATCCTTATATCGCCGCGATCGATGTACGGTTGCAGGACGCGCATCTGTCCTTGGCGCAAGATGCGAGCATTGTTATCCGCGGGAGAACCACCGATAAGGACGTAGTTCCCCTGTGGAGCTAGCCGTGTGAGCCACGAGGCTTGCAGTTCGCCGATCATTTCGGGATTGGTCCCTACAAAGAAGTCAACACCGCTGTTGCGTACCAGGCGTTCGTAACAAAGCACGGGGATGTGTCTTGCGTTTGCCGCATTCACGATGCGCGCGGCCTTGGTGGTGTCATGCGCGACGAGCACCAATGCTTTCACCCCAGCATCCATCAGCTTTTGGGATTGTTGGAACTGCAGGTCGTCGTCTCCATCGGCGGTTTCCAGGAGGACTTGTGCCCCTAACTCGTTGGCGCGTTTTTGGAAGATATCGAGATCGGTTTGCCAGCGTTCGACCTTGAGAGAGTCCATCAGGTAACCGATTTTCAGAGGTGCGCTCTGAGCTGAATCGGGCTTCGTTTGCGCCATGCAGATCGGCGAAGCCAGTAGCGCAATCATCAAAATGGAAAAGGAAAGTCGGCGCCCGAGAGCCATCATGAATTCCGCACCACCGTATAAATAAAACCGTAACATCGGATGGCCAGAGTAACAATCCGATAAGCGCGGCCAGCGGACCAAGAGTAAACGGAGAAGAGGGCAAGTGATCGGATTCGCGGCAGACGCTCCTGAAAGCGGCCAGTGATTGAGGGGCGCAGATGCCGGCGACACGAGCTAAGTTGCTGAGCAAGAAAGGCTTAGGTGGGAATGGCTTTCGGGTCTCCGTTTGCATGGCACATGGATGTATACTTTCTACCTGCAATGGGTGTAGAACATCTACATCCTAAGGTGAATATGACTCCGCGCTACCAGAACCGCATCGAGTTGTTGCAGGGGACGCTCGACTTGCTGATCCTGCAGACCCTTCGCTGGGGACCGCAGCACGGCTATGGGATCAGCCAGGCCATTCGCGTAAGTTCTGGTGACATTCTGAAGGTTGATACAGGTTCGCTCTATCCCGCGTTGCACCGGCTCGAGCGACAGAAGTGGGTCGCTGCGGATTGGAAAGTCTCTGAAAACAAGCAGCGAGTCAGGGTCTACCGCCTGACGCCCAAAGGCAAGAAGCAGCTGGAGTCCGAGCGCTCGCGCTGGGCGCAGGTTTCGGATGCCATCGCGGGAGTGCTGAATCCCGCGAAGAGAGAGAGCGAGGCATGACATTTTCCTTTCGGCGTCGTCAAAAGCGTGAAAGCGAATTGGAGGAGGAACTCCAGAGTCATATAAAGATGGCGGCCCAGGACCGCACCGACCGGGGCGAAACGCCAGAACAAGCGAATGGTGCGGCGAGGCGAGAGTTGGGAAACGTCAGCCTGATCAAGGAGGTCACGCGAGAAATGTGGGGATGGGCGTCCGTGGAGAGGCTTATGCAGGACCTGCGCTTCGGATTGCGAATGCTGGCGAAATCGCCGGGATTTGCTGCTGTCGCCATTCTTACGCTGGCGCTGGGAATTGGCGCAAATACCGCTCTGTTCTCTGTCGTCAACGGCGTGCTCTTTAACCCTCTGCCTTATCCGCACTCGGAGCAACTCGTTTGGATCGCGGAAAGCAAACCGAATTTCGCGACCGGTTCCATTTCTTTTCCGAACTTTCGCGACTGGGATAAGAACAATCGAACATTTTCCGTTATGGGGGCGTACAGGCCCTTTTCCTACAGTCTGACCGGTTTGGGAGATGCGGAACAGGTTCGCGCCATGCTGATCACTTCCGACTTCTTTTCGGTCCTGGGGGTGAATCCACAGGCCGGAAGATCGTTTGTTTCCGGTGAGGACGACATCGGCGCGGCACCCATCGCAATGATCAGCGCCGGGTTGTGGAAACGCAAGTTTGGCTCGTCCACGGATGCGGTGGGGAAGGCGCTCAACTTGGATGGCAAGGATTTCACGATCGTTGGCGTGCTTCCAGCGGGGTTTGAGCTTGGCTTGGGGAGCTTTCGCAACGTCGACATTTACGTGCCACTGGGCCAATGGAGCAATCCTTTGCTTCCGAAGCGGGGCGCGGGCCTCGGAATTCACGGCATCGGCCGGCTCAAGCCGGGCGTCACCGTCGCGCAGGCTCGAGCGGACATGCAGACCGTAACGCAGAGTCTTGCCGCAGAATATCCCGATGCCGACAAGGGCATCGGCGCTGCCGTCATATCCTTGAAACACGAAATGGTCGGAGACCTGCAATTATTTTTGTTCGTGCTGCTCGCAGCCGTCGGCTTTGTTCTCTTGATCGCTTGCGTCAACGTCGCCAATCTTATGGTGGCCCGCGCCTCCGCGCGGACGCGCGAATTCGCCATTCGCACTGCATTGGGCGCAAGCCAGGCCCGATTGCTTCGACAGCTTCTTACGGAGAGCATTTTGCTCTCACTTACAGGAGGAGTGCTCGGATTGTTGCTCGCGGCTTGGGGCACCAAGGCCGCGCTGCATCAGTTGCCGGTCAGTCTTCCACGCGCTAGCGAAGTCACGCTGGACGCGCGCGTGCTGATCTTCACGTTGGTTCTTTCCCTGGCATGCGGCATTTTCTTCGGTCTGGCGCCTGCATTAAAGTCGGGGCGTGCGAATTTACATGACACACTCAAGGAAGGAGGTCGCGGCGGCAGCGGCTCGCGCCACCGCGCGCAAGGAATCTTTGTTGTCGTTGAAATGGCCCTGGCCCTGGTCCTGCTGATTGCGGCGGGGTTGATGATCCGCAGTCTCAGCGCTCTTTGGAACGTCAATCCGGGATTCGATTCTCACAATGTATTGACGTTTGGTGTCGCTTTTCCCCCAGTGACAAACAATACGGGCCCAGCCGCAGCACGGGCTGAGTTGCGTCAATTGAATGACACGCTGATGGCGGTTCCCGGAGTGACTGCTTCTTCCCTGTCCTGGGGCGCGATACCAATGAGCAGCGACGACGAAGATTTGTTTTGGATCGAGGGAAAACCAAAACCAGCCACTGAGAACGACATGGATTGGGCCCTGAGTTACGTGGTTCAAGAGAGCTACTTGCAGGTGATGAAGGTTCCGCTCGAACGCGGAAGATTCTTTACCGCGCACGATGATGAAAATTCTCCGCACGTCATCGTCGTCGATGAGGTTTTTGCGAAGCAATACTTTCCGGACCAAGATCCCATCGGACAGCACGTTTTCTTGACGAACAAAGGAGGTCGTGCCGAAATTATCGGTATTGTCGGGCACGTGAAACAGTGGGGGCTGGACACGGACGACAAGGAATCGCTGCGCGCGCAGCTCTATTTCCCTTACATGCAGCTCCCGGATCAGGCCATGGACGCTTCCTCCTGGAGCGGCACCGGCGCGCTGGTGCGCTACGACCCAAACACTCCGGGAATAGCCGACGCCATTGGCGCGGCGGTGCGGAAGCTAAGCGCCAAGCATGTGATGTACGGCGCGGAGACGATGGACGAAATGATTTCCGATTCGCTTGCCACTCGGAAAGTTTCCATGGTTCTGCTGGGAGTATTTGCGGCCTTGGCGCTCGGACTTGCGTCCATCGGAATCTATGGAGTGATTTCGTATCTGGTTGGGCAGCGTACACAGGAGATCGGCATTCGCATGGCTCTCGGTGCAAAGCGGGCGGATGTGCTGCGTTTGGTTTTGGGCGCGGGAATGAAAATGGCCGCGCTCGGCCTGCTGATCGGGTTGGTGGCTGCACTCGGCCTTACACGGTTGATGTCGGGACTTCTGTTCGGTGTGAGCGCGACTGACCCACTGACGTTTGCTGCCGTGGCCCTGCTGCTCGCCATTGTGGCGCTCGCTGCGTGTTACATTCCCGCCCGGCGCGCCATGCGGGTCGATCCCATGGTGGCGTTGAGATACGAATGAAACGGATTTTGGGTGATTGCGGCGAAGATCAGTAAGCCGCGGCTAGCCAGGCGTCAATACGAGGCGCGACCTTGGTGCAGAACTGCGCAACACAGAGCGCCGCGAGAAGTCCGGTAAAAACGTCCATGGTATAGTGAGCTCGCAAGACCAGCACGGCGGCGATTTCAAACAGCACAATTCCTACAGCCAAGAAAGTCAGCCAGCGCTTGCCGAGGCGGGCCAATTCGATGCCGCCGAACACAGCGATAGCGGTGTGCCCGGAAAAGAAAAAATCATTGCCCACGTTGTAAGTGACTAGAAGCGAGGGGAAACCAGGATAGTGCCAAATCATGTTCGGAGGAGCCGGAAGAGCGCAGATGGCTTGCATGATTTGGCGCAGTCCAAGCAGCAGTACGAGTCCGAGGAAGGGGCGCACGCTTGGCCCGAAAAGCCAACGAGCGAGCAGAAAGAGGCCCAGGCCATCGATCAAAGCGGAACTGACAATCAACAAGGCATTAGCGGCAGGATGCGAGTTATAGAAATAGGAGTTGAGGCCGGCCGTCAAGGTGTGCAATGCGTCGCCGATGCCGGAAGCAGGCACGTCTCGCTGCGCGATGAGCGACTGCGTCCAGAACCAAATTCCCAAGGCGACCGCTGTGAGTATTATTCTGCGGATCAAGCGTCGCCAATTGCGAGGGCTTCCGACGTTCGTCAGTTGCGGGGATTCCCTGTTTTGGGCGGGCGGAACGTGTAGCGAGACGCTCATGCCGGTTTCGCGACTTCCAGGGCGAGCTCGCGCGCCTTTCGCAGATCCAGCTTGCCGGTGCCGAGATAGGGCAATTTCTCAACGTTCAGGAATTGATCCGGGCGGGGTCTCCAAAGCGCTGGCAAATCGCATTTGGCAAGCAGCTCTAGTGTTTCCTTCAATTCGTCCTCTGGGAGCGTGTGCAACACCATCAGGCGTTCGCCTTTTCGTTCATCGGGAACGGCGGTCACGACAAACACCTGCTCCGTCGCTTTTGCCAATTCGTGGAGCTTGTCTTCGACTTTAATGTGCGGCACCATTTCGCCGCCGATTTTACTGAAACGGCTCAGACGGTCGGTGACGCGCAGGAAACCATCCTCATCGAGCATCGCGATGTCACCCGTGTTGTACCAGCCATCGCGCAAAACCGCCGCCGTTTTTTCGGGCTGGCTCAAATAGCCCTGCATTACATTCGGGCCGCGCACGAGCAGCAATCCCGGTTGATTGATTCCCAATGGCTGCTGCGTTTCTGGATCGATAATCTTCACCGTCATGCCCGGAAGCGGATGCCCGATGCTGCCGCGCTTTGCGCCCACTTGTCGAAATGATGCCGCTCGAAAATCAATTGTGTTCACCGTGACGGCGGGTGAGCATTCCGTGCAGCCGTAACCCTCGAGCGGGCGGATGCCGAAGCGGTCCTCGAACGCCTGCGAAATGCGCTCAGGCAATTTTTCCGCGCCGGCCATTACAAAACGCAGGCTGCCGAATTGCTCTGGCTCGCAGCGGCGGGTATAAGCATTGAGAAAAGTCGGCGTCGCAAGGAGCATGGTGACGGCGTACTTCTCGACGAGTGCTCCAATGACGCGCGAATCGAGCGGATTCGGATGAAACACGACGCCGATTCCAGTCGCAGCGGGAAGGCACAGAGTGCCGGTGAAGCCGAAGGAATGAAAGAAGGGCAGAATCCCCATGATGCGATCGTTGGAATGCAATAGAAATACTTGGTTGAGCTGCTCGACGTTCGCAGCCACGTTGTAATGTGTCAGCACG
This sequence comes from Candidatus Acidiferrum sp., assembly GCA_049792735.1. GTDB lineage: Bacteria > Acidobacteriota > Terriglobia > Acidiferrales > UBA7541 > Acidiferrum. The sequence continues at coordinate 12,405 of JBARBE010000300.1, forward strand.
ACGCCCTTGGGTTCGCCCGTGGACCCGCTGGAAAAAATAATCGTCGCGACGTCTTCGAGCTTCGTCTCGCGCTGGGCTCCAGCGTATTTTTCGATGAGGTGCGCCGGAAGTAAAAGCGCAAGAGCAGCGCCTAGTCGTTCGCTGAAACGGATCTTCTGTGCAAGGTCTTCCAGAAAGATCGTCTCAGCCGGCGGCTGAACGTGCACGCGCTCAAGAAACGGCCGCGCCGTGATCAGCGTTTTTAAGTTGCATTGCTTCGCGCAAGACTCAAGGGTCTCGTTCGAGGCGGTGTAATTCAGGTTGACGGGCACTTTGCCCATCAACATCGCCGCAAAATTCACGAGTGCGCCCGGAATCGAAGGCGGCAGTAAGACGCCGACCATCTCTTGGCCTTCCCACGTTTTCCGCAGGCGACGTGCCAGGAAGAGCGTCCTTGCCAGCACCGCAAAAAAAGTCAGCTTCGGCGTTTGTCCATCGGCCATGGCGAAGCGAAACGGATGCCTCCGCGCCGTGTAAAGAAAAGTGCGTGGCAGAGGTTTCATGTGGCGCTTGCGCCGCTCGAACGCCTCCGCGCTCAAGTCCTGCACGGCTTGGCGCGCTTCTTGTGCCGACGCGGTCGAGGGCAACGGCGCGCCAAAGGTCACGCGGACCGGATACGGCAAGTGCCGCGGAAATTTCCAAAGAAATCGCCCGCCGGAAAAACTGAAGATCGAGCCCCACACGCCGTCGAGATTCACGGGAATAATCGGCACGTCCACGCCTTTGACGATGCGCTCCATGCCGCGGCGGAACGGCATCATCTGGCCAATGCGCGTCATTTGCCCCTCGGGGAAAATGCAGACCAGTTCGCCGTCTTGCAACGCTTGCGTGGCGCGCCGCAGGGAATGAATCATTTCGCGCGGGCCTTGATCGGAAGAGATCGGAATCACGCCCAAGATTTTGGCGAAGGGTTTTACAAGTGGATGGTCGTACGAGCCTTTGAACATCAGGAACCGCACGGGGCGATCGAGCGCGGCGAGGAGCAGGACTGCGTCGGCCATGGAAACGTGATTGGGAACGAGCAGCGCGCCGCCTCGCGCTGGAACGCGTTCGCGGCCGGCAACGTCGAGCCGGTAGAGCGTGTGAGTCAGCATCCAGAGCAACAGCCGCAGCAACGAATCCGGCAATAGCCACAGCACATAAGCTGTCGCTGCAAGTGTTGCCAGAGAGGTCCAAAGAAAAATCGATGCCGGCCCGAGATGAGCAAAACGCGTCAGAAGATAAAAAGCGGCAGAGGCTCCGCCAATCCCGACAAAGGAAAGCAAATTAGCCGCGGCGATGATTCCGCCCTTCTTATCTTCTTCGGGACGGTGCTGGATGAGAGCGTTGATCGGCACAATAAAGAACCCGCCGAAGAATCCCAATCCAGCCAATAGCGCCAGCACACCTTCAAAGGTGAGGCCGTGCAACGACAGCAGAATTCCAAGGACGGTCATGCCGAGCGAGCCGAGGGGAATCAGTCCATATTCGATTTTGCCGGCGGAAAGATAACCAGCCACAAGGCTGCCGACGCCAATCCCAATCGCGATGGCCGCCTGAAGAATGGCATTCGAGGAAGGGCGAAGGTGGAGGACGTCCTGCCCATACACGATGATGTCAAACTGAAGCAGCGCGCCCAGAAACCAAAAATAAGTGTTGCCGAGCACCGCGAGCCACAACACGCGGTCGGCGCGAATTAGTTTTTCCTGCGACCACAGGTCTCCAATAAAGTTCGCGCGGAATTTCTTCAGCGGGTCGGCCGCGGGCACGCGCGCAATTCCCTGGCTGAACAGCAGCCCCAGAAAAGCGCAGCCCACAAGAATCGCGCCGGAGTATCCTTGATGACTACCAAATCCCTGAGCCATGAATCCGGCCGCAACGCTGCCCGCGATAATGGCGATAAAGGTTCCCAGCTCGATAACACCGTTTCCCCAGGACAGTCGCTCTTGCGGAAGCAACTCAGGCAGCAATCCATATTTTGAGGGCCCGAAAATCGCCGCTTGCGTGCTTGCGAGAAACACGGCGGCCATTTCGAGCGGAAGATTCCGCGCGGCAAGCGCCACCAGCGCGAACGCCATCACACCGATCTCGAAAACCTTGGTCCAAATGGTTACGCTGCGCTTGCTGAAGCGATCGGCGAAGAAGCCGCCCGTCATGGAGAAGAGAATAAAGGGGGCCGCGAAAAGAAAACCGACAATCGGCACCAGCCGATCGCGCTCCTCCTTCGCAAGATTCATTGCGAGGATAAGGAAAATGACGAGCTGTTTCAGGCCGTTCTCATTGAATGCACCCTGAAATTGCGTGGCAATCAGGCTCCAAAAGCTGAGCCGCCACCTTCCGCCGCGCTTTTGTATTATGGGACTTGCGTCGTCTGACATGCAGGCGCACCCACGCGCTTAAATGGCCGCTACCGTGTTAGAACGATGGTAGCAGCCCTGCTTGCGCGCAGGTGCGCGGCGGCAAACGGCTGTGCCGAAAGCGAGACGCTTGTCTGTTAGGAACGCCAGATTAGGGTTTTGCCGCCGGGGCCGAAGCCTTTTCCGCAACCGGGGCTGGCGTTTTCCGTCCGGCGTTCAAGTGATCGAAGTTTAGCGCGGCGTTGAGCAGGAGCATGAATTCTCCCTGGGTCTCCTGCCGCCACATGGGATTCGTGGCGAATAGAACGACGTGCCCGCGACCGACTGGCACGTCGACGATAGCGGGTGCTTGCGCCAATTCAGATGCGCCCGCGAGCATTCCGCTGATCCACAGACTTTTTTCATCCGCGAAGCGCAGCACCACGCGCGGATATAGCGCTGGCGGCGGCAGGAACGAGCTGAGGTAAGACCTCATGTCCGGGTCGACGTAAACTTCCTGCTCCGCTTTGCTCCGATGAACGGGAGGCTCGGGCGCCGTCCACGGACGGCCCTGCGGAATGTCGGGATCGGTCAGCGAACCTCTGCCGCTCGTCCGCGAACCAGGTCCCTCGTCGCCAAAGAATCTTCCGAATCTTCCGGCGACGGAAACGTTGAACACGGGTCCTTGATTGAAATAAATGCCTACAGAATCGTCATATCCGTACGTGATCGGGTCGTCTTTATCCTCGACGGTCGAGCGAGCGATCATTCCTCGGGCTTGCAGTTGGTGCGTTTCCTTAATGCTTACCGTGTCGGTGATTCCGAGATCAATCGGCAAATGCGTGCTTGGTCCAACCGGAATGAAAAGCCCTCCGTCCTCGATAAATTTCCTGAGATGAGTGACGCCATCGAAGCCCAGCCCGCCGCGGATGTCTGCGGCATGGTCAATCAGTCCCCAATTTGGTGTGGTCGGACTATTCTCCCAGGGGATCGGGCCGCCAGCTTCGCTGCCATCCGCGTTGGTGCGTGCCGGGATGCCGTTCAGAATCTGCTCAAGGCCATAGAAAGTAGGCGGGAATAAAATCACGTCGTATTTCTCGCGCAAGTTGGGCGTAGTGCGAACGGTGATATCGGAAATGTAGGAATAGGGCACGCCGGTTTCCTCAAGCGCAAGCCGGAACCACCCTTCGTTTTGCGTGTCCGTCCAGTTGTGCATCAACGCGATGCGCGGCACGCCGACCTCATGACGCGCTACATCGGGAACGGATTCCGCGCTCGTCACGCGCACGCCCAGTTCCCGCGCGGCGGCGTTCAGCCGCAAATCCAGATCGGCCGGATTGCCTTCGAGCGGAAGGATAAATGTGCCCGGGACGAATTTCTGCCCGCCGGCCTCGAAGCCATCTTCGGCAGCAAAAAATTTCACGTCTTTCAGCCGAAAACGCAGCGTCGCGAGGTTTGGCTCTCCGGTTGCGTTAATCACGTAGTATTTCGCCGGAGCCGCCGCTCTGCCCTTTTCCGAGTGCGGAGGAATCACGCCGCCGCCGTCGTACCGTGCAGGCGTGTCCACCAGCGTCATCGGGGCTTTGAGGATCGCCGTGTCCGTGATGCGCACGGTTTTCACATTGCGCAGCGCCCCGAGCGTCCACCCCGTATCATCGTAGGGGCGCGGGTCGTTCGTCGAGTAATACTGCGTGTCGAGCAGCATGTCCGCCATGCGGCTGTAAGGTTGATCCATCCGAATGATATAGCTGCCCAGCGGCAGCACCGTGCCCTTTACTTCCGCCGGCTTTTCTTCGACGGCCTCTTCTTTGGACTTGCGCGATTTCTCTCGTTTCGTCCTCTCGCCGTCCTTGCTTTCCGGCTTGGCTTCGGATTTTGCATCGGCCGATTTCGCAGCGCCAGACGTCGTATCTTTCAATTCGAAATCTTGTTCGAGCTTTTGCACCTCGACGCCCTGCCTTTGCAGCAAATTCGCCAGTTGCGCGGCAAGCGCCGGACGCCTCCCGTCATTCACGATGGCCCAAGCCGCTGGACCTTCCGTGGTCGCTTTCGCAACCGAGCGTTTGCTCTTCTCGTAAAAATCTTTCAACAGTTCCTGCCCGTGCTGTGCCGTGTAGTCCAGGGAAAGAAGTACACCGCTTTCCTCGAGGTTGGTGTTGTCGCGCAACGACCACATTACTTTTGGCAGCGGCGGGTTGGGACGGAACCACGTGCGGCTCGTCGAGCTCGGCCCCAGCTCGGCTTCCTTCGTTTCGGGTGTGCTGTTGCCATACGTTTCGTAGAAGCGCCCAATCGAGTTGTGTCCGTTCGCCACGTAAAACATATAATTCGGCGCCCAGCCATCATAAAAGCCGTGCGTCCACACACCGACCACGCCGCGCTCCGTCAGCCCCTGAATGTCGTTGTAAGCAAACTTCTGCCACTCGTTGATCACAATCGGGTCGAGCCAAGCGTTGTATGGCCCAGTTCCCGTCGAAACATAAAGATAAGGAACAGACTCGTGCAGATCGTGGAGCACTTGCGGATGCCAATAGAAAAACGTGCTCATCATCATTTGTGAAAGCTTCAGGCCCATGGCGATGCCGTCGCGGTTGTTGTCGTGCTGAACGTAGTGTCCCCAATAAACGAGATCCGGCTGCGGCTTATCGGGGTTGGCTTTTTTATAATTCCACGAATCCACCATGCGGTCGTGTCCGTCCACTTCCACCATCGGAGTGATCAGAAAAATAGCGTTCTTGCGGATGTTCTCAATGAACGGTGTATTTTCCACTGCCAGACGATAAGCCAACTCCATCAGCATTTCCGGCGACCCCGTCTCCGGCGAATGAATCGATCCAGAAG
>JBARBE010000301.1:0-3530 GCA_049792735.1 Candidatus Acidiferrum sp.
GCCGCCGAGGTCGCTAGCCAGGCTGCGCAGACGGCATAGGCTACCGCCTCTGACAGGAACCGAAGAAAGATGCAGCTTCTGATGTCCCTGTCTTGACCGCATTCGTTTCATACTCTCACAAGGATGAACGCTATCGTCAGGCCCTAGATATTTCACTCGCCCAGCTCAAGCGTAACGGACTAATCTCGGTCTGGTACGACAAGAAGATTCTTCCGGGCGAGCAGTGGGACAAAGAGATTGACAGGAATATCGAGACAGCCGACATAATCCTAGTGTTGGTTAGCCCTGACCTTCTTGCTTCGGACTACGCCTACACTCGTGAAATGCAGAGAGCAATAAAGCGGCACCGCACTGGCCTCACCACGGTGATCCCAGTGATTCTGCGGCCTTCCGACTGGCAAAATAGCCCACTTAGTGACTTGCAGGCCCTGCCTAGCAATGGACGCCCAATTTCGATATGGTCCAAACGAGACCAGGCATGGCTTGATGTCGTCCATGGGTTGCGGCAACTGGTCTCAAGCCGAGGGTGAAATATCAGACAACGCGCTCCTCCCGGCATGAGCGGTAGTCGCAACCTCGCCGATCACCCTGTTCTGTGCCGGGGGACTGCCTTGTCGGCTGGCTGAGGTTGACGCCATAACGGCGGCTACGCGCGCGGATCCGTAAGGGGTCAAGGTTGCTCTCCGTGAAGGCCTTCCCGTCAGCCTCCGTCCTAGCTGCCGGTGGCTGGCCGTGCTCCGCGGCGCTCGGCCGTGTCCGCGGCAGTATGTGCCGGGCTTGCGTGCATCATCGCTGCGCGGGCCGCGGATATCCGTCCTGCTCGGAGCGGCCGGTCCCCGGGCGCGTCAGCGAGCAGGCGATGGATGAGCTGGCACGCGACCCGGCGGCCCGGCTCGGTGGTCCTGCCGTCAGCGAGCGCTGAGGGCCCGCGCCGGTCAGCTTCGGAGCGCGTCGGCGAGGCCGTTCGGGTTGAAGTAGTCACGGAAAAGCACGATCTTGCCGTCGCGGATCCTGAAGACCTGGATCGACCTCACGGCAAGCCTGCGGTCAGTCGTGGCGAGCGTCACCCGCGAGAGGAGTTCGACGATCACGACCTCGGGGTCGCTGGTGTGATGAAGCGCGACCGTCTCCAGATCGTCGATCCGCAGGGGCGAAGCGGCCGCGCGGTTGGAGAAGTCGCGGATGGCTTGCTGGCCATCGAGCCGCGGGGGCAGGTCCGGACCCGCGAACGGCAGCTCGATCGCGCCGTCAGGCGCGAACAGGTCCGCAAAGCCGTCGGTGTCCTGATTCAGGAGCAGCTCCCGGCGCCGCTCCAGGACCTGGGCTGGTGTCATCGTGGTCATGCGTCCCCACTCCATTCAACGCTTGTTGATTGAACGAGTGTAGAACAAGGCCGCCCGCCTGGTCAACGCTCGTAGAATCAATTGCGTGCACGCACCTGAACCAGCCCCGTCCCGAGCCGACCAGCGACGCAGGACCGAGGCCAGAATCCTGGCCGCGGCCGCACGCCTGTTTGTCGAGCGCGGCTATGAGCGGACCACCATCAGGGAGATCGCGCGCGCAGCCGGCGTCGACGGCGGTCTGGTCATGCACTACTTCGGTTCCAAGCAGGAACTGTTCCAGCGCGTGACGCATGACCCTCCCGCGCAGGAACTGACCGGGACAGCCGATGACATCACCGAGCAGATCCTGGCCAGGCTGGCCGACTCGCTCGCCAGCGAGCCCGTGCAGTCCCTTGCCCTGCTCCGGTCCATGCTCACCCACCCGGATGCGGCGCAGGCGATGCGGGAGGGCGCCGCCCGCTACCAAGCGCAGATCAGCAGGCCCATTACCGCCGATGACGCCGAACTGCGGGCCGCGCTGGTCGGTGCGGTGATGCTCGGCGTGATCGTGTCACGGCACCTGCTCAGAACCGAGGCGCTGAGCGACGCCAGCCCCGAGCACGTCATCGACCTGCTCCGCCCGTGCCTGCGCTCCCTCACTCGTGCAGGCCCAGGTTCTGCGGCCGACTGACCTGCCACGCCCAAGATCCTTATCACCGCAATGCCGGCCACCGGCACGTCCACCGCTCTGCAACTGCCTCTTCCCTGGCTTGCTTGAACTCGACCCTGTCTGCGGCAGAAGAGCGCGAGTTTTGAGAGGCCGGTTTTTGCAACAGGTGGGCAACAGCAGTTCTGGGGATTTACGTGAAATCGGTAATTCGAGTGTCAGATAGCAGGCAGTCAAAACGGATGCTGATTTGCGCGGATCGGCGGATTAGGGCTGACTTTAGAGTCACATAGTGAAAGTTAGTCGGCTATTTGAGCGGTGATTATACTACGAACAGGTGCGCTGGTAGGGCTGGCCGGGTGCGTACTGGGCCCATTGGGCCGGGGTGATGTTTTCCCGGACCTTCTCACATATAAGATGCGTAAAGAAAGGCTGAGTCAGATCCGTTAGGCTCTGCCGCAAAAGTACTATGTTGCCATTTAGACCGCCTATGGCGAGAACCTGGCCGTCCGGAGAGAGCGCGAGACCGTTAACCGTGCCGCTTTCACCTAGGCGCGCGAACTGCTGCCCGGTGTTCGCATTCCACATACCAACCTTGCCGGAGGCATCTCCGGTTACGACGATCGGGCTATTAGAACTGAACGCCACGCTCTCAACCGTGCTGCCGTCGGCCAGGGTAGCGGTCTTGCGGCCGGCTGCGATGTCCCACAGGGTGATATGGCCGTTGTCGTCGCCGGCGGCCAGGGTGTGCCCGTCCGGACTGAACGCCACGCTCTCCACCGGGCTGTCGTCGGCCAGGATAGCGGTCTGGCGCCAGGTCGCCGCGCCCCACACGTCGATGAACCCGATGTCAGCGATGGCGCCGCCGGCGGCCAGGGTATGCCCGTCCGGACTGAACGCCACGCTGTATATCGAGCCGGATCCGTTGCCTACGGACAGATCGGCCGTCTTGCCCCCGGACAGACTGGCCGTCTTGCGACCGGTCATCACGTCCCATACGCCGATATGGCCGTTGTCGTCGCCGGCGGCCAGGGTATGCCCGTCCGGACTGAACGCCACGCTGTCGACCGCACTGCCCTCGGCCAGGGAGGCGGTCCTGCGGCCGGTCATCATGTCCCACACGCCGATGTGCCCGCTCCAGTCGCCTACGGCCAGGGTGTGCCCGTCCGGACTGAACGCCACGCTCCCGACCGGGCTCCCCTCGGCTAGGGCAGCGGTCGTCTGCCCGGGTGCCGTGTCCCACAGGCCGATGTAGCCGTTGTCGTCACCGGCGGCCAGGGTGTGCCCATCCGGACTGAACGCCACGCTATAAGCCGGGCTGCCCTCGGCCAGGGAAGCGGTAATCAGCCCGGTTGCCGTATCCCACAAGCCGATGTGGCCGCTCCAGTCGCCGGCGGCCAGGGTGTGCCCGTCCGGGCTGAACGCCACGCTCTCAACCGGGCTGCCCTCGGCCAAGGTACCGGTCTTGCGGCGGGTCGCCGTGTCCCACAGGCCGATATGACCGTTCTGGTCGCCGGCGGCCAGGGGGTGCCCGGCCGGGC
>JBARBE010000302.1:0-13257 GCA_049792735.1 Candidatus Acidiferrum sp.
ACACGATGAAGGATCTAAAACAACGGACTATCCGCGGCGGCATTGCGCGACTCGCTGCTCAGGCGGCGAATTTCGTTATACGTGCTGGCTCCCTCATGATTCTGGCCCGTCTTCTGGGCCCTAAAGAGTTTGGCCTGGTTGGGATGGTCACTGCATTCACTGGAGTTCTGAATTTGCTGCGGGATTTCGGCCTTTCGTCTGCGGCCGTCCAGCGCGCTACCGTAACCGACGAACAGATTTCAACTTTATTTTGGATGAATTTGCTGGTAGGTGCCGTTCTCGGCCTCCTCACCGCCGCAATGGCTCCGTTCCTCGCGGCTTTTTATCACGAACCACGGCTAATTGCCGTCACCCTCGCTTTGGCGGCGGGGTTTATCTTCAATGCAGCAGGCGTGCAGCACTCAGCGCTCCTGCAGCGCCAGATGCGCTTCACCACCATGGCACTAATACAGATCATCTCCTTGATCCTAGGTACTGTCGTCGCAATTGCAGGAGCTAAAGCCGGGTACGGCTATTGGGCGTTGGTGGCCCTCACAGTCTCCGTGCCGCTCATCGGCACTATCGGTGCCTGGCTAACCGCTGGGTGGGTACCTGGCTTGCCTAGCAAAGGCGCTGGAATTGGTGCAATGATGCGGTTTGGGGGAACCGTCAGTCTTAACAGTCTTGTCGCCTACCTCGCCTATAACACCGACAAAGTCTTGATTGGCCGATTTTGGGGCACTAGCGTACTCGGAATCTACGGCAGAGCCTACCAGTTGGTCAGCATTCCGACGGACAATCTGAATTCTGCCGTGGGCGAAGTGGCTTTTTCGGCCCTGTCACGGCTGCAGGACGATCCCATTCGGCTCAAGAGCTACTTCCTCAAGGGCTACTCTCTCGTTCTCGCAATGACGATCCCGTTGACGATAGCCTGTGTCGTTTTTGCCGATGATGTTGTTTCCGTTCTCTTGGGGCCTAAGTGGATGGGTGCAGTCATCATTTTCCGCTTGCTTGCGCCAACCATCTTCATTTTCGCCATCATTAACCCCATGGGATGGCTGCTCCTCTCCCTTGGATTGGTGAGGCGAAGCCTGAACATCGCGCTGGTCTTCGCACCCACACTCGTAGCGGGCTATTTCATCGGATTGCCTTACGGACCGAAGGGAGTGGCGTTTGCATACTCCACGGTGATGGCCATGTGGGTTATACCTTTCATCGCGTGGTGCGTGAAAGGAACCGCAGTCGCGTTCTGGGACGTCTTTCTGTCAGTGATCCGCCCGGTGGGCTTTGGATTTGTGGCGGGCGTGCTGGGCTTTGCAGCACAGAGAGCGTTGGGGACCTTTGTGGCGGGGGCACCCAGGTTGATTCTTGAAACATTCGTCCTTCTCGGGGCATTCTTTGGATTGCTTTTCTTTGTTGGAGGACAGAAAACGTTCTATCTTGACCTGATTCGCGGCTTGCGAAAGCCTTCGCTGGCTACGGAGTGACACAAAGCTGAAGGATATTCCGCTCGAAACTCGTTCATGAACAGCTCGATACATGGGAACACTGCCGCAAAACGGCTTACCATCGCATTGTTCGGCGCATTTGGTGTGGGAAATTTGGGCAATGAATGCACGCTGCAGGCGCTGTTGTATAACATTCGAAGGTGCGTCCCGAATGCGGAGATCCGTTGTATTTGTCCCGGTCCTGACCAAGTGCGGATGGCGTACGGGATTCCAGCCACTCTCATCGAAGAGATTCCCCTTTCACATATTGCTAACCGCGCTCTGCGGGTCCTTCGAAAGATCTTCGTTCGCATTCCTCTCGAGCTATTCCGCTGGACTAAGGCCATCGCCATGCTTACAGACGTGGACATGCTCGTAATGACGGGAACAGGAATGCTCGGCGATTTCGGCATCAGTGCGCTGGGCTTGCACTATCAAATTTTGAAATGGACCGTTCTCGCGAAGCTTTGCCGCGCCAAAGTCATCTTTCTAAGCGTTGGCGCTGGTCCATTGCGTGAGCCGTTGAGCCAGCGCATCGTGAAAGCAGCCCTGTCCTTCGCAGATTACCGCTCCTATCGCGATGCCTTCTCGAAGGACTATATGAAGAGCATCGGATTCAACGCCGAACACGACCACGTGTTTCCGGACCTCGCCTTTAGTTTTCCAGCGCGAGTGCTCCTTCAGTATTCCAATAACGGCAGCAGTCGTGGCGTGGTTGGAGTGGGCCTGATGACCTACTTCAATCGGACCGGCAGCTCGCAACAAGATGACAGTATCTATACTGAATACATCGCGAAAATGGGCGACTTTGTGAGTTGGCTGCTCCAGAAAAAATACAAAGTGCGATTGCTCATTGGCGATGTAGCCTACGATCAACCTGCAACATACGACCTGAAGGCTTATCTTGAAAAAATTGGCGTCCATTATGAAAATGGGGCGCTCATCGATGAGCCGGCGGCTTCCGTCGACGAGGTTTTATCACAGCTGGCCGCAAGCGACTTCGTCGTCGCCTGCCGATTTCATAACATCTTGCTGGCGCTGATGCTTGCAAAACCTGTGCTGGCGATCTCCTATCACGAAAAGAACACTGCGCTGATGGCCAGTGCCGGGCTCGCAGATTTCTCGCAGGATATTGAGCACATTGATGTGGACAAAATGATGTGGCAATTTGAAGCCATGCAAGAAAATGCGGACAGCACCAAGTTGCGGCTACAGCAAAATGCGGTAGCTTGCCGCGCCGCGCTCGATGAGCAGTACAATCTCATCTTCGACGACCACCTCTTGTTCAAGGCCCTCCCGGCCATCGCGACCGGGACGCGGCCCGCAAGCAAGGAGCTTCCTGATCGTTAAATTTGCCCCCAAACGCATGGACCCTGTAGTTCAACGACTTACTGAATATTATAGGTGTCCGGAGGAGTATTGTTCATTCGCTTTTTTAGGTGCTCTCTCATCTAAGCCTGGCTATTTCAGGTTTGGACAAGACACGATCTGCTACGGGCGCTACATTGGACGCCAACCCGCTTCTCGAGCTGAAGATCGGCAGTTCGACGCGTTCCGAGACACAGAAATAAAAAACGGAACGGTCTACCTCCCTTTCGATCCTGCCGAAGTGGTCGACAATCTACGGCTCGAAGCTTATGCGCCGGACTGGCGTGGCAATTTTTCTACCTCCGCCCTCGTCCCCATATATTATTTCCTGCGTCCCCTCCTGCCGGTTGGTATTCGGAAGCACATCCAGGAATTTCATTTCCGAGGGTGGAATGATTTGACGTTCCCTCGCTGGCCGGTGGACTGTTCGGTCGATAATCTTCTGTCGCAGCTGCTTGGCTTATCCTTGCGGACCTGTGGCATCGATCGAATACCCTTCATTTGGTTTTGGCCGCAAGGCACCCGCAGTTGCGCGATCATGACGCACGACGTCGAGACGGAAGTAGGTCGCAGGTTTTGCTCCGAATTAATGGACATGGATGAGGCGGCTGGCGTGAAGGCGTCCTTCCAGGTTATACCAGAACAGCGCTACACCGTAACACCGGAATTCCTCGCTACAATTCGCGACCGAGGCTTTGAAATTGTCGTACATGACCTGAATCACGACGGCCACCTCTACCGGAACCGCAAACAATTCTTGAGTCGCGCGGCGAAAATCAATTCCTACGCAACTCGGTACGGCGCCGAAGGATTCCGGGCTGCAACTCTCTATCGAAAACAGTTGTGGTACGACGCACTCAAGTTCTCGTATGACATGTCCATTCCCAACGTGGCCCATTTAGACCCCCAGCGCGGCGGGTGCTGCACGGTTATGCCGTTCTTTATTGACAAAATCCTAGAATTGCCAGTCACGACAACACAGGATTACACCTTGTTCAACATCCTGAACGACTATTCCATAGACTTGTGGAAGCGTCAGATGGAAACCATAAGGCAGAAGCATGGGTTAATCAGTTTTATTGTGCATCCTGATTACATCGTTAAACCCCGGAATCGGAGCACTTATGAAACGCTTCTCGCATGCTTAGGCAATATGCGGGAAAACAGTGGCCTTTGGATTGCGACTCCCGGCGAGGTGAACCGCTGGTGGCGGCAGCGTTCCGAAATGCGGCTGTCCAAGACTGGAAATGGCTGGCGCATCGAGGGGCGAGGAAGCGAACGGGCCTGCCTGGCATATGCTACGTTGCAAGGGGTTACGTTGAAATACGAGCTGTCGGCCACCCCAGACACCGCCCTTTGAGCCTCATAGCAGGCGCCCTGGTCGCTGGATGGAAAAGTTTTTCCTATATTCCGCGAAGCACCTTCCTTCTGGTCTAATCCGCTCGCGTAGGACCTACTGTTAAGTGTTTTAGAAACAGTTGTTTACAGACTCCCAGCCGCGCGCTGGCAAAGGCCACCAGCAGCGATCTTGGTAAGCCGATTGCGAAGTATATCCTGGGTTTACGGAAGAGGTTCTTCCGTTCCTGAGATAAGTGGGCTGTCGTTTCTTTGTAGCGAAGCCAAGCAGCACCCGTCGAGCAATTCTCGGCGGAAAGGGGCAGTCGCACGTCATCCCTAGTTTGGTCGCATCAGTAGGAAGACATATACTGCGTTGTTCCAATTTCCACAGGAGCCACATTCAATGAAAGTTCTGCTAACGGGGCATCGGGGGTACATTGGTGCGGTGGCCTCCCAGATGTTAACTGCCGCTGGCCACCAACCGATTGGCTTTGACACCGATCTCTTCGCCGGCAGCGATTTTGGCACTCCGGCTCCGGCCATCCCCGAGATTCGCAAAGACATCCGGGACGTAACGATTCCAGACCTCGCAGGAATAGAGGCTGTGATCCACTTGGCGGCCTTGTCGAATGACCCGCTCAGCAATCTTGATTCGACTCTCACCTATGACATCAACCATAAAGCCTCTGTTCGTCTAGCTGAGGTGGCCAAACGGGCCGGCGTAAGCCGCTTTGTGTTCTCCTCTTCCTGCAGCACGTACGGCTCAGCCGGCGATGAATTTCTTGACGAGAATGCCGCCTTGAATCCGGTCACTCCCTATGGAGAATCTAAGGTCCGCGTCGAGCAAGACATCGCGCGGTTGGCCGACGACCATTTCACTCCGACGTACATGCGCAACGCCACCGCGTATGGCGCTTCCCCCCGTCTTCGCCTGGACTTGGTGCTAAATGACTTCGTCGCTGCGGCTGTAACCACCGGTCTTGTCTACATCAAGAGCGACGGGACCCCATGGCGCCCCATCGTCCACATTCGCGACATTATCCAAGCTATGATCTGCGTCTTGGATGCGCCGAAAAGTGCCGTTCACAACCAGACCTTCAACGTTGGCAGCACCAGCGAAAATTACCGCATCAGTGAGCTTGCTGCGATCGTTCAGGAAATCGTCCCGGGTAGCCGCATCGAGTACGCTTCTGGCGGCGGACCCGATAAGCGCTGCTATCGCGTCAACTGCGACAAGATTCAGCGCGTTTTGCCGGCGTTCCAGCCCCAATGGACGGCGCGCAAAGGCGCCCAGGAGCTGCGTGACGCATATCGCCACGCGGGCCTTAGCGCCGAGGACGTCCAAAACGGCCGCTACTTCCGCATTCACACCATTCAGAGCCTGCTAAACGCCGGACAGTTGGATGCCACACTGCATTGGACAGCCGCCGCGTCGGAAAAACTCGCGATGTCCTACGGCGTCAAGTAAAGCTCGAACCGGAAGATTGCCAAGGAGAGCCATATCCCATGATCTTTACCGAAACTAAGTTGCCCGGCGCCTTCATTCTCGATATCGAGCGCCGCGAAGACTCTCGAGGTTTTTTCGCCCGCGTTTTTTGCCAGCATGAGTTCGAGGCCCACGGCCTGAAACCTCTCATTGCTCAAGCCAACATCGCATATAACCGCAAAAAGGGCACCGTCCGCGGAATGCATTTTCAATTTCCACCTTCTGCGGAAACCAAACTCGTGCGCTGCACTCGAGGCGCCATTTTGGACATCATCGTTGACTTACGGCCAGAGAGCCCCACATACCTCGAGCACATCGCCGTGGAATTGAGCGCAGAAAATTCTTGCGCCCTGTATGTGCCCGAGCGTTTCGCTCACGGCTACCAGGTCCTTCGAGACGAAACGGAAACCAGCTATCAAGTCGGCGAGTTCTATACTCCCGGTACTGAGGGAGGCTTGCTGTACAACGATCCCAAACTCGGTCTGACGTGGCCTTTGCCCGTCAGTGTAATCTCCGACAAGGACCAAGTCTGGAAGCCGCTGAGCGAGCAGGAAGGTGAAGTGAAGCGCCGCATGAGCATGCAGCCCGTGGAAGTTGCTAAGTAGTTCAATCTTCTGAGAAGGACGCACCGATGATCATTGTTGATGACGCGCTCCAAGCCCGCGGAAAGGAAGGTCGGCCGATCCGTGTAGCTCTGCTGGGCGCCGGCTTCATGTCGCAAGGCTTGGCCAATCACATCGTCCACACGAAGCCCGGGATGCGGCTTGTCGGTGTTTACAATCGGCGAGTCCAGCGCGCTTTCGATCTTTGCCAATACGTCGGCATCACCGACGCGGTCGCGCCCACCACACAGCAGGAAGTTGACCTAGCGATGCGCGAAGGGAAGGTCATAGCCACGGAAGACGCTTTCTTGCTGGCCCGCTCGACGGGGGTGGACGTCATCGTGGATGTCACCGGCTCCGTGGAATTCGGGGCTCGCGTGGCTCTCGAAGCGTTCCGCCACAAGAAGGATGTAGTGCTGCTCAATGCGGAAATCGACGCCACCATCGGCCCGATTCTCCAGGTCTACGCCGAAAAACACCGCGTGATCCTCTCCGCCTGCGACGGCGACGAACCTGGCCTGCAAATCAACCTCTACCGCTGGGTCAAAGGCCTAGGTCTAACCCCCCGCGTAATTGGCAACGTCAAAGGTCTTCAGGATCCTTACCGCAACCCCACCACGCAAAAGGGTTTCGCCGAGAAGTGGGGCCAGAATCCGGCCATGGTCACCAGCTTCGCGGACGGTTCTAAAATCAGCTTCGAGCAGGCCATCGTCGCGAACGCCACCGGTTTCCTGGTGCGCTCCCGCGGGATGTCCCGTGGCCTGGAATATAAAGACGACGTCATGAAGATTGGGAAGATTTATGACATCGATGCAGTCCGCCAGCTAGGTGGCATTGTCGACTATGTGGTTGGCACCCCGCACACCAAGCTGTATGTCCTCGCCGAGCATCCCGATCCCAAGCAGCAGCACTACCTGAATTTGTATAAGATGGGCGACGGCCCGCTCTATTCCTTCTTCACTCCCTATCACTTGGTGCACTTCGATGTGCCCAACGCGATCGCGCGCGTCGCCTTGTTCCGCGATTCCGTCGCGAAACCCTTGGCGGGGCCGGTCGTGGAGGTCTGCGCCGTGGCCAAGCGTGATTTGAAAGCTGGCGAGACACTCGATGACTACGGCATGTACATGACATACGGCGAAGCGGTGAATGCCGACGAGATGTGCCGCAATCAGTACGTCCCCGAGGGCCTCGTCGAAGGCTGCGTTCTAACCCGGGACATTCCGAAAGATTCCGTCATCACTTATCGTGATGTGATACTGCCGCCAGACCGCCTCGGCGACGAACTGCGTGCCGAGCAGTATCGTCACTTCCGCGGTGAGTCCTGGCTTGAGGAGATCGTCGCCGCGCGCACATCAAAGTCGTACGCCGTTTGAAGGAGTCTCGATGAAAGTAGTTCTATTTTGCGGCGGTATGGGCATGCGTATCCGCGATGCGGAGGACATTCCCAAGCCCATGGTGCACATCGGCTACCGGCCGATCCTCTGGCATGTCATGAAGTATTATGCGCACTACGGGCATAGGGACTTTATTCTCTGCCTCGGGCATCGCGCCGACGCCGTCAAAAATTATTTTATCAATTACAACGAGTGCGCTTCTAACGACTTTGTGATCTCCGGCGGGAAAAACGTCGAGCTCCTCAACAGCGATATTCACGATTGGCGTATCACCTTTGCTGATACTGGCATCCACTCAAATATCGGGCAGCGCTTGAAAGCTGTCGAGAAATATCTCGATGGCGAAGAGGAGTTTCTCGCCAACTACAGCGACGGCCTCACCGATTTACCCCTTCCGCAGCAGATTCGCCACTTTCACGAACATGGCAAAATCGCCAGCTTTCTTTGCGTGCGGCCGAACCTGAGTTATCACCTCGTTTCCGTTCAGGATGGCGACGAAAACATGGTTTCCTCCATCCACGCCATCAATAACGGAACAATTCGCATCAACGGCGGCTTTTTCATCTTCAAAAAGAATATCTTCGAGTACATGCGCGAGAAGGAAGAGCTCGTCATCGAGCCGTTTCACCGGCTGGTTGCGGAGAAGCAATTAATTGGCTACTTGTACGACGGTTTCTGGGCCAGCATGGACACCTTCAAGGATAAGCAACAACTGGAAGCCTTATGCGCCGGTGGGGCCGCACCCTGGGAGGTGTGGAGATCCAATGGACACCGCGGAAATTCCTGAACCGGGCCGGAGAGCAGACCAACTGACATGTTAGCTCTGAGTCTTTCCGCAAAGGCCAGTGGTCCCCTCAAGATCCTCTGCTTGGGGGCCCATTCCGATGATATCGAAATCGGCTGCGGCGGCACCATTTTGCGGCTGCTTTCCGAACACGATGAGGTCCAGATCTTCTGGGTGGTTTTTGGTGCCGGCAACCAACGCGAGCAGGAAGCTCGTAGCAGTGCCAACCTCTTCCTAAGTGGCGCCAAGCATAGAGAAGTGACCATCAAGAATTTTCGTGATGGCTTCTTCCCCTTCCAGGGGACTCAAATCAAGGACTGCTTCGAGGAATTGAAACCGACCGCCCCCGACTTGATTTTCACGCACAGCCGCAAGGATGCTCATCAGGACCATCGGTTGCTCGCCGAGCTGACCTGGAATACCTTCAGAAATCATCTGATTCTTGAATACGAAATCCCTAAGTACGACGGCGACTTGGGCCAGCCAAATGTGTTCGTCCCACTACAGCGGGAAATTTACGAGAGAAAGGTCAGCTATCTCATGGAAGCCTTCGAGTCGCAGCGCTCCAAGCAATGGTTTGGCCGGGACACCTTTCTCGGCCTCATGCGCCTGCGCGGCATGGAATGCGTCGCCCCTAGCGGCCACGCGGAAGCCTTCTACTCCCGCAAACTCGTTATTTAGGAGAGGATCCGAATTGTTTGAAACATCGATGTACGCCAAGAGATTGGAGCATCGCTCGAAGAGCGGAGATCGGGCTTTCTTTTGCTCAAGCGCCCCTCTTACAAGAAAATTTCGCATAGGTTACGACCAATGAAGCGCTCCATTAAGGCAACGGTCTCGATACTTCTCGCGGGCATTCTCCTATACGCCGCAGTCTCGCGTTTTGGGCTGCCACAAACGATGGCTGTAATCAAGGCTGCCCGGCCCCAGTTGTTGCTGTTAGGCGTCGTGCTTATGATGCTGAGCTATTTTCTTCGCGCAGCGCGTTGGCCGATTTGGGAGCGAAGTCTCACCTATTGGAATTCCTTTCGGCTGATTCTGATCGGATTCATGGGCAACAACCTTCTGCCCGCTCGATTGGGAGAAATCCTCCGTGCGCATTGCACGTCAGCAAAAACGAGTCAGGACCGCGGAAGAACAACTGCACTGGCATCTATCGCCGCCGAACGCATTCTGGACGGAGTGGCGTTGGCGATTTTGGCCCTCGCCGGCATCGGCACTGTGCCCATGGACCGGCGGCTTCGCACGTGCCTTCTCCTGGTCTCGCTTCTGTTCGTCGCTCTCGGCCAAGTACTGGTGTTCGGCATCCGTTCGCATAGACGCCTGCGGTCCATCATCTCGGCGGTAGGGAGCCGATTTCCGGGACACTTGCCAGTATACGCCCGCGAAAAAGCGATTCAGTTTGTGGAAGGCCTTCTTGCTCTGCGAACCCCCAAAATACTGCTGCAGGCCGTTTTCGTAACAGGTCTGGTTTGGGCGCTGGAAACAGCATCCTATTTTTGCTTTGGATCCGCTGTTTGGCCCGGCATGAGCCTTAAGATAGCTCTCATCTTTGTCGTCGTTGTGAATTTTGCTTCGCTGGTGCCACTCACCATGGGCGGCATTGGATCCATTGAGGCGGCTGCGCCGCTTTTCCTGGTCAGTTCAGGAGTACCGGCGTATCCTGCAGCGCTCGCTATGGTTTTGTTGCAACACGGCGCCCAGTTCGTCTTCACGACCATCACCGGTGGCATCCTCTATGTGACCGGCCGCTTTCACCGCATATCGTTAACACAACCTAAAGGCGCTGCCAATGCCCCTCGGTCGATTCCCCACCCGTCGACCGTGGTGGATGAGACTCGCTCGATTCTCGGCGATGTCTCTTCGACCCTCGAATTGAAGCCGCCAGCACGAGCCGAGGTAGACTTGTCAATCGTCATACCCGCTTACGACGAACAGTCGCGTCTGCCACGAACGGTGCTCGAAACGATTCGTTGGTGCACGCGGCACAAGATTAATTTTGAGTTGATTATTTCAGATGACGGCAGCCGGGACCAAACACTAGCCTTAGGCCGCCTGTTCGAGCAGAGCGATGTACGGGTTCGCACCCTCGCCTGTCCCCACATGGGCAAGGGCTCCGCCGTGCGTTTCGGAGTGCTCAATGCTAGGGGCCGTAAAGTGCTTTTTATGGACGCCGATGGCGCGACGCCTCTCGACGAGATTCCGAAGCTGAGCGCCGCCCTTGAGCAGGGTCATGATGTGGCCATCGGTTCACGTGTACAGCAGAATCCTGGCGAAGTTGAGGTCAAAACATCGTTTCATCGTCGGCTCATAGGTCGTTGCTTTGCTTTCTTCGTCAACGTATTCGCCTTTGGAGGCATTGCCGACACGCAATGCGGATTCAAAATGTTTCGGCGCGAGGCCGCCTTGGCAATTTTCCCTCATCAGAAGATCGCCGGATTTGCTTTTGATGTGGAGATACTCTTCATCGCCCGCCGGCTTTCCCTCTCGACCATAGAGGTGCCGGTCAACTGGGTCGCGCAGCCAGGCTCCAAAGTCAATCTGGTCACCGACTCGCTCAAAATGCTCCGGGACATTTGCCGCATCCAATGGCTGCACCGCAGATTTGATGGGAACATTTCGATCGCACCCGAAAGAGAGCCTCTGCGGTAAATGTCCGAAGCCGGATCGCTCCTATTGGGTACGTCACGCGCAAAGGCGAGGATGTGTTGGAACTATAATCCCAGAGGAATAAATAGGGTTTACTGTACGGTGGCTTGGAGTTTGGTCGGAGGAGCGGGGCCCGAGCTTGAACTCCCGCTACCAGCATCAAAGACGATGCCCGACGCCTGAATGTAAGAGCCTGTATTGCTCATCGTCCAAGTGTAGGTTATCGCAGACGTGGAGTTCACGAAGTAGTGCTGCCAAGCATCTCCATTGTTTAATTGTCCCGCGTCTGATTCCCCTGTATATGGAGTATTGTCGAATAACGCTCCGGCTGTTCCGCTGACGCCAACCTGTGTCACAGGCCCAGTCCCGTCGTTGGCGGCGGTGAACATGATTCCTGGCCAATGGCCCGGTGTGATCGAGCACGACACAAAGCCACCATTGCCTTGGCACTGCGTACTGCTCAGAGTATCGAACGGCGAGGTTGCAGCCCCTACAACGTCGTAAGCGACGATAATCGCATTGTCGCCTCCACTGTTGCCGACCGTGCAATGCAGATTCGTTGAAAACGATGCGCTAGAAGTTAAATAGAAGAACTGCGGCCAATAAGTACCTTCCGTCTTTTTAGTCCAAGTATTCGACGGCGAACATCCACTAAAACTGTAAGGGTCGCCGCTCCCAAGTTCTATGGCGGCAAGTTCCAGATTCCCACTGGAAACGAAATAATAGTTCTGGCTTCCGCTGGATGAGTTGGGAGCCTGCATGTGCTGCTCGTGCAGAATGTACATGCCCGTAGGATTCGTTCCAGCGGCAGCGGCCTTGAACGCCATCCCTACGATGTTGAATGATTCTGAGTTTCCGGTAACGGTAAACGACGGCGTAACTGAACCCGCGGAGGCCTGAATATACTCTTCGTCCGCATCGCTGTCCTGTGTGTCCGCTGCGTCCAGGAAAAAACTTCCTCCCGGTGTAACCGTAGCCATCCTATTTCTAAGAATCGTGGTGCTCAAACCAATCATGCTGGCGACAACCAAGTCATTCGCGCCGGTTGTGGTGATAGCCGCACTGCATTGAATCGTCGTCGAATGATTCGAGCAGGTCCCATCTGCGGGAGATGTCTGCGCCACACCTGAATACTCCATCACTGCGCCGTGCCAGTCGGCCACGCCCCCCGTATACGTGACGGTTATCTGCTTTATCCCCGCGGGCGCGTTGGCAAGGTAGTAGAGCGCGGTCACCCACCCTCCTGAGCCACTGTCTGCGCTTACCCCCAGCGTATAGATGTCACCGAGGTTGTCGCCTATAGACGAAACCGTAGATCCGTGCGGAGTTGTGATTCTGAGCGTAACGAGATTGCCTGCCAGCGATCCCGTGCCCATAGCACCGCCATACTGGATTCTAAACCCGTTTCCCGACTCCCCGGGGGCCGCCAAAGAATTTGAGTAAACCAGAGCCGGCGTCTGGGCCTGCGCCAAAGAGACGGAGCAGGATAACATAAGCCCAATAAATACAAGCAAAGGGAGCACTGGAGAGATCTTGTTCATTGTAGTTGTCCACCAATTCTATCTTCCGCTAGGTTATGAGAACCGCTTTTGGAAACCCATCGGTAATACTACCTAAGGCGGCCCAAACTGGACCCAAAGGTACTCCCTCTGCGCTTCTTTGATCGATAGTCTATTCAGTTCTTCCAATCGCTGTCTACTGGACACATGGACAGGCAGACCCTGTCCCGCGGCTCTTAGGCGCTGTTCATGTCCGAACCCCCGCGGTACGCCCAGGCCGTGCAGTTCCCGGGCAAATACCTTCAACATCGCTCCATTTCAACATGTGGCGGAGCCCAGAACTGTCTCAAACCACACAGTATTTGCGGACTTTAACTGTGGAAGGTGAATCTGGTGTCGAGCTGGAACCGAGCCAAAAGGATCTGTAGGGGTTTCCAAGTGGCCGCAGAACCAATTGTAATCCCAATTGTCTTGCCGTACCGCGAACGCCTGTACCTTTTCTGAACGAGAGGACAGTAGGGAAGGTTAGTATCACGCACGTAGACTCAATCCCGCGGCGCGCTCCTAAACGAGACGATCCCCGAGCCGTTGAATGAGGGAATGGGGACGTGCAAGACAAAGGAAACAAATGCGATATAGCAAGTTCGAATTCCAGTCCCTGATGGATGGCC
>JBARBE010000303.1:0-2961 GCA_049792735.1 Candidatus Acidiferrum sp.
CTGCACGGGTGCGGCACGCTCATCGCTCTCCGGCCGGAAGACAACCTGGCCGCCGCGAGCGTCGAAATTGTCGAGGCCGCCATTGCCAGTGGTCAGGCAGAAGACGCCATTAAAAAGCGCTGCCGCATTCCAAGTATCGTTTCCGACGTTCGCGTCGTGCGTGCCACTGTCGCCGAAACTGCCGAACATGAATTGGTCGGCGATCTTCTCGACGCTCAGGCGTCCAAGGTTGTGGCAAGCGCGGCAGAGCAGGTCGACGCCAGCGAAGCCGCGAAGCCCGGGCAAGCCGCTTCGGCAGTCGCCACCATGGCTGAAAGCTCTCTCCGCGTCGATGCCAGCCGCATCGACGCCGTCATGAACCTCGTCGGCGAGCTGATCATCGGCAAGTCCATGCTGCATCGCGCCCTCACCGAATTTGATCAGCGCCACGCACGCGATCCCGTGCGCGCCAAACTCGCCGATGCTCTTGGCTTTCAAACCCGAGTTCTTGACGAACTCCACAAGTGCGTCCTCAAAATCCGCATGGTGCCCGTCGAACAGTTGTTCCGCCGCTTCCCGCGCGTCGTGCGCGATGTCGCCAAGCAATGCGGCAAAGATGTTGCGCTGGACATTTCCGGGCAGCACACCGATCTCGACAAGGGGATTCTCGATTCCCTCGGCGAACCGCTCATGCATCTCGTCCGCAACGCCGTCGATCATGGCATCGAACCCGCCGATGAGCGGCTCACCGCGGGCAAACCCGCGCGCGGCACCGTTTCTCTCAACGCCTATCATCAAGGAACGCAGGTTGTCATCGAAGTGCGCGACGATGGCCGCGGCATCGATCCCGCCCAGGTTCGCCAGCAGGCCGTCAAGCAGGGCATTGTGAAGCTCGAAGAAGCTGCGCGCCTCACGGATCAGGAAGCGCTCAATCTGATCTTCGAATCCGGTTTCAGCACCGCCTCGGAAATCACGGAAGTGTCCGGTCGCGGTGTCGGCATGGACGTTGTCCGCAGCGTCCTCGATAAGCTCAAGGGAACCGTTCACATTTCCACGCAAAAATCGCGTGGCACGACTTTTCAACTCCGCGCCCCGCTGACTCTCGCCAGCATTCAGACCCTTCTTTTCCGTGTGGGTGGCCGCCTCTATGCAGTGCCGCTCTCTTCCGTCGTCGAAATCTCGCGCATCAACGAGCAGGAAATCCATCGCATTGACCAGCGCGAAGTTCTGCGCCTGCGCGATCAAATTCTCACGCTTGTCCGCCTCGAGCATCTGAGCCGCTTGCGTGCGATCGACTCCGAGCCCCAGAAAAAGAAACACTTCGTCATTGTTATCGGCTCGGCCGAAAAGCGTTTCGGCCTCGTCGTAGATAGCATGGTCGGCGAAGAAGAGCTGGTCATCAAAGCTCTCCCCAGCGATATCGTCGCGAGCGATCTCGTAAGCGGCGCTTCCATCCTTGGCGACGGCACTGTCGTCCTCATCCTTAACGTGCCCGCGGTCCTCTCGCGTCTCTCTCGCTCTGCGCCGTTGGGAGCCATCGCATGAGCGCGCGCATCAAAGTTCTCGTCGTTGATGATTCCGCCCTCATGCGGAAGCTGATTCCATCGATCCTCGCCCGCGACCCTGACATCGAAGTTGTCGGCACGGCTATGGACGGGGCTTTCGCCCTGAAAAAAATCGAAGAGCTGCGCCCCGACGTCGTCACTCTTGATCTCGAGATGCCTCGCATGGACGGCATGGAAACTCTCCGCCTCATCATGCGCCGCGCTCCCATGCCCGTCGTCCTATTCAGCACTCACTCGAAAGAGGGCGCTTACGCCACTCTCAAAGCCCTCGCTCTCGGCGCCATCGATTTTGTCCCCAAGCCCCAAGACGCTGCTGCCGGCCATCTCGATTCCATCGCCGAGCTTTTGATCGAGAAAATTAAAGTGGCCAAGCGCGCTGCCGGCCGCAAATTGCCCGCCGCCGTCGTTTCCGACGACCCGCCGCAACGCAAAAAAAAGCCGGCTCATGCCGCGATCCCCCCGAATCGCATCGTCGCCATCGGCATTTCCACTGGCGGACCAAATGCCCTCCAGTACGTTCTCTCTCAGATTCCAGCGGAATTTCCCGCCAGCATCATCGTCGTCCAGCACATGCCCGAGGGTTTCACGGAAATGTTCGCCAAGCGCCTTGATGAGTGCTGCGCTCTCGAAGTTCAGGAAGCTCGTTCCGGAGATCTTCTCATCGCCGGCCGCGTCCTCATCTGCCCGGGCAATCGTCACATTATGGTTCGCCGCATGCCCCGCGGTGACATGGCTGTTTTGTCCGACGGCCCTCCCGTGAATGGCCATCGTCCCTCCGCGGACGTCCTCTTTCATTCCGTCGCTCAGCAGTTCGGCCTCACCTCCATCGGCCTGTTGATGACCGGCATGGGCGAAGACGGCGCCGAAGGCCTCGGCGCAATCAAAGATTCCGGCGGCATGACCATCGCGCAAAGTGAAGACACCTGCGTCGTCAGCGGCATGCCCCGCGCCGCCATTTCCAAAGGCTACGCCAACAAAGTGATCCCCCTGGATAATCTGCCGGGCTTCCTGGTGCAAAATTACGGCAGCGATCGCTCCAGCGCAGAGAAATTCGACAAGAACGAGAAAAACGACAAAAACGATAAGAACGAAAAATCGGAAAGGACACCCGTTTCTTCCCATCGCACATAACACCGTGCCGGAAGAAGGAGAAGGCCATGCAACAATTCGCCGCTCTGTTACGGAAAGACAATCAACCTGTTCGCTACCTGGTGGTGGACGACTCCGTCTTCGCTCGCAAGAACATCATCAAGATGATTGAGATGTTCGGCGGCGAAGTCGCTGGCGAAGCCGGCGACGGCCTCACCGCCATCGCGGAGTTCAATCGCACCAAGCCCGACATCGTGCTCATGGACATCACCATGCCGCAGATGGAAGGCATCGAGGCCGTCGAGCGCATCGTTCGCCAGCATGGCGA
>JBARBE010000304.1:0-6089 GCA_049792735.1 Candidatus Acidiferrum sp.
GCGTAGATTTCGCGCACCGTGGAACGCTCTTTGTCGTCGTCCTCGGATCCCGTGGATGCAGCGAAGGCGGCGAAATCATGCGGGCCGACGAAGCGCGAAGCGGCGATGCGCATGGCGTCTTCATCAAGCGGAAAAGGATAGTGCAGGACGTAGCGCCAGAGCGCGGGCGGAACGACTTTGCCACGATACAAACGATAGCGATAAATCTTTCCGACGGCGGACCAGCGCGCGTGAAAATCCGGGCCCACCTCTTCCGATCCGACGATGCGAATGGCAGGAGGCAGGAGCGCGTTCAAAGCGCGCTGGAATTCGCCAGCTGACAAGACCGACTTTGTATGGAAGCTGGCCACCTGGCCGAGGGCGTGAACACCCGCGTCGGTGCGTCCCGCGCCATGCACTTGCACGTTCTCCTGCGTGAGCCGGCGCAACACCCCTGAAATTTCACCCTGAATCGTGGGCTTGTCAGAGGACTGAATCTGCCAGCCGTGAAAGTCGGTGCCGTCGTAAGCGATAGTGAGTTTGAAATGGCGCATGAGAGGCGAGCGTTCTGTTTTCAGCGATTATTTTTCAGGAGACGAGCGATGTTTGGCAAGGTCTTCTGGGGCGTTACGGAGCGGAACGCACGAAGCGGCTGCCCGGCTTGACGGCTGCCCCGCCTTCGCGGCACAGCGGGCAATCTTCGGGTTCGTAGCTGGCGATGGGCAAGTCCAGCAAAGCCTGAGACTCAACCGGGAACTCGATTTTGCCGCCGCTGCGGTCAATGAGAGCGCCGGCGGCAACCACGCGCCCGCCCGCTTCTTCGACCACTTGGATGGTTTCCTGTGTCGAACCGCCCGTCGTCCAAACATCTTCTATTACAAGAACGTGCTGATCCGGTTGGAGGGAAAAACCGCGACGCAAGGTCAGCGTGCCGCTGGCACCGCGCTCGACAAAAATAGCCGGCACACCGCCGCCGGAAGATCCCTTGGGCTCCGGAAGAGCGCGTGCCACTTCCTGTCCGATCACAACTCCGCCCAACGCGGGCGAAACAACGGCCGCAATGACGGCATCGGAAAAGAGCGCCGCGAGGGCTTGGCCAAGTTTTTCTGCAAAGCGCGGATACTGAAGAACGAGCGCACACTGAACATAGGTCCCGCTATGCAGACCGCTGGACAGCTCAAAGTGCCCGTGGCGGATAGCTCCCGCCGATTCAAAGATGCGCAGCAGTTCTTCTCTAGAAAGCATCGTATTCAGCTAACTTCAGCTAACCGCAAATTCCCTCTAAACATCGAATCGTGAGCAGCCTAGCCGTGGTGTGCCGCGTTGTCAAGGAAGCCGGGCCGCTGCTAGACTGCAAGGCAAGTTTCCGGGCTAGAGCAAGCATTCTTGGCTGTTTTGCGGGTCAAAGTGTGAGGAATGTCTCTGAATAGCCTTATCTTGAGGCCAGGCTCCCGGAATATACCCGCCGCATGGCAAGAAACCGTCCAACGAAGTGTAACAACAGCCGTTCAGGGCACGTTCCACACTGTCAGTTGCAGATAAATGCGTCCCAAGGGGACAGAATCTTGAGGGGAAAAATTATCATGACGACGCTATATGAGGCCGCAAAATTCCTGACCAGTTTGACGAAGGCGAAGCGGTCCATTTTATTTTCAGCGGAGAAGCAGGACGATCCCTCGAAAGCCCGATCCTTGCTCGCGCTCTTGCTGACGGCGTTGCTTGCCGTTGGTCCGCTGTCGCCCGTTTTCGCGCAGACTCCCGCGCAAAATCCGCCGTCGAACCCTGCGCCGGCGGCCGCCGCTCAAGCGCAGAGTCCGTCTATCGCGCCGGTCAGTTCTCTCGGACTTGCGAAATACGATTTCTCGAACGGCCCGAAGGTGTTCCCGAATTTTCTGGATAAATACCGTCCGATTCAGGTTGGAGAGCCTGAGGTCACTAACTCGCCGAGGCTCGATCAATTGATCCACGACAACAAGCTGGAACTGAGTCTGCAGGACGCCGTCGAGCTCGCTCTCGAAAACAGCATGGACATTACGGTCGAAAGATACGCGCCGTGGCTGGCCGACACCTCGATTCTGAAGGCCAAGTCCGGCGGCGCAGGTGCGGACACAGCAGGCGGGTTGCTCGGTTCATCCACCGCGAATCTTCCAGTCTTTTCGTTCGACCCTCTGTTCACAGCCTCGGCGCTGGTGAATAGCGCGCAGACGCCGGTCAACAATCCATTCATCTCCGGAACGGGCACGGCGGGGATCACGGATTTGGCGACGCACAGCTCGCAGTTCAACACACAGTTCACCCAGGGGTTCCAGACTGGAACGAATCTCTTCGCCAGCTGGAACAACACGAGGAGCAGCTCGTCCTCCGTTGAAAACTTTTTCAATCCTGTTGTCCAATCGACACTGACGATTGGATTCTCGCAGCAATTGCTCAGCGGCTTCGGACTCTCGGTGAACCGGCGCAACATTCTGATCGCCCAAAACAATCGAAAAATCGCCGATTGGGCTTTCGCGCAACAAGCCATAACCACCATCACCAGTACCATAACGGCTTACTGGGAGCTGGTTTACGCACGCGCAAACGTCAAGATCGAAGAACAAGCGGTCACTGTTTCCGGCAGACTTTACAGCGACAACCAAAAACAGCTCGGGGCGGGCACGATGTCGCCCCTCGATGTGATTACGGCGCAATCGGAACTGGCCACTGACAAGCAGAATTTAATTGTGGCGCAGACCGTGCAGCTGCAGGACGAGCAGACGCTCAAGAATGAGATCTCCAAGGATCCAATGGCGTCCAACCTGGTAAACCTGGATATCATCCCGACAGATCAGCCGACACAGCCGGCGCTTATTGAAACAGCTTCGTTCGTGGACGCGATCAAAGAAGCATTTGCGAAACGGCCCGAGTTGCAGCAGCAAATCTATAACTTGAAGAACGCCGATATCGACATGAACGCCACGCGCAATGCACTTCGGCCGGAGCTCACACTCAGCGGGCAATACAGCTCGGTGGGGCTGGCAGGCAATTCTGCGATCGCCGGCACCCCAACTGTCGCGAGCAGCGGCGTTCCCATCGTGGACGCGAACGGCAATCCAATTACCGTGGACATTGGCGGAGTCCCGACTCCGATTTTTGAACCTGAAACGATCAAAACGATTACGGGCACGAGTCAGCAGGGCTTCACCGAGGCGCAAAGCCAAATCTTTCACAATCGCTTTCCCACATATTCCGGGGAGTTGACCTTGAACCTCCCCTTGCGCAATCGGTCGGCGCAAGCCGACAGCGCGCGCGCCATCCTGACAGAGCGGGAAGAGAAAGCCACGATCCGGCAACTGGAGAACGCGGCGATTCTGGATGTCCGCAACACCTACATCGCTCTCACCCAGGATCGCGCTCAAGTTGAGGCCGCAAGCAAGGCCCGCGAACTGGAACAACTGGCCTTTGAGGACGAGCAAAAGAAATATCGGCTGGGCGCGTCCACCGTTTACAACGTGATTTTAATGCAGCGCGACCTGATTACGGCACAAGGCACGGAGTTGCGCGCGCTCGCCAATCTTCAGGAAGCCAAAGCCAACTATGAACGCGCGTTGGGGCGCACTCTGGACGTAAATCATGTCACGATCGCGGACGGCAAATCGGGAGCGGTGGAACGCGCCACGTTGATCCCGGGAACGCTCCACGGGAAGGTCGTGGGAACGGAAGACCTTTTCGGAGACGGCAGCCAGCGCTGACACTGAGGCGAGCCCGCGCTCGAAGAGATTCGAGCGCGGGCTTGCCTGCTCCTGGACGTCTCTCTTTTTTCATTGCTCTTCCCTCGCGGAACGTCTGAATCTCCCGTCTTTATACTTAAGTTGCCAATCTGTTCTCACGGCACGCCGTCAAATCCTTGTGTTGGCTTTCCGGCTCCATTATCCTCGTTAGGCCTGATGCGGTCGTGTTTCTGGTTCACGGCACAGGGTTTATTGCTCCGCGTGACCCCAAATCCAGCCCGCAAATGAAACAAAAGCCATAGTTCGAACGTTTTACAGAGTTAGGTCAAATCAAAAGCGTCCCGCTGGGACAGAATCTCGAGGGGTAAAGATGATTACGAAGATGCTGAGGGGGACCCGGAAGCGGTCTATTTTAGTGGCGAACGTCAAGAGGTCAGCTCCGCTGTGGGCTCGGTCGGTGGTTGCCATCGTTCTGGCGAGTTTGCTCGCCGGAGGGCCGCTTTCCCCTGTGTTTGCGCAGAGCCCGGCGCAAAATCCTCCAGCGAGTCCAGCACCAGCGGCACAACCGGCTCCGGATGGCGCTTCGGTTGCGCCGGTGGCGTCGCTGGGACTCTCCAAACATGATTTTTCACATGGCCCGAGCGAATTCCCGAATATATTGAAGCCCTATGAATCCATGCACATTGAAAGGCCGGTACTCACCAACTCGCCGCGGCTCGATCAGCTCATCCAGAACGGCAAACTGGAGATCAGCCTTCAGGATGCGGTCGAACTGGCGCTCGAAAACAGCCTGGACATCGCCGTGCAGCGCTACAGTCCGTGGATCGCCGACGCGGGAGTCCTGAACGCCAAGTCCGGCGGCCAAGGCTTCGGCACACCAGGTGCGTCGTACTCTGGCTCTTCGGCTGGAATCAATCCATTTGTGTTGTGGATTCCGACGTTCGACCCGATCATCACGAGCACTTTGCAGGTTGCGGACGTCTCGACCCCGGTCAACAACCCTTTTATATCGGGAACTAACGCGACGACCCTCACGGCGATCGATTCACACTCCTTCCAATCGAATAACAATTATTCGCAAACATTCGAGACAGGAACGAACATCACGGCGAGTTGGAACAACTCGCGCATCAGCTCCTCAGCATCGGAAAACTTTCTTAATCCGTACGTGCAATCGACGCTCTCGATTCAGTTGAGTCAGCCTCTACTGAACGGCTTCGGCTTGGCTGTGGGCACGCGCAACATCCGCATTTCCAAAAACAACCGGAAAATCGCGGACTGGGCTTTCGCGCAGCAAGCCATCACCACCGTTACGAACACCATCACGGCATACTGGGAGTTGGTCTACGCGCGGGAAAACGTCAAAGTGCAGCAACAGGCCGTGGACGTTGCCCAGAAACTTTACGAAGACAACAAGAAGCAGCTTGAAATAGGAAGCCTAGCTCCGCTCGACGTGACGCGCTCCGAATCCGAAGTAGCCACGGATACTGGAAACCTAGTTGCCGCCCAGACAATCCAGCTCACAGACGAGCAAACCCTGAAGAACTACATTTCCAAAGATCCCTTGGCGCCAAACATCATCAACGTGGAAATCATCCCGACGGATGAACCGAAACAGCCCGCCATCATTGAAACTGCTTCGTTTGAGGACTCCGTCAAGGAGGCATTTGCAAAAAGGCCCGACCTCCAAGAACAGGTGTATAACGTGAAAAATGCCGAGATCGACGTGAAGGCGACGCGAAACGCCTTGCTTCCGTCGCTTTCTCTCGGCGGCTATTATAGTTCGACCGGCTTGGCCGGTAATTCGTCCATTCTTGGCGCGCCCACGCTGGTAAGCACAGGCATTCCAATCGTGGATGCAACCGGTGTTCCCGTCTTCGTGAATGGCGCGCCGATTTTCGAATCGGCGACTACGGCCGCGGTAACAGGCACTAACCAGCAGGGCTTCACCACCGCGCAAAGCCAGATCTTTCACAACCAATTCCCCACGTACGCTGGTCAGTTGACCTTGACCTTGCCCTTGCGCAACCGCTCGGCCCAAGCCATTCACGCGCGTGCGCTCCTCGAACAGCGTCAATTAGAAACCCAGGTTCAAGTCATGAGAAACGCCGCACTGCTCGACGTGCGTAATTCCTACATCGCCTTAACGCAGGATCGCGCGCAAGTCGCTGCGGCAGTAAAGGCGCGCCAATTACAACAGGAGACGTTTGACGCCGAACAAAAGAAATACCAATTGGGTGCGTCCACTACTTACCTTGTCATTCAGACACAGCGCGACTTGATTGCCGCGCAGGGCTCGGAGCTTCGCGCCCTCGCCAACCTCGAGGAGGCCAAAGCCAACTACGAGCGTGCCGTGGGCCGCACGCTCGAGGTGAATCACGTCACCATCGCCGACGCCGAGTC
>JBARBE010000305.1:0-15188 GCA_049792735.1 Candidatus Acidiferrum sp.
GTTTTCCCGACGCCGCCTTTTTGATTCGCAACCGTGATGATGGCAGTCATTTTCCTCTGCCTCCGCCTATGCGCATGACAATTTGCGCCGACGCAATCCAGCAACCAGGTCCCTATATGTGGGTGCAGCTTGCAGAAAGCCCCCTAGGCCTAGGCCCAACTCTACGTTCGCAACCCATTCCAGCGCAAGGGAAAAGTGGAAATTTGAAACAACATCGGTGGAAAAGTCAGGTGTTCGGTTTTGGCGCAGTGACCATGGAATGGCAGGCGGCAACCAACACGGCCAGTTCAACAAGAAAGAAAAGTACTAGGGATTGAAAGCAGGTGTCAGTGCGTTCGAGCTTCGCGAGGTCTAAAACTCCACGCCCCAAAATTCCATCGAAGCCTCTTGAAGCTCTAGCCCCAGCTCCCATCCTGTCCGGCTTTCGTGGCCGCGCCAAATCAGGACTGCTTCGCAAGCGTTCTTATTGAGGAGATTCACCAGCAGCAGCCGCTGCCCCACCGGAAAGCAGTAAGGAATTACTGCAAGACATCCCTTCGTGCTGGTATCAACCGTATAACCCTCGGCGCGCATCGCACGACCCGACTCCGCCCATTCCACAGCGACAGGCACGCGTGAATTTACGCGTATCCCAGCCCGGGCATTTTCGATTCCTGCTTCAAACCTGGAAATGTTCCCTATGGCCACGGTTTTCTCCTGCATTTGCCAGTAGGCAAATGCCCAGCAATGAGGCTCTTCTCGTTTTGGGTGAACCCAAACCAATGCGCCGGCAGCAACGCGCACGAAATCAACACTGTTCGCAGGCTACGGGCCCACTTTGGTCCGGTCAATGGAACTTAGGGCCTAGAACGTCCACAAAGTTACTGCTCGGTTTCGGCCCCATCGCCCCAGCTTTACGGCTGCGTTCACGAGTCCTCCAACTCACCAGAAGTTTGCTCCAATCCCCGGCTCCGCTTACACTCTTTCCAATCTTTTTCCATTCATGATCCGTATCGCAACACTCCGCGCCGAGCTTGGCCCAACCTTGCGGCTTGCGTTGCCCCTTGTCCTTGCCGA
This sequence comes from Candidatus Acidiferrum sp., assembly GCA_049792735.1. GTDB lineage: Bacteria > Acidobacteriota > Terriglobia > Acidiferrales > UBA7541 > Acidiferrum. The sequence goes on from JBARBE010000305.1 coordinate 1,057, forward strand.
GCTTGGCTGGATGAGCATGGCCATCGTGGACACCATGATGGTTGGCCGCCTTCCCAACAGTGCCACCGCCATCGGCGCAATCAGCCTTGGCGGCATTTTGGTGAACGTGCTCTCTTTTTTCGGTGGCGGGCTGCTCGTTGGCCTCGACACGCTCGTTTCGCAAGCTTTCGGCGCGGGCGAGCGCGAAGATTGCCATCGCTCGCTTCTCCACGGTATCTACATCAGCTTGGCTCTGACTCCGCTTCTGATGGCCCCCGTCTGGTTTTTCGGCCCCATTCTTCGAGCCGCAGACATTTCGCCCGATGTCATTGCCCTCGCAGTTCCCTATTCCAAAGCCCTGGCTTGGGGAATGTTGCCGCTGCTGCTCTATTTCGCGGTTCGCCGTTGCATGCAAGCCATGAATATGGTGCGGCCCATCGCCTTCGCTCTCATAACAGCAAATCTAATCAATGCCGCCGGCAACTGGATCCTGATCTACGGCAAGTTTGGCGCACCGGCCATGGGCACGGTTGGCTCCGGCTGGTCTACGGCGTGGGCCCGCATTTACCTCTCAGCCGTCCTCGTCGGATTTCTCCTCTGGTACGATCACCGCCACCGCACCAGGCTGCTTCACACTCCCATCGAACCCGATCTACGCCGCATCCGCCGCCTTCTTGCCCTGGGTTTGCCCACAGCCATGCAAATCACCCTCGAAATCGGCGTTTTCGCCCTTGTGACCGCGCTGATTGGCCGCCTCGGAGCCGTCCCGCTCGCCAGCCATCAAATAGCTCTCAACACCGTCGCTTTCACATACATGGTTCCGCTTGGAATCTCCGCCGCTGCCGCCGTAAGGGTTGGCCAGGCCATCGGGCGAAGGGATGCGCAAGCTGCCGGGGACGCCGGAGACACCGCCATCTTTCTCGGCGCCGCCTTCATGACCTGCATGAGCGTCGTCTTGCTCGTCGTCCCGCGATGGATCGCCCGGGCCTATACACCCGATGAAGCCATCATCCATAGCACGATTATTCTGCTAGCCGCCGGTGCCGCCTTTCAGCTTTTCGATGGCCTGCAAACCGTTGCCACCGGCGCCCTGCGCGGCCTCGGCGACACGCGCACGCCCATGTTTTGCCATTTCACCGCCTACTGGATCATCGGTCTACCGCTCGGCGCGTGGCTCTGTTTCCGCCGAGGCTGGGGAGCCTTCGGCCTCTGGTCCGGGCTCAGCCTCGCGCTCATTTTGATCGGAATCGTCCTGCTAGCAGTCTGGCGATATAGGGTTCGCCATTTGGAGATGCCCCTCCGCTCAAACTAATTTCGAGTCTCTTCTTTGATTGGGCCAGCTTTTTCGCGGGAAAGCGCCAGACAGCAAGCGAACCTACATTTTATAGCGGCCGAGGTCGTCGTCGGAGAGGCCTTCGAGATAGTTGCGTAGTTGCTCGTTGGTGCTGCGCTCGGCAATCGCGCTGGAGACCTTCGAGTTCTTCAGTACTTTTTCATCCACAAAAATGGGGCAATCCACGCGCAGCGCCAGTGCCAGCGCATCGCTCGGCCGGGAATCAATCGTCATCATCTGCCCGTCGCGCTCGACCCAGATCAGCGCATAAAACGTGTCGTCCTTCAAATCGTTCACCACAATCTTATGAACCTGCACGTCGAGCCCGAGCAGAACATTCTTTAAAAGGTCATGTGTCATCGGCCGTGGCGTCTGCACTTTTTCGATCTCCAGCGCAATCGCGTTGGCCTCATACACTCCAACCCAGATGGGAAGGATGGCCTGCCCCTGCACGTCTTTCAACACCACGATCGGCATGTTGGTCACGGGATCCATCATCAGGCCGCGGATTTTCATCTCCACTTCCATGTGACCTCCCGACGTGGCACAGACTTCAGTCTGTGCTCTTTGAATCTTCTAAAGCCGCAAATCACGCCGCCAACTCAGCAACTTACACAGCCGCGACATTCAGCGTTACACCGTCCGCTCGCCCACCAAACTGTTCGGCGTCGCACCCGTCACCCGAACCTGCACGTACTTTCCCAGAAGCGCTGGCTCTTGGGAAGAGAAATTTATCACTCGATGGCACGAAGTATGCCCCGACCACTGATTTTCCCGCCGCGATTTCCCGCTGACCAGCACTTCAAACGCTTCACCCATCATCTCCGCATGCTTTTTCGTCTGAATCTCGCGCTGTTTCTCCTGCAAAATCGCCAGCCGCCGGCTCTTTTCCTCTTCCGGAATCGGGTCGCTCATCGCCAACGAAGGTGTATGCGGCCTCGGCGAATATTTAAAAGAAAACATTCCGTCATACTTCACCTCATCCAGCAAACTCAGCGTCTCGCCGAAGTCTTCCTCCGTCTCGCCAGGAAAGCCCACGATGATGTCCGTCGTAATGCTAATCGGCCGCTTCGCGCCGCGGATGAGCGCAATCCTCTCGAGATACTCATCGCGCGAGTACGTTCTCGCCATCGCCCCCAAAACTCGCGTCGAACCCGATTGCACCGGCAAATGCACGTGATTGCACAATTTAGTCTGCGAGTCGATTGCTTCCACGATGTCCTGCGTAAAGTCGCTCGGATGCGATGTCGTGAACCGTACCCGGCGAATCCCCGGCTCGTCCGCTACCGCCAGCAATAACTCCGAAAATCGCATCTTCCGCGCCGCCGGATCCTTATACGAATTCACCGTCTGCCCCAGCAGTTGCACCTCGGAATACCCCAGCTCCCCCAACTGCCGCACCTCACGCAAAATCGAATCGCTAGCCCGGCTGCGCTCCGGTCCTCTCGTATACGGCACCACGCAGTACGAACACGCCTTGTCGCAACCCTCAATAATCGTCAGATACGCCCGCCACGGATTGTCGCGCCGCGTCATCTCTGTCTCGAAAGTTTCATCCGTATCCGTGTCCAGCCCGGTCACGCGCTGGTTCCCTGCCTCCACCTGCGCCAGCAACTCCGGCAATTTGCTGTAGCTGGCGGATCCGCACACCAGGCTCACCCACGGCGCTCGTGCAAAAATGCTTTCACCCTCCTGCTGCGCCACGCAACCCAGCACGCCGATGATCCGGCCGTCATTCTGCTTTACGCCGAACTCCCCAAGCCGCGAAAATACTTTCTGCGCCGCTTTCTCTCTAATACTGCATGTGTTGTAAAGGATCAGCGAAGCCGATTCCGGCGAGTCGACTTGCCGGTAGCCCCGCGAGAGCAGCACGCCCGCCACTTTCTCAGAATCGTGGTCGTTCATCTGGCATCCAAACGTCTCCAGAAAAAACGTCCCACGCGCCGCGCCACCGGTCCTAATGAATTCAGGCGCTGCATTCACACTCGTGTTTTCTGCGCTGAGTGAGCCGTCGAAAGAGAATCCCGGCCCGCCCGTCAATCTCTCCAACCCGATGTCAAACGTTTTGCCCATGCCTAATTCGCAGTTTAGCACACCTCTCCACTGCCAATCCCAAGCTCGATCCCCAGCATTTTTGGCAGCCAAAGCTCCATCTCGCCTTCCCACGTGTATCCAAAAAGGCAGCATATTTTTTACATTCTGCATCTCATTTGTTTGACCACCCTGTAGGCGTGTGCTACGTTCCAGAAGTCGGCAAATTTTATCTCTAACTGAGGGGTTGCAACATTCTCCTGCTCTCAACGTTTCTCGTCGCTGATTTAGGCAGCATCCTTGGAGAAACCGGCTGGGTTGCCCGCGGCATTTTGATCCTGCTCGGCGTTTTTTCCATCATCTCCTGGGCCATGATTTTCCAAAAACTCGGCCTCTTCGGCCGCATTCGCCGTCAAAGCGATCAATTCATCCGCATCTTTCGCGCCACAAAAGGCGTTGCCAATCCGCAGGCGATTGCTACCGCGGGCTCTCCCTTCGCATCCGTTTACGCCGCCGGCTATCGCGAACTCTTAAGCCAGGTAGGCACCGGCAATCCCCAGCCCACCGGAAAGCTGAAAAGTCTCCAGGCCGTCACGGTTAGCATGCAGCTTGCTTCCGCGGAAGAAGTTCGCCGCGTCGAAAAAGGCATGTCCTGGCTGGCCACCACCGGCTCCGTGACCCCGTTCATCGGCCTGTTCGGCACGGTTTGGGGTATCATCGACGCTTTTTCCGGCCTGGGAAACGCCGGCGCCGCCAGCCTCCGCGCCGTGGCTCCGGGCATCGCCGAAGCCCTCATCACCACCGCCGCGGGTCTTTTCGTCGCCATCCCAGCCGTTATCTTCTACAATCAATTTGTGCAGAATATTCGCGAACTCGCGCAGCGTCTTGACTCTTTTGCCATGGAAGTCGGGGCCCAGATCGAAAAAACTTTCACATAGAGCGGCTCTTTATCCAGCGCCATGAACCTAATATCCAAGCTGGGCGACATAATCCTCATCGCAGAGACCACCCCGGCTTGCTGGCGTAACTGGCCGGCGTCATGTCTGGTTTTAGAACATTCGACTTTCAACTTTCGACTTTCGACTTCCTAAACACATGCCGCAACTCTCCAAACAAACGCAAAGCACGCTCTCCGAGATCAACATGGTCCCGTTCATCGACGTTGTTCTCGTGCTGCTCATCATTTTCATGATCACCGCTCCCATCCTCCAATCTGGCATCGAAGTCGATGTCCCCAAGACGCAGACCATCAAGGAAATCGACGAAGTCCGCCTCGTCGTTACCATCGACAAGAATCAGCTCATCTATATCGGCGACACTCCCGTCAACATCCATCGCCTCGGTGACCAGGTAAAAGCCAAGCTCAAGAAGCCCCAGGACTCCGTCTTTCTCCGCGCCGATGAAACCATCCCCTTTGGTACTTTTGCGCGAGTCGTTGACACTTTGCGCGTCGCCGGCATCAATAACATTAGTATCGTCACGCAGCCCTTAACGGAGCGCGCCCGGACCCGCTAAACATGTCCACTGCCGCCAATCCGGTCCACCGCCTCCCTTTCCATCAAGCGGACCCCGGCTTCCGCAAATTCCTGATCTATTCGTTGATTCTTCACGGCTGCCTCGCCCTCTCCATCGTCGCCTCAATTTATTTCCACTTCGAAGGTCCCCAGTGGGGCGGCATCGGCGGCGCGGAAGGCAGTGTCAATGTAAAGCTGGTCGGCCCGGCTGCCGGAATCCCGATGCCAACCGAGCACTCAGTAACAGACAGCCAGGCCTTCGACGCGACCAAAGGTTTGTGGAAAGAAGAACCCCAGCCTGTGGTCAAGCCCACGCCTCCGACACCGCCGCCGCTGAAGGCACCCGCCGAGATAATCCCAACTTTTAAGCACGAACATCCTCTACCGCCGTCCCGCCCCTCCAAAATCGAAAAGCCGAAGGTTCCCACCCCGGATAACGCGGTCGATTACGGAAAAGGCGGCGCACCCAGACTCCCCACCAGCTATGCCCAACAACCTGGCGGCGGCTCCGGCCCCATTACCGCGAGCGGCCAGGGGGGCGGCGACTTCGCATCGCGGTATGCGTGGTACATCGAGTCCGTACGCCGCCGCATCGCGCAGAACTGGCTGCAATCCACGATCGACCCCGCGGTGCGCGCCGCCCGCCAAGCTCATTGCGTGATGACCTTCAGGATTTATCGCGACGGCTCTGTGAAGGACATGCAGCTATCCCAGACCAGCGGCAATCTCTCGATGGACAATTCCGCGCAACGTGCGCTGCTCAGCTCCAATCCCATGCCGCCGTTGCCCAGCGATTACTCGGGTTCCTATGTGGATGTAATTTTCGATTTTGATTTGTCTTTAAACCAATAGCGGTGTCGCGTCTTCCGCGCCTTGTGCGGAAGAATCCAGGAGGTCACGGTGCTCGGGAAGTTCAAACGTTTCGGTTGGCTCATTCTCATAACCATTTTCACGATGATCGCTACACCCACCCGCGCGCAGGTAGATCAGCATCCCTGGTTCCGCACCGGCACCGGCCTCGGCGTCGAAAAAATTCGTCTCGCGGTCGCTGACTTCGGCCCGCGCGCGGACAACGCCAAAACTCACGCCGGGCAATTCACCCAAATCGTCAGAGACGACCTGCAATTCAGCGGCATCCTCGATCTCGTCAGCCCCAGCTTTTATCCCACTCAGCTCACCACCATGCCTTCTGAACTCCAGTATTCCGCGTGGACCAATTCCCAGGTCAACGCCCACTACGTCGCCTTCGGCAATCTTTCCGAAACCACTTCCGAAGTCGCCATTCAAGCCTGGCTCTACGACGTCACCAATCCTTCTTCCCCCGCTGTTATCGCCAAAGTTTATCGCGGTGCGCCCACCGACGCTCAAGTCCGCATCTTCGCCCACCAGTTCGCCGACGCTATTGTCGGTCTTCTCTCAGGAGGCGTGCCCGGTGTCGCCTCCACGCAGATCGCCTTTATCAGCTCTCGCTCCGGTTCCAAGGAAGTCTGGCTCATGGATTACGACGGCGCCAACCAGCACCAACTCACGCACCTCAAGACCATTTCTCTGATGCCCCGCTGGTCTCCAGATGCCTCTCGCATCGCCTTCACCTGCTATGAGCCTTACAACGGCCTCGTGAGCGCCCAAATCTGCATGTATTCCATGGACCTCGGCAAAACCATTTCATTCCCCCGGTTCCGCGGCACAAACAGCGCCCCGGCGTGGTCCCCCGACGGAAAGCAGCTCATGTTCTCCTCTTCCATGCAGGGTACCCCTGATCTCTATGTAGCCGATGCCAACGGCAACAGGCCCAAGCGCCTCACTTTTTCTGGAAACGGCGGCGCCACTTCCCCCGCCTGGAACCCAAAGACCGGACAAACCGTCGCCTTCGTCAGCGACCGCGGCGGCATCCCCAAGCTCTACATGATGAATACGGATGGCACCAACGTCACCAACGTCGATCTCCCGGACAAGGGTTATCTCATTGATCCTGCTTGGTCTCCCAATGGCCAGTTGCTCGCTTTTAGTTGGCGGAAACCCGACGGCAACTACGATATCTACATCATGGAACCCGGCTCCCAGCAAATCATCGACCTCACGCCGGACTCCGGCTCTCGCAACGAGCGTCCCAGTTGGGCGCCCGATGGCCGCCACATAGTTTTTGAGTCCACTCGCAACGGCCCGCGTGAGATATGGACTATGTTGGCCGACGGCTCCCAGGCCCGCCAGCTCACCCTCACCGGCCACAACGAGTCGCCCAATTGGTCGCCCAAGTGATGCAGCGCACACTCCGAAAAGTTTTAGAAACCTCCGGCCCTCGCCGTGCATCTCAAGCTTTGGTTGCGGTCTTCCCTTAAAACTTGAATAAGCGGTGTTGCTTCTTGAGAATTTTTTCTAGTATTTGTCCGTGTACGATGTATATTATATCGTGGTACGATGTATTTGCTTTTACCCAGCCCGCTAGTGACACGGTTACCTCTCTGGTGGGACTTTCAAGGAATTCTTTATTCTGAGGAGGATTCGAATGATTCGGGTTTCTAGTTCTCTGTATCGTGGGGCCTTTTTCGCCGCCATTCTCTCTCTTGCTCTGGTCGCGGGTTGCAAAAAGAAGACGCCAACAGCACCCCCGCCTCCAGAACAACCTGCGCCTCCACCCGTGAAGCCGACCGTTTCGCTCTCGGCCAACCCGACCACCATCGACAAAGGTGCGTCCTCGACCCTGAGCTGGACTTCCACCGACGCCACCACCCTCACCATTTCGCCCGAAGTCGGTGCCGTGTCTGCACAGGGCTCGACCAGCGTCACGCCGTCCGATTCCACCACCTACACGATCACCGCCAGCGGTCCCGGCGGCTCGGCAGATGCCAGCGCTCGCGTCACCGTAACCGCGCCTCCTCCGCCACCGGTTGCGACAGGCCCAACGCTCGAAGAGATGTTCCTGCGGGACGTCAAGGACGCCTACTTCGACTTCAACAAAGCCGATATCCGCGAGGATGCCCGCACCGCTCTCGGCCAGACCGCCGACTTCCTGCGCAATCATCCGGAAGTCAAAGTCACCATCGAGGGCCATTGCGACGAGCGTGGTTCAACCGAATACAACCTCGTTCTTGGTGATCGCCGTGCCGCCGCCGTCAAGGCCTACCTCGTGTCGCTTGGCATCTCGGCTGATCGCATGAACACTGTCAGCTACGGCAAAGAAAAGCCGTTCTGCACTGAGAGCAATGAGGAATGCTGGCAGTCTAACCGCCGTGGCCACTTCGTCATGGCGCACTAAGCTGACCACGGCCTCGTAACTGTTTCGATGACCGTCAGAGCCGCGTGACCGAGCATTCACTTGCTCGCGCGCGGCTCTGCCGTTAAAGTGAGTAAAGAGCTGCCCGGTTCCAGACTTCCGTGCCGCTTAGCCATCTCGAATAGAAGTGCTCTTCCCTGGCCTGAAGACTCATCTATGGAGTAGAGGCAACTTAGGAGGTTTTTCCATGCGTATCCGCAACATCTTTATTTTTGCCGCCGCTATTTTCGCCGGAGCCCTCGGCGGCAGCATCATCGGCCCGCGTCCCGCCGAGGCCGTTGCCCGCGAAATCATCGACATGCAGCGCGACATCACTTCACTGCTTCAAGGTCAGCGCGACATGACCACGCAGATAACCACCGACCACACCGTGCTCAAAACTCTTCTCCAGCAAGCCAGCGACAATGTCGACAAGCTCAACTCCTCCATGGGCTCTGTCCAAAAATCCGTTCAGGACGTCCAAGCCAACTCCGGCGCGCGCCTTGACACCATGTCCACGCAGGTCCAGGGCCTTTCCGACAATCTCGAGGAAATCAAATCCCGCCTCGGAAAGCTAAATCAGCAAATCGTCGATCTTCAAAGCGCCGTGCAAAGCATCGACGCCAAAATTTCCGGCAACGCGCCTGCCTCCACCACTCCGGGCAACACTGCTCCGCCTTCCAACGGAACCGGCGGCGTGCCCATCGCTTCCGCTCAGCCCACTGCTGGCGCAGCTGCCGGACCCGCTCCCTCCGCCGATATGCTTTATTCGAATGGCCTACGTGACATCACCAGCGGCAAGTACGATCTTGCCCGCCAGGAATTTCAGGACTACATCAAGTATTACAACGACACCGACCTTGCCTCCAACGCCCAGTTCTATCTCGGCGAAATCGCCTATTCTCAGAAGGACTATCAAGACGCCGTCAGCGAATACGACAAAGTTCTCACGGTCTACCCAAAAAGTTTCAAGCTGGCCCCCGCGCTCCTCAAAAAAGGCATGGCCCTCATCGAACTCGGCCAAAAACCCTCCGGTGTCCGCGATCTTCGCGAAGTCGTCCGCCGCTACCCCGGCACTGAAGAGGAACGCCGCGCCCGCGCCAAGCTCAAGGAATTGGGAATCGCCACCACCGCCGCCAACTAACCCGCGCCGCCATCTCCCAGCCCGCGCATCAATCCCCGCAACTCCGTTCCCCATCTTCGTGCAGTCCCAGCCTCCCTTCTTTCCCTCCGCTCAGCGAATCCTCTGTGTACTCTGCGTCTCTGCGTTATCCTTTTTTCTTGTCTTCTCTTCTCTTTTCTTTGTTCTTCTTTATTCTTCTCTTTCCCTCTACTACGCTCCAATCAACAACCGATCGATTCTCTTGCTCACATCCCTCAAATAAGCCTCATCCCCTCCATCCAATTCCGCAATCGCGCTCCCCGCATATCCAATCTCCGCAAACGCCGCCCTCACCGCTCCCCAATCCACGTCTCCATCGCCCAAATTCACCCACGCGTACCCATCCTGTTTCCGCTTGAAATCCTTCAAATGCACATTCGAAATGCTCTTCCCCAGCGTGCGAATCCAATCCTGCGGATACCCGTAAAGCACCACGTTTCCCACATCAAACCACGCCCGAATCCACGGGCTCTCAAACTCCGCAATGTATTTCTTCATCTCCAGCGGACTCAGCAAAAACTTGTTCCACACCTCTTCAAGCGAAATCACCACCTTCAACTCCGCCGCCATCGGAATCAATTTCCGAATCTCGCGTTGTGACCTAGTCCACGCCTCCAAATACGTCGTCTCCGGATTCACCACCCCCGGAACCAGCAGCACCGCATCCGATCCCCACAATTTCGCATTCCGCAAAGACGTCCGCATCCCCTCCATGCTTTTCGCCACCACCGCCGCGTCCCCCGACGACAGCGGAAACTTCCAGTGATCCATATTCATCACCGAATCAATTCGAATCCCCGCCGCCTCCGCCGCCTTCTTGATCTCTTCCGCCTCGTGCAAGTCCGGCGTCGTGTTCGCCTGCACCACCTCAAATCCCACATCCCGCGCCATCTTGAACCGCTCCGCATAACTCAACCCGCGCGGCAGCATGTCGATCACCAGCCCCTTCTTAATCCCCAACTTCCCCGCCGCCCGCGCCGCCACACTCTCCGCACTCATCTCCGCGTTCGCAGCCAACGCGCCCGTCTCCGCAACGGTCGCCGCCCCATTCTCCCCAGCGATCGTGGCATCAACCAACGCGCCGCCCCCAATTCCCGCAGCAATCACCCCCGCCACCCCCGCCCTAACAAACTCCCGCCGCGATGTCCGCCGCATTCCGACCCCTCTTCCTTCTACTTCTCTCTTTTTCTTCCTTCTTTTGCTTCTCTCTTCTCTGCGTCCTCTGTGCCTCTGCGTTTAGCTCTCTTCTCTTTCCGTCTTTACCTCATTACATCCTTACTTCATTACTTCAGCTTTTCGAGATCAATCCCCGACTCCCACTTCTCCTCCGACCCCATTTGCTCCTCCCAGCTCACTTCCTTCCCCGTATACGCCGCCGTCCGCGCCATCATGCACGACACCGCCGACTCCACTCCCTTTGCCGCCTGATTATGAAATTTCCCGCTAGTAATGCTCTCCACAAACAATCTCTTCTTCTCCGGGTCCGCCTGCTCCAGATTCGAAGTAAACTTCCCCGTCGCCGAAAATCCCTGCGCATCTTTCACGGGAATCAGCGGCGCCTGCCACGCTTCGTCTCCCCAAATCCCCAGCGGCCCCGTGTACGGCGATTGCGACGTCCCCTTCGTCCCGAAAAATCGCTCCGTCACGTCCCACCAGCCCTTCGCAAATTGCGTCGAGCTGAACGTCACATCCACCTCGCCTGGATACGTGAACACCACGTTGTAATTCCCATAGACGTCTCCATCCTTCGGCCGCCCCAGCCGCCCGCCCGTCCCCGACACCTTCAGCGGATGCCCCTGCATGATCCAGTTGCAAATATCAATCACGTGGATGTTCTGCTCCACGATGATGTCCCCCGAAAGCACGCGGTCATACACCCAATTCCTCAGCCGCCATTCCACCGGCGAAGCTCCCGGCCACGCCGGCCTATCCAAATACCCCGACAAATAATGCGCCTCTCCGCAAACAATATTCCCAAGCGCCCCGCCATGAATCCGCTTCACCAGCTCCACAAACGGCGGACAATCGCGTATCTGGAACCCCACGTCCAGGCTCAACTTCCCTTCCGCCCGCTTCCCAATCTCCAGCACCTTCTTCGCCCCCGGCACGTCCACCGCCACCGGCTTCTCGCAGTACACGTGCTTCCCCGCCGCCACCACCGTCTCCAAATGCTGCGGATGAAAATAAGGCGGCGTAGCAATCACAATCGCGTCCACTTCCTTCGAGTGCGCAATCTTTTCAAACGCGTGCGGCCCCACAAAAAGTTGCCCCGCATCGATCGCCGCATACCCCTTCGCCGTCTGCATCTTGTCAAACACGCCCCGCGCCGTATCCAGCTGGTCCTGAAACATGTCCGCCAGCGCCACAACCCGCGCGCCCCCTGTATCCACAAGGTTCGTAGCGTCCTCCGTCCCTCGCCCTCCGCATCCCAGCAACCCAACGCGCACCTGCGAGTTCGCCTCCGTCCCCCACACCCGCGCCGCCGGCATAAACATCACCCCTCCCACCGCCGCCGCCCCTCCAATAAATTCCCTCCGCCCTACTGCATTCCGTTCCGTCGCGTCACTTGCCATCTCATTCCTCCTAAAACTCTCGCCACAAAAGTCGGTGTCATCCTGAGCGTAGCGAAGGATCCTGGCTTGATCTCGCCAGTGCAACCAACGACGCGATCAAAGACAACCCCCGTCCTCGCTTCTGCAGTCGAACGACAGACAGCACCTACCCCCGATGAAAATCCACACTCAAATCCCGAAACGCCGGATTGCTGGCCTTGATCAAAGCCAGTTTCTTCGCCCTGAGCCACCCTTTGATCTGCTTCTCGCGCGCAATCGCATTCCGCACATCCCCAAACGGCTCAAACCACACCAATCGATTCACGTCATATTTCTGCGTGAACCCGCGAACCAGCTTCTGCTTGTGCTCCACCACCCGCCGCTCCAAATTATTCGTCACTCCAACGTACAGCACCCCAGTCGCCGAGCACAGTATATAAGTATGGTAAACGGCCATACCCGCGCATTCTGCCACGCCTGGTGCTCTCTGTCATCCTCGGGCCGTAAGCTGTCATGCTGAGCGCAGCGAAGCATCCTGGCTCGATCGCGCCCCACTAAAGCTCATTGTAAATAGCGCTGCTTGGTCAATGTCATCCTGAGCCCCCATGTCTGTCATCCTGAGCGCAGCGAAGGATCCTGGCTAGATCGCGCCCCACTAAAGCTCATTGTGAATAGCGCTGATTGATCCCTGTCATCCTGAGCGCAGCGAAGTATCCTGGCTTGATCGCACCAATCCAAACTCGACGTGTCTCCCACAAATTCCTCCCTGCCAAACCACCAATCACGCCGCGATCCTTCGCTCCGCTCAGGATCACAGAAAAGGCTCTTTCCCGCCCGTACGTCGCGTCCGCCCACGCCTCGCTGTATCACATCCACCACACACGCGCAATACACCCCGCAACAGGCCTACTTACTCCCAGCTTGCGAATTTTGTGCCCTGGCCGGGTGCCCCAGGTTCGGTTTTGAGAACCTGGGTCTTGGTATTGATCTTTAAGTTTATCTAAGTCGGTTCGATGACCTTTAGCCCACTGATTCGCCCAAAGTGTTGTTTATTAAACGTCGCCACAGCGCTCCCACGTTCCAAAGCCGTCGCACCGACAATCAGATCGTAGTACCCAATCCTTGTTCCTGCATCTTCTAGTTCCGCCCACAACCGCGCATGTTCGTAAGCGGTTTGCTCCGTGTACGGAATAATAGGCACAGATCCCAAGATCATCCTCAAATACTGCTCTCGGCCGGTCCGATGCCTTCCGGTGGCCCGCTCCACACCGTGCCAAATCTCAGCAACCGTGATCGCCGCGATTTCAAATTGTTCGTTGGGATAGGAAGCCAGCCAGTTCCCCAGATCGAGCTTACCCTTCTCGCCAGCAATAATTACGTCCGCGTCGAGAATTACCGCCATTTGTCCGCCGGTGCCTTCAAACGCTTTCGCGCCGCCTTCAGATCACGTCGCCACGCCAGGGCTTCGTCCTCATCCAAATGTGTCTTTGCCAGCAGCTCCGCCAAATCCCGCCCGGTGCACACCTTCTCATTCGCCGGCACTATGCTCGCCACCGCTTCTCCATTCTTCACCAGCACAAATGTCATGTTTTGATAGCGCGCCCGGTTCACGCAATCCGCAAAATTGCGCGAAGCCTCTGTCACCGTAATCTTGGTTTTCCTCATTATCTGATTCTCAGATTATCTGATTCGTTAGCGATTTTCAACTCCTATTCTTGCCCGGTACCCGGATTCGGTTTCGGAACCTGGGTCTTGCAGTTGACTTTTCTGAGGCGAGCCTTTTTGCCCCCCCTGATCTCCTTCGCGCCTGGCGGGTGGCGGGGCCTTAACTCTGGGGTGGCCTACTCTTCGTGGTTTTCACAACGGGTGGGCCACTACCGTACACGAGCATATTTCGCGTTATAATCAGCGTATGACCCAAGAAGCCGCCGAATAGGCCTACCTTTTTTCCACTCTGTGTTCTCTGTGCCCTCTGTGTTAAGAAAAACCTTCCACCTCAGCCCCGCGCCAATCGCCGCGGCCACTCTTCCTCACGGATCACGGGTCACGAAACACGGCTCACTTCCCCGCCCCTTAACCTCTTCTCCACAAACCACTTATAATTCTCTTGACAATATCACCATTGTGTACTACAATCTTACATGGTTTTCGGTCGCCAACCCGTTTCTCATTCCGATTTTGGAACTTGCCTTGTTTCCCGCCTCCGTCGCTCCGCCACACTTCATCCTCGCTATCCCGCTGACTTCAACTTTAGACATTCGACTTTAAACCCCGCTCCTCGAACCTCCGCCCCTAACCCTTTTAGAAT
>JBARBE010000306.1:0-23546 GCA_049792735.1 Candidatus Acidiferrum sp.
ACCCAGGACGATATCCCGGCGGAGATGGTCAGCCCCGCCGCTCCCCAACGCGCCTCAATGCCCAGCAAATGCGGCAGTGGAAACGCACAAAGCAGTCCGAGAATGGTCGTCAGAATCACGCGAACGATGGCAAAGCGCAGCGGTGTCCGCGTATCGCGCAGTGCATAGTAAGTCGAGGAATACAGCCGCCCGAGCGTAGATGCCAGCAGGCCAACTGTGGCGCCGGCAAGAATGCCCCAGACATAGATCACGTCAGCCTGCTTGAACTGCCCCGTACGGTAAATCGCCGCGACGATCACGTCGCCGAGAATCAGGAAACCCGCGACCGACGGCACCACGAACATGGCGATCTGGCGCAGGCCGGAGTTGAGCCGCCGGCGCAGCGTGGCAGCGACTTCTTCTTCGCTCCCCAGGGTGCCGGACATGTGCGGCAGTTCCGACGCCGAAACCGACATGCCGAATAGGCTTACCGGAAGCAAGTAGAGGATCTGCGCGTAAGAGAGCGCCGCCACCGCGCCCATCGGAAGCCAGCTCGCCAGCAGCGTATCCACATAAGCGCTGATCTGGACGACGCCGCGTCCCACGAAAACGGGAATGAAATTGCTCACTACCGTCTTTACGTTTTCCGTGTTGTAGTTCAGCGAAAGATGGAGGCCCTTCAGAAGCCGTAGCACGACAGGCAACTGTACGATGACTTGCAACGCGCTTCCCGCCACCGAACCCCACGCCAGGATTTGGGCAAGCGGAAACTCGGCGTTGTGGCGTCCCCATCCCCACATCGTGCCAATCATGGCCGCGTTCCACACCACTGGCGCTGCATAAGAAAGGAAGAAGCGCCGGTGACTATTCAGAACGCCCAGGCACCACGCGGAAAAAACAAGCAAGCCAGCGCTCGGGAAGAGAATGCGCACAAGGCGAATCGTCAGTTCGCGTTTTGCCCCGGTGAATCCCCCCGCGATCGCATCGATCAAGTACGGCGTCGTCAGAACGCCGACTAACACGATCAACGAAGTGGTCAGCGCCAGGAGCGCCGCAACGGCTCCCGCCGTCCGTCGCGCCTCTTCGTCGTCTTTGTGTGCCAGGAGCTTGGCGTAGACGGGGATGAATGAAGCGGAAAGCACTCCTTCGCCGAATAAATTCTGCAGAAAATTGGGAATGCGGAACGCGGCTTTGAAAGCATCCGCTGCATCGGAGTTGCCGAAGTAGTGCGCGAACACCCGCTCGCGGATAAGCCCCGCGATCCGGCTGAGCAAAATCCCCGCCGCGACCAGGATGGCGTGCTGTTTCGATCCGCCTCTGGAATCTTCTGATTTTGCGGAGTTCGTCACGAGGGATAAAGAGCTGGATTGAGCATGGAATGCATTCAATTCATTACAAGAGCGCCCCGTGAAGTTGTCAACCTCGAATCCGGCGGTTGTGCGCTCTTCATTGATTCACGGCGTTCGTCAGAGTTTTTCCGAGATGATGGAGTCGACTCCGCCCTCATCAGGAGGAGACCACGCCGCTAGCCGGTTAGGCATAGACAAGGGCTCCTCAAGGCTCCGCCCCTAGGTTGGTCCACGCCGCGCTTGCGGGACGCCTGGGGCATCCATCGAACCGCAATCGCACGGCAAGGCCCGAGCGCAACTCCCTCTTTCCAGCTGGGTTATTTGATAGGGGTTTGGCCTGCACAAGAGGTTTGTTAAGCGCTGCGGGTCGACCCGCACAGGGTGCCAGCCTCTGCAGCCTTGAGCGCAACCCTCGGTCCGATTTGGGCATCCAATAATGGTGGTAGGTCATTCCGTTTCAATGGTTTACGGAAGAACTACCTGTCCCTAAGTGCTGGCTGGAAATTGCCCAAAGCACTATTACTCCAGCCCCTACAGGGCCCGCGCGAATCTCCCCGGCCCGTTAAAATAGAGCTTCAAGCCTTCGGCAGAAAGGAGACCTATTGCTGTGCCCGAGCTGACTCCAAACCCTTCACCAACGGGATTGGCCAGGCTTTTGGCCCGTCGTGTGGCAATCTTCGCACGATTGGCGGCGGTACTAGGTCTCGTGCTTGTCAGCCTTGCCCCGTCCTCCGCCTATGGAGACGTTGGCCTCCTTCTCAACGAGTCCTTGGATACCAGTTTCGCCAGAATCTCCGGTTCCGGCCACAGCGCCGTCTATCTCTCGAGGATCTGCGCGGAATCGCCCATCAAACTCCGCCTATGCCGCCCCGGTGAAGAAGGCTCGGTCATGAGCAATTACACCACTCTTGGCGAAGACCAGCCCTTCGAGTGGAACATCGTCCCGCTTTCCATTTATCTGTATGGCGTTGAAGATCCGCAGAACCGTCCGTTGTTCGGCTCACAAAAAATCAAGCATGTCCTTGAGGAAAGATATCGCGAGAAATATCTCGCGGGCCTGTGCAACACGGCCGAGTGCCGCACGAGCAACAAAGCCGAATGGCGCGAAATGGTCGGCGCCACGCTCGAACGCAGCGTGTATGCGTTCGTCGTCTCGACCACCGTTGAACAGGATCTCGCGCTCATTAACGAATTCAATTCTCTCCCCAATCAAAATCATTTCAACGGCATCACGCGCAATTGCGCTACGTTCGCTCGGCACATCCTCAATACGTATTATCCCCATGCCGCGCGGGCCGATTATCTAAACGACTTCGGCCTGATCACCCCCAAAGCCATCGCCCGCTCTTTTGCCCGGTACGCCGCGCGTCATCCCGAAGCGCAGTTCCGTGTTCTTCATTTCGCCCAGTTGCCCGGTACCATCAAGCGCAGCACCGAATGCCGCAATGCAACCGAACAGTTGTATCACTCCAAAAAGCTCCTCGTGCCCATGCTCATCTTTGCGGACCATGAATTGCCGTTTATTGCCGCATCTTACCTGCTCACGGGCCGCTTCAATCCCGAGCATGAACTGGAGCAGCATCCCACTGCCGAAGCCTCTGATCTCGATCTGGAAATACGCCAGGCGAAATCGGAGAATAATGCCTCCCGTGAAGCGGAACTCGTAGCGGTCGTTGAGACGGAAGGCGCGCAACTGGTGGGCACTGCAAAGGAATGGAAACAATATCGCGAAGAATTCAGCGGCTTCGCCGATGACGCCATCAGCCGCGAAGTGATCCCTGATGCCAACTTCCTCGGCCGCCTTTTCAAATATCTTGATCGAACGGGAACCCCCTCCGTCGACGCCAACGGCGCTCTTTGGCTTGATCTCTCGCAGGGCGGCAATCCCGAAAAGTTGGGCCTGAGCGCAAGCAACCTCTTTGCTCCTGGAACGGATTCTCAGTGGGCTTACGCCATCATTCTCGCTCGCGCGGATCACTACCTGAAAAGCCCCAAGCATAGCCGCGAGATTATGCCGGAATTCAAGAGCGATTGGGCCATGTTGCAGACCGCGCGCATTAAGAGTTTCAAGGAGAGATCCATCTCCACCGCCGCAAACAGCAATAGCGCCTCGCCGTCGGCCAACGCACGCGCAGTTTCTTTCTCCGCTGTCCCTTTCCCGTGAGTGCTCATTTCGGGCGAGTCCTGTGAGTACTAAGGCATTTTTCCCATTCCTTTTCGCCGCTCCGTACCATTTTCTCCCCTCTTATTTTGCGCAACTTTAGTCTTGTCTCCGTCATCTCTGTTGATGTAGTTTCCCGTCACGGTGCGGCAAATGCTTTCCTGGGTCCGGGTCTTGTTCTTGGTCGTTGTTCTGCTTCTCGTCTCTGGTGGGGTGAGTTCCAATCCACACGCTACTCCCGCAGCCGTCGCCGCTGCTCCGCCGGCGATCGTGATTGGCTTCGTCGGTGGATTTGTTCGACACGATGATGCCGTTCACACGGAAGTGCAGCTCGTCGACCGGCTGCGCGAAGAATATGCTTCCGGGATTTACGTGCAAACGTTTGAGAACCATCGCGGCAAGGACGCCTATCGCGCAGTCCTGCGCCTTCTCGATGCCAACCGCGATGGAAGCTTATCTCCTGAAGAAAAGCAGAACGCCCGCATCATTATCTTTGGCCATAGCTGGGGCGCTTCGGAAACCGTAGAGCTCGCGCGCGAGCTTGGAAAAGACGGCATTCCCGTCCTTCTCACGATTCAGGTGGATAGCGTCTCGAAACTCGGCGAAAATGACTCAGTGATTCCAGCAAACGTGGCGCAGGCTGTGAACTTTTATCAGCTCGATGGTTTTCTGCATGGGCAGCCGAAGATTCGCGCCGCTAATCCGGCGCGCACACGAATCCTTGGCAATTTCCGGGCGGACTACAAATCGAAACCGCTCTCGTGCGGCCAATATCCGTGGTGGGACCGTGTTTTCATGAGGCCGCACATTCAAATCGAATGCGATCCCGCGGTGTGGAATCAGGTCGAATCCCTCATTCGTTCAAATCTGTCTTTGGAAGCGCGAATTCCATCGGCGAACGAGGCCAATCCCGCGGCGTCGCCCTTTAAATAGAACCGCGCTTTTGATCGGCACCGCCCAAGTTTCGAGCTACATTTCCAGACCAATCAAGCGCATCAATTCCAGGGCGTTGCTCTTTTCCACTACGCCATCGCGCAGCTTGTAATCGAAGCGCATTTTTCCGTCAACAACCTGATCCTCGAAATGCATATTGCGCAAAACGCTTCCCATGGCAGGCGCAATTTCGGTCAACGCCAAATCGTGCGTCGTCACAATGCCGATCGCGCGCCGTTTCAGCAGCGCCTGGATAAGCCCTTCCGCACCGATTCGCCGGTCCTTCGAGTTCGTTCCCTCGAGCAGCTCATCGAACAAAAAAATCAGCGGGACCGCTTCATTCGCGCCATCGAATACTTTGCGGATGTGCAGAATTTCCGTGTAGAAACTTGACCGGCCTTCCTGTAGCGAGTCGGTGCTGCGAATCCGCGTTCCAATGCGCAGCGGCGTCAGGCGCAGCCGCGCGCCGCGAACCGGCGCTCCTGCCATGGCCAGCACGGTATCGATTCCGACCGCGCGGAGCAGTGTGCTCTTCCCGGACATATTCGAGCCGCTGACGAGCAGCACGCGTGCCTTCGCATCGAGCCGCACACTGTTTCGTACGCATTTCTCTGAGGCGATCAGCGGATGGCCCAATTCTTCTCCTTCGAAGAATCCAAGACCGTCATCCGCGCTGACAAATTCCGGGAAAGGATCGGAAGGATGTTCGTGGGAATAGGACGCCAGAGAAAGCAGCGCTTCCATCTCGCCGGTTAGATCCGCCCAACGCCGCATCTTTGCGCCCCAACGGCGACGCCACGCTTCCGCCGCCATGCCTACTTGCACGCTATAAAGAAATGGCAACTCGGACATGCGTGCAAGCAAACTGTCGTTGGCATCGATCCAATAGACGATACGGGCGAATTTGCGCACGACGCGGGAAGCCGGCTCGTCCCCGTCCTTCAATTCCGCTGCAATCTCTTGCAATCGCGCCGATGCGAAGGGCTCCCGCTCGAGCCGCGCCAGAATTTCAGAGAAAAGCAGCAGGCCCTCAGCATTGGAGTCGACTCCCTCGATCACGGCATGCGCCCTACGCCACAGCCGTGCTAGCACGACAGCCTCGATTACCAAGACGCTTAAGAGCGGCCAAAGCGTCGCACTCTCGAAGTAATAAACAATTCCCGCAGCTGCCCCTATCGCCAGCACCGCCATCACAAGGCGCCAAATTCCGCGAGGCAAAATCGACTTGGCCTCCGCCCATTCGATCAGCGACTCGGGATTCAGCCTGGCCCGCAATTCCTCTCCGGTTACCGCCAAATCTTCGCGCAAGTCTACTTTTTCGCGCAGCTCTAAGATCAATTTCTGCCGGTCCTGGATCGTTCGCAAATCCGATCCTGCAGTCAACCAATTGGCCAGGCGGGTTTCGCCCATCGGCAGACGTGCCGTCGAAAGCAATTCAAACAGGCAGCCGCGGCCGAAGAGATCCAGATCTTCCGCGTACACATGATTCGTATCGCGGAAACGCTCACCCGTCTGTCCGGTACCCGCCCAACGATCCTCAATCCGCGCGATTCCCTTAGCGTAGTATTCCGCCGCAGTCTGCGCGCGCGCCTTAGCCCGCAAGACCCGCGCGTGCAAAATCCCAAGCAGCGCATAAACCGCAACCGGAGCAATCAGCCAGTAAATCGACAACAAATGTTCCGCAAAGATAATCCATGCCAAGAACAATCCGGCGGCAATCACAATCAACTTCGCATAGCCAATCCGCAGGTGCACGCGGTCCTGCTCGCTGACCGTCCGCGAGCGTTGTTCCAACCGCTTTTCGTATTCCGCTTTTGGCTCAGCCACGTTCCCTCTTGCCACATCCGACCGGCAAAACTGTACTCGATTTTGCACTTCACGGGAGTGCACTGCAAACTTGTTTAGAATTTAATCTCACGAATAACGAGATGGATCTTTCTGGTGTGCCAGACAATTTTCCTACGATTTCCACTTCCAACGACATCACGGACAAGCGGTTTTTTTCCAATTTTATTACGCGCAGGGCATTAAATCGGAGACGCGGCTTCTTGTCGTTCGCCGGGCACAAGGCGCCAGACTCTGCCTAACTAAATTTTTATCCAGCTCCATTCCTTCGAGTATGGCACACGGCTCATGCGGTAGCCGGACTTTACGCCGGTGACCACTTGATCGCTCCAATTGAAGCCGACTCCCGTTTTCGGATCGTAGAGGCCGGGCTCTTCGGAAAAGCACATGCCCTTTTTCAGGACGGTGTAATCGCCGAGCGACATATATGGCGGCTGGTGTCCTTCTGAGCCTTCTCCGTGCGCGGGACGATGGTAAATGTAGTCCTGCATGCCTTGCGCCACCTGGTATTTGTGAATTTCGTAGGCGACGCTCGAGCAGGTCGAGCCTTCTTTCTGAAGCTCCACTTGCATATCGCAGGTGTGCTGACTGACTTCCCACATCTTCTGCATGTGCGGATCGAATTGCCCCGCATCATCGGCGAGAATGTACATGCGATAGTTTTCGCCGCCGTGGCCGCCGATGTATGCGTCGCCATCGACCTGCAACGGCATATTGCGCTGGATGCGGTTGAACCGCGGCTGGTTCGGGTGCGGATAGGCACAGAGCCGGCCGACGCGGCAATCGATTTCGACGCTGGATTGCACGCCGTGATGCGGCAAACCATTGGCGAGATCCAACTCCGAATACAAAATGTTGTTGATCCAGAATGTGCTTGCGACTCCGACTTCGTAATCGGTCACGTCTGTACCGTAGGTGAGAATGTAATCGCGGGCGTACGCGTGGGCGCGGTCAAAATAGGTGTACGCTCGCCGAATCAGCGCAAGTTCTTGGGGCCCCTTCACCTCGCGCATGTCCAGAAGAATTTGACTGACGTCTACCCATTTGATTTTCGGCAGAACCTTTTTTGCGGTCGCGAGTTCGTCGGCGTAGAGCTTGCCATCGATACCGATTTTATTCCCCTGCACGCCTTTTGCTTTGATCCCTTCGAGAAGCATCTCAAACAAATCGACGGTCTTCCCTTGCACGACTTTTCCCTGCTCCGGGAAGCCGCCTTCGGCGTGCTTGGTGTCGAAATACTCGAGTCCGCCGCCGAACCACCAACCTTTCACCAGATCTCGATCCAGCGCGGGATAGAAATACCAAGGATCAGCGTCATCTTTGTTCATGAAGACGCTTTGCGGGCGCTCCGTGTGCGTGTGCCAATAGCCAGTGAGATAGATGATGTTGAGCTGATCGCGCACCAGAAAGGCTTGAACGTCTTTTTGCGCAAGTTGCTCCTTGAAGCGTGCGACCGTCTGCTTGTTCCATTCGAGAGGGAGGCGATCGTACTTTGCAGGTTCGGGCGGACCCTCTTCGCCAGGCGTGGGGCCCAGAAGCAACTTCTCGCTGGCGCCTGTGCCGCGGCTCTTCGCGATTTCCGCAAGCGAGCCGGCAGCGGCTGGCGTTTGCATTCCGTCAATCTTGTCCATGCGCTTGAAAAGGCCGCCGCCCAACAACGCGACGCTCCCGCCTTTCAAAAGATCACGGCGATTTCGATTCATCTGACCTCCATTTTGTCGGGTGCGTCTTGCCGCCCGAATCAGTTCTGTCCAGTGACTTCTTCCCATTCGCGCTGGCCGCGTTCGAGCACGGCGGGCAGGTCTTCGGGCAGCATGAAACGCTCGTGGATCAGCTTCAGCGCTGCATCGGCAAATTTACCCATGTACTCGTCGCGCGATGCATAACGTTCCGCGACGGAGAGCCGCGGATCGCCGGTTTTCGCACGGTCGGCCGCCGTCTTCGCGAAGGGAATGAACGAACCGTAGAAGCTGAGCCGCAAATCGGATGCGCCGATGCTGGGATCGCGCAGGTTCCAGCCAGTGTAGGTAGCGAGCGGGACTTGTAATTCCGGCAGGCTGACGCCGCCTTCATCGTTGCCGTCGGCGTCGACTTGCGGAACGAGGACGGTAAACGGTTTGCCGACTTTGGGCGGTTCGAAAGCGATGATGCCTTCTTTCCATAACGGGCCGAAATCAAGATGGTATGCCAGGCTCACTTCGTGGGGCTTGTTGACCCCGGGAATTTTGGGGAAATTCCATCTGTTTAGGGGCACGAGCGTGGCATCGGCAATTTTCGGATAGGTGCTGGACGAAGGCGGGGTGCCGTCTTTCACCCATTGGTCCATGTCCGTGATCAGCGCGCGCCAATACCACTGGATGGGATTCGGATTGTAGCGATGTTGCGCGTTCGAATCCGGGGAGTTGGGATTGCTCTTTTTCGGAGGAAATGGCGCGGAAAAATGCTGCAAGCCAGCGAGCATGTAGACGCGAACATTCTCGCCGAGCTTGGCATCGCTCAAACCGTCGGCAGAGGTATGAATGAGAGACGCGGAGCGGCCCCAGTATTCGTACGAAGTGTTGGTGAAGAACACCTTCGGCGCGGTATGTGATTTGTTTACGGAGTCGAGAAGACCTGCTGTCTCGCCAGTCTCCGGATCGGATTCGGGGAGGTCGGTGTAAGGGAACAAATCGGTGGGGAAGAAAATGCTGGAAAGTGGCTGGGCGTCGCGGGAAGGCTGGGCGAAACGATGATTGAAGCTGCCTCGACCGGCACCCGCGACGTGGGCGATGACGCCATCCATCACCTGGCGGCCTTGCTCATCGGCGTTGAAATCCTGGTAGAGAAAATGGCGAAGAAAACGGCCGCTTTGCGATATTCCCACTGCATAGACACGATGAATTGGTGCGGTGGAATGCGGGTCGTATTTCAGGTAGGAGAGAAAATCGCGGACGGATGCCAGGCCCAGGCCGACGACGACCGGGTCTTTCGCTTCGTAAACGACTTCATAGATTTTGCCTGGCTGAAATCCGGCATCGAGATGAATGTAATGAGGATCGGCGACGATTTTGCCGTCCACAGTGTGGGCGAAACTCCACTGGGTGCGAGGAATAATCTTTCGCAGGCCATCGGGCGTGTCACGCACTGTCAAAATGTTTTTCGAACTGGCAGGATCATCGACGGGATAGCTCTTCCCCCCGGTTGGTCCGAGTAGAAAATGCCCTAAAGGCATGTCCTTCAATTCTTGCGCGGGCGTGTAATCCGAACGCACCAGGCCACGAATCGTTTTTCCATCTGGATCGTGAGCAATGGGAGCAAAAAGGCGCAGGCGGTCGCCTGTCTCGGCGAGATCGGCTTCCCAGCCGACCCAGGCGATGGTGTAACCCTGACGCAGGAGAAAACCGTCGCCGAATTCCGCTTTCGGATCGGAGGAGGTCACGCCATTCACGATATGCAGAATTCCTTTTCCGCCGCGGTTCGAAACTTCAAAGAGGACGGCGCCGTTCCCTTTGTCCATGTCTTTGGGCCTCAGGAGATAGAGGTCCGCGTAAAATTCGACCTCTCCCCGCGCGTTGCGCGGGGCTTTATCGAGATCGACGATTTGACGGTTGTGGATGTTGGCGGGGTCAACCGCAAAGTAAACGCGGCCGACGATTTTTTCATAGGCGCCGGCTAGGCCGAAAGAGCGACCGTCCTGAATGTCCGAGCGGGAAATGATTTCGACGCGAGTGACGCGCGCATTCGCGCCCATTGTGCAAAAAAGGAGCGAAAGAATCGAAGCAACCCAAACGAAACCTTCTTTCAAACTGCGCATCGGGACCTCCGGAGACTGCACAGCTTACATCATTGTTTGCCGAAGCCAAGCAGATGGTTGCAGATTTTGCGGGAAAGGAAAATCGCAGTCTTGGGGATGCGCGGGGTCAGGGATTCAGCGGAATATTCAGATCCTCGGCCAATTGTTCGGGGTCAAAGGGGCTGCAAGCAAAATAGCGGCCGCCCATTTCGAGGGTGGGGACTTTGCGCTTGCCGTCGTTGGCTTTCACGACGATTTCTTCCGCGGAAGGATTTCCTTCGATATTCACTTCGCGAAATTCGATGCCGCGCTCTTTTAGGAATGATTTTGCACGCCGGCAGTCCGGGCACCATGCAGCGGTATACAAGGTCACCATTTCCATCCAGGGCTCCGGCTACATTAGATGCTGGATCGAGGATGGGGTCGCAATGCCCGCGATGGGAGAGGATTTTAGCAAGAGTTAGCGAGCCTCGATAGGCAGGCCGCGATACTTGCGCGCTACCTGGATACGAATGAGGGAGCGCTGGAGCGCGATGGCGGCGCGGTCCAAATCGATACTCGGATCTCCGGCGGCCAGGCGCTTCTCCGCGCGGGCTTTTGCTGCTTCGGCGCGGCCGAGGTCTATTTCCGCGGCACGCTCGGCAGTTTCCGCAAGAACGGTGACGCGGTCGCCCAAAACTTCAGCGAAGCCTTGTATGACGGCGAGAGCTCCGCTGGGGTTTGCGCCAGCGCCACGATAGGTCAGCTCACCGATGCCGAGCTCAGTCATCAGTGGGGCGTGACCGGGCAAAACGCCGAGAGCGCCTTCCGAGCCGGGCAGTATGGCTTCAACCACGCTCTCGCGCAGAAATTGCTTTTCCGGCGTGACGATAACCAACTCGATGGAGTCAGGAAGCATTTGCGTTTCTAGGCGCTCGCCTTCATTTTTTCAGCCTTCGCGAGGGCTTCATCGATCGTGCCGACCATATAGAAGGCCTGCTCGGGAATGTCGTCGTACTTGCCTTCGACGATTTCCTTGAAGCTGCGGACGGTGTCTGCGATTTTGACGTACTTGCCTTCGAGGCCGGTGAATTGCGCGGCCACGAACATGGGCTGCGAAAGGAATTTTTCAATTTTGCGCGCGCGCGCCACGGTACGCTTGTCTTCGTCCGAAAGTTCTTCGATACCGAGAATGGCGATGATGTCCTGCAAATCCTTGTAGCGCTGGAGAATCGATTTCACGCCGCGAGCGACTGCATAGTGCTCCGCGCCGACTATGCGCGGATCGAGAATGCGCGAATAGCTGGCCAGCGGATCGACGGCGGGATAGATGCCGCGCTCGACGATCTGGCGGCTGAGGTTCGTGGTGGCGTCCAAGTGCGTGAACGTCGCGGCCGGAGCGGGGTCGGTGTAATCGTCGGCGGGAACGTAGATGGCTTGCACCGAGGTAATCGAGCCGGATTTCGTCGAGGTGATGCGCTCCTGCAATTCGCCGATTTCGGTGTTGAGGTTCGGCTGATAACCGACGGCGGAGGGCATGCGGCCGAGAAGCGCGGAAACTTCCGAGCCGGCCTGGACGAAACGGAAAATATTGTCGATGAAGAGGAGCACATCGAGATGCTCCTCGTCACGGAAATACTCCGCAACCGTCAGGCCGGTAAGGCCGACGCGGAGGCGCGCGCCGGGCGGTTCCGTCATCTGGCCGTAAATCAAAGCGGCGCGGGACTTTTCCGAATTGCCGGGAACAACGACGCCGGCTTCCTGAAATTCCAGCCACAGGTCATTTCCCTCGCGGGTGCGCTCGCCGACCCCTGCGAAGACGGAAACGCCGCCGTGTTGCATGGCGACGTTGTTGATCAACTCCTGAATGAGAACAGTTTTGCCGACGCCGGCGCCGCCGAACAATCCGATTTTGCCGCCCTTCAAGAAGGGCTGGATGAGGTCGATGACCTTGATGCCGGTCTCAAACATTTCGAGGGTGGTGGACTGGTCCAGCAAGAGCGGAGCGGGGCGATGAATGGGGTAATTTGTTTTGCTTGTCAGCGGACCGAGTTGATCGACGGGCTTGCCGAGTACATTCATCACGCGGCCGAGAGTCGCTCGTCCCACGGGAACCGTGATGCCCGCGCCGGTATCGCAAGCTTTCATGCCGCGGACGAGACCTTCCGTCGGCTCCATCGCGACGCAACGGACGCGGCCCTCGCCGAGGTGCTGCTCGACTTCGGCGGTAACGTCGATCGGTTCAGGAACGTTGAATCCTTCGCTGGTGATGCGGACTGCGTTGTAAATGGAGGGCAAGTGGCCCGCTTCAAATTGAAGATCGAGCACCGGTCCAATGACCTGCACGATGTGTCCGACCGCTGCGTATTTTTCTGCCATGCTTTCTCCTAAGCGCCGTATGCTGCGCCGCTGACAATTTCAATAATCTCTTTGGTGATGGCCGCTTGGCGCACTTTGTTCATGTAAAGCGTCAAGGCTTCGATGACGTCGCCGGCGTTTTTTGTGGCGGATTCCATCGCGGTCATGCGGGCCGCGTGTTCGGCGGCGGATGATTCCAGCATGGCGCGGAGAATTTGCGTTTCGATGTAGCGCGGAAGCAACCGGTCAAGAAGCACTTCCTTAGGCTGCTCGTAAATATAGTCGACCTGTGCGGAGGCCCGTTCGGCGGCGGATTCCTCGGCGGCGCTAAGCGCTTCAACGGGCAAAAGCTTTTCGACGACGAGGTTCGGCGTCATGACCGTCTTGAATTCGCTGAAGACGATGTACACCGAGTCGGCTTCTTGTTTGGTATAGAGATCCGTGACCACGGAAGCGATGTCGCGCGCGGTTCCGAAATTGACGCGAGCCAGAACGTTTATGTATTCCGCGGGAAAATGAAAGCCGGCCTTTTTTAGAGCGTCCCGGCCCTTTTTCCCCACCGGAATCACCGAAATCTTCTTACCCTTGTTCGGACGGAAGAATTCGCTGGCCTTGCGCAAAATATTGGAATTGAACGCTCCGGCGAGGCCGCGCTCGCCAGTCATCACGACAACGAGAATTTTTTCTTCCGGGCGATGGGCGAGTAGCGGATGCTCCGGCTGCTCGATGCGCGACATAATTGAACGCAAGACACGCGCGAGTTCCCTAGCGAAGGGGCGCGCGGCGAGGGCAGCTTCCTGTGCGCGGCGCAGACGGGCCGCGGCGACGAACTTCATCGCACGGGTAATCTGCTGGGTGTTTTTCACCGAGCGGATACGGCGCCGGAAATCGAGAAGTGTGGGCATGGTCGTTTGCTAGTCGGCAGCCTCAGTTCGCAGCGGCGGCGACGGCAGCGGTAAAGCGTTCTTTGAACGCATCAACGGCGGTTTTGATTTCGGCCTTAATGGCGTCGTCGAGAGCTTTTTTCGCCGCAATATTCTTGAGCAGCGCGGGATAGTTGGTCTCGGCAAATTGCAGGAACTCACGCTCGAAGCGGCGGACATCCGTGACGGCCACGTTATCCATCGCGCCGCTGGTTGCAATGAAAATGCTGAGCACCTGTTTTTCGACCGAGAGCGGCACGTACTGATCCTGCTTTAGAATTTCCGTGAGACGCTGGCCGCGGGCAAGTTGTGCCTGCGTAACTTTGTCGAGCTGATCGGAGCCGAATTGCGCGAATGCCGCGAGTTCGCGATATTGCGCCATGTCCAGACGCAGAGTGCCGGCCACCTGGCGCATGGCCTTGATTTGCGCATTGCCGCCGACGCGGCTGACGCTGATGCCGACGTTGATGGCGGGGCGGATGCCCGCGTTGAAGAGGTCGGCTTCGAGATAGATCTGGCCGTCGGTAATGGAGATCACGTTTGTTGGAATGTATGCGGAGACGTCGCCGGCCTGCGTTTCGATTACGGGCAACGCGGTGAGTGAACCCGCGCCGAGCTTGTCGTTCAACTTCGCAGCGCGTTCGAGCAAGCGCGAGTGGAGATAGAAAACGTCGCCTGGGAAAGCTTCGCGGCCCGGGGGACGGCGCAGGAGCAAAGATATTTCGCGGTAGGCCTGCGCGTGTTTGGAAAGGTCGTCGTAAAACGCGACGGCGTGCCGTTTGTTGTCCCGGAAATATTCGCCCATGGCACAGGCGGCGTACGGAGCGATGTACTGCACGGACGCAGGTTCAGCGGCGCTGGAAGCGACGATGATGGTGTAGTCCATGGCGCCGGCGTCGGTAAGGGTCTTCACGACCTGCGCAATCGTCGAGCGCTTTTGCCCGATGCCGCAGTAGATGCAGATAACGTCGCCGCCCTTCTGATTGATGATGGTGTCGAGAATGACGGCGGTCTTTCCGGTCTGGCGGTCGCCGATGATGAGCTCGCGCTGGCCGCGGCCAATGGGGATCATAGCATCGATGGCCTTGATGCCGGTTTGGAGCGGCTCGCGCACGGGCTGGCGGTCGAGCACGCCGGGCGCGATGCGTTCGAGGGGATTGCGCTGCTTCGAAACGATGGGGCCCTTCCCGTCAAGCGGCTCGCCGAGCGGGTTGACCACCCGGCCGATCAGGGCCTCACCCACGGGAACCGACATAATGGTGTTGGTGCGCTTGACGACGTCGCCTTCTTTGAGTTCGAAAGACTCGCCAAGAAGCACCACACCGACTTCTTCTTCTTCGAGGTTCAGCGCGATGCCGAAAATATTGTGCGGGAAAGCGAGCATCTCGCCGGCCATGACCTTTTCGAGGCCGTGGACGCGCGCGATGCCGTCGCCGACGCTGATGATGGCGCCGACTTCATCGACGGAAACGGTCTGCTCGTAATTCTCGATCTGCTCGCGCAGAATCTTGCTAATTTCGTCTGCTTTGATATTCGCCATGCCTGCTCCTGAAGTCTGTTCCGCTACTGTGCCGCGAGACGCGCGCGCAGTTCATTCAAGCTGTTGCGCACCGATCCGTCATAAACCGTGTCTCCCACGCGTACCACTGCGCCGCCCAAGAGCGTGGGGTCCAGCGAATACTTTGCCTGAATTTTCTTGCCCGTCAGGCGCTCGAGCGTTTGCATGAATTTCTTTTTCTGTGCGGCACTTAGTTCGACGGCCGAGGAGATATCCGCCTCGGCGAAGCCCCGCCTCTGCCGGAGGACATCGGCGAAAGTCACAATGATTTCCGGGAGGATGTGCGTGCGCTGATGGTCCGCGATGACAAAAAGAAAATTGCGAATGATCTTGCCTGCGCCGACGCGCGCGGCGATCTTTTCAATCACGCCATGCTTCGCGCTTCGGGGCACACCTGGACTGGTGAGAAAATTCCGGAGTTCCCCGGAAATCGCGAAGGCAGCGCCAAAATCGCTCAATTGCTTCAGCGCGGAATCGGCCGCGCCTTGAGCCAGAGCAACGTCCGCAAGGGCGTTGGCGTATTGAAGACTGGCGGACTTCAATTCGGCCTCTCTTCGAGACTCTTCACGAAAGTATCCAGCAGGGATTCTTGTGCCGCGGGAGTAAGTTGTTTTGCAAGAAGGGATTCGGCGCCGTCAACAGCAAGCGACGCCGCCAGAGCTTTCAGTTCCAGGCGGGCGGCACGCTCCGCGGCTTCCATTTCCGCCTGGGCCGCGATGCCGACTTTTTTCACGTCGACCCCCGTCAGCACCCGGATGTGTTCCCCCTCTGCGGCAGCTTCACGTTGCGCAGCGGCGTGGAGAGTAGCAATTTCCTGCTCGAGGTGCGCGAGCTTTGCCTCGGCTTCGCGAACCTGGCGATCCGCTTCCTCTTTGGCCGCAGTCGCTTTGGTGATTGCGGAGCTAATGCTCTCGGCGTTGCTCCGAAATACGGGAGGCAATTTTTTGGCGAAAAGCCAGACCACGATTCCGATCACGATCGCGAAATTGATCCACTTGAAAATACTGTCGGCAGTTTGAGCCGCGGGACTCGCCTTCTCTTCAGCGGCGCTAGCGTTCATGGCAACGCAGAAAAAGAGCAACCCCAAAATTGACATGGCGCGCAGCCGGTTGCGCCGAAGGGATCTTTGCACCATTACGCTTAGCCTCATCGGGCCTCTCTCGTCGAGCCACCGGGCCGCCGGGGCAGTGATGGCAGAATACGTCCAGCAATTTCCGCGGAAAGTTGCGGCACACCAGTTTCAAGCTCGCGGCGGGCTGCTGCAAATTCGCCCGCGATGCGCTCCTTGGCGGTAGCAACTTGCGCGGCTGCAGCGACGCGGGCCTGCTTGATTAGTTCAGCGCGCTCATCGAGGAGCTTCTTCCGCGCTGCTTCTTGTTCGGCATACAGCTTTGCTCGCGCGTGCTTCAGCGCATCCTTGTACTGCTTATCCTTTTCAACGGCGGCAGCCTGGGCCAGTTCGGCGGCTTTCTGCGCGCCGGTGGTGCGGGCATCGCGCTCAGCCATCACTTTGAGCAGCGGCTTGAAGAAAAGCGCCCGCAAGATGAAGTAAAAAAGGAGGATGATCAGGACTGTAGGCACAGCCTGAAGGACCAGGTCTCCCAGTTGATGAACCATCTCTTGCATTAAGTTGAGTAGCCTAACACTCGCTTTGGGGCCATGGAACGGCCACCATGTTGGCAGCCGCGCCGTGCCCCCTACCCGGGAAGGGGCGATACGGTGGGCCTGACGCTGCCTGTTTGAACAGTATTTTATAACATTCGGCAGAGCGTCGCGTCAACGTGAGCCAGCGACTTAATGGCTTGATTGTGAAACAACTGAGGCAGCGGTTTGAGGCATCGAGGAGATGCTGTGTCGCCCAAGTGCCCGCTGGAAAAGCTCGGGCTTGGCTCAGGGTTCAATGACGCTCGTTGGACTCGGCACCGGTTGCCAGGATGAGTGCGCGGCAAAATCGTGCGTCTGAAGCGGCAGGCCAGCCTTCGACAAAGTCGAAGGCTGGGGACAGCTCGCATTACAACTGGTACATTTGGTCTTCAGGGCTTTTTCTTATCTGGAGGCGTTTTTCCGCCTTTGAGGCTGATGAGGGCCAGGAAATCTCTGGCGTTGAACGGGTAGCGGCGCACGGACTGTTGTCCAGTGGTGCTGAGGGTAACATCTACGCGGCGATTGTTGGCGAGGACGAGGACCCGCAGGTTGTCCAGCATTTGTTTGCGCTCCTCCGGCGTAATGTCGGGATTTTGCGCGATCTGTTCCTTGGTCTGTTCGGCGGTGAGTTGGTCCTCTTCGCCGTAAGAGCGCGTGTCAATGTGGTCGGCGGGAACGCCGTGCTGGACGAGGAAGCTCTTGGCGCGTGCCACGCGGCGCTCGGTGAGCTGTTTGTTGTACTCCGCGCCGCCTCGCGGGTCAGCGTGGCCGCCGAGGATCAAGTGGGCGTCCGGCTTGAAGGTCAAGTAGCGCGAGAAGTCTGCCGCAAGCTTGACCAAAATTTGTTCCTGGCTGCCAAGCAAGCCCGCGGTGGGATTGGCCGCGGTGGGACGAGCCGTCGCAAAATAAATGCTATGAAGAGAGAGCTCCCTTTCGAGCTCGACCTGTTCCGGCGGAGGCGGCGGTTGCTGCACTTCAATTCCCAGCTCGCAATCAGCCGTGCCTCCGCGGCCATCATCGACGTGGCCATCGACGGTATAGTTGCCGGGACTAAGCCCGGTGGTCTCGAATCGCACAGATGCATCGCGGCCCCGGACTTCTCCCCCGCTGGACTTCCAGGAATAGCTCAGGGGATCGTTGTCGGGATCGTTGGCGGTTGCAGTGATGTTCACCGTATCGCCGGCCGGGACGGAAGTGCGGTCCGCGGAGCAGCTCATGGTTGGCGGATGATTGGGGGGCGGCTCGACCCGAATAGCCGCAGAGCAATCCGCGGTGCCGCCGCGTCCATCGTCCACGCGTACATTCACGGTATACGTGCCGGGTGTGGTGTTGGAAGAGTTCCATCTGGCTTCTGGACCGTTGCCTTCGACGGCGCCGCCGGTGGACGTCCAGGAATACGTCAGAGGATCATTGTCGGGATCGCCGGCGTCCGCACGGACAGCGACGAAGTCGCCGGAGCCGACGTAGACCATGGACTTATCAGCCGAGCAGGAAGCCACTGGTGGGCGATTGGGAGGCGGAGGAGGCGGAGGGGGATTCCCGCCGAAGCGGAAAACAATACCGGTGGAAAGGCGGACATTGTTCTGCCAACCATTAGCGCCAGTGACGGAAGTTGGATCCTGGAAGCGGGTTAGCATGTACTCCGCCTGAAAGAGGCGCAACGCCAGGCGATGATTGAGTCTGTAATCCAACCCACCGCCAGCAGTCATGACGAACGCCGTTTCCGTGGGAAGCGGAATGCAGGCATAAATCGGGGCGTTACAAATGTCCAGGGTGACCTCGCTGGCATGTGCGGCCCCGCCGAGAACCTGTAAAAACGGCGTGAACCGGCCATGATCCCGGAAGGAAACGCGGGGGCCAAACATGAAAGTGAAGACTTGGCCGTCGGCGTCCACAACGCGGGAAGGGCTGAAACCCACGCCAGGGCTGTTGAATTCAAGGGAGTCGGCCCCGAAGCCGGCAAAATCGAATACCAAGCCGACGTGATTGTTCAGATTGTAGGCCAGCGAGGTGCTGCCGCCATTCATGGATTCGATGCGATTTCCGTTGCTGTACGGCACAGCGCGCCAGTAGGAGTAGCCCAAAAAGAGCTCGAACTTGGGAGTCGATTCGTTCTGTTCGGCCGCTCGGCGTGCGTGTCGGCGTGAATGGTTTCCTTGTCCTTCGCCCGCGGGCGCCTGGTCGGAGGGCGCTGGCGACAGCGGGAGCGAAGTTTTCCCAGCTGGCTTGGAAGCGGCGGCGGGAGCCGCGGTGGCACTCGCGGACTCATCCTTCTTGGGCGTGTCACCAGGCTTGGGGGTGTCGTCCGCTAAAAGCGCAGGCACCAATAAAAGAGCAATAGCCATGGTGGGAAGAATGCGTGTTCCCAATTTCATTGTCGCCTCCAGAATCGTGCCTACTGGCTGCGAAGCGGGAGAATGAACCCGCTCCGTGGCCGTATATCGTGTGCAATGCGCGCGCTTCGAATGACGCCCACCCTACCTACGGCGCCGGGACAGTGACGGTGCTGGCGTTAATCGTGGCCGAGCCCGTTCCCCCGGCAGCACCGCTGAACATGCTTCCAGTCACGGCTGCGCCGGTATTGATGGTGATACTGGTAGCAGCGAGGACATTTCCTTGAAATATGGAGCCGACGTCGATGGTCGCGGAAGTGTCGACCTGCCAAAAGACATGACTAGCCTTGGCACCGCCGGCGAGGATGACCTGTGAACCAACTCCAGTGGTGAGGGTAGAGCCCATCTTGAAGATGAAGACGGCATTCGGGTCGCCCTGGGCATCGAGAGTTACGTTGTTGTTAGGCCCCGCTCCGGAGATTAAGACCGAGGTCGAATTAACATAGAGTCCGGGAGTGAAGGTCAGCCCTCCCATGTTTCCAGGCAGGGTTTGCGCGTTGGTGGAGCGGCTTGTGGCGTCGTTGAAAGCGGCAAGCAGATCGGCTTGCGCTTGCGTGACGATAGGATCGTTGACGTGGATGGTGCCATTCACTTGGGCCGGCGGAATACCTTGCGAAGTGCCGGGAGCCAGACCGACGTTGCCGTTGATGACGACAGGACCGGTGCTGCTGATGGAGGCGGTGGCCATCACCGCAAAGCTGCCCGCGGAGCCGAGGTTGATCATCGCTGGACCTGCGGCGTCGGTGGCCGTGCCAGTGGTGAAGCTCCAGGGATCCGGCGGAGTGGATGCCGGCCCGCTTGTCAAAGCATTGCCGGACAGGTCTTTGACCATGTTTGAAATCGTGGCAGTATATTGCGTGTTGGCGGTGAGGTTGGCCGAGGGCATGAAAGTGGCGATCTGGCTAGCGGAATCGTAAGTGACGGTGCCGCTGACCGGCGCTCCGCCCACACCCGCAACGGCGAGGGTAAAGGTTCCGTTGTTGATGGTCGTTGGATCCATCGCGGTGCTGAAGGTGGCGTTGACGGTGGTGTCGATGAAGACGTTAATAGCCGCGCTGGCAGGGTTAGTGACGGTGATGGTTGAGCCGATGAGGTTGGTCGCAACGCCGGTTGTAAAGCTCCAGACGTAGTTGGCGGTCATAGCGACGCCGGTGAGATCTTTGGCGGCGGTCGTGATTGTGGCGGTGTACTGCGTGCTCGCAGCCAGATTCGCGGTCGGAGTGAAGACGGCGGTGCTGCCCGCGTAGGAGACGGTTCCGGGTACCGCGGCTCCGCCGACAGTGGCCGCGAGAGTGAATGTGCCGGCGGCGGAAATCGTGGACGGGTCCATCGCCGTGCTGAAGTTCGCGGCGACCTTCTGATTGAGCGGGACACCAGTTGCCGCGCTAGCAGGGTCGGTGGAAGTGACGGTCGGCGCGACGGCGTTCGCCGCGGTGCCTGTTGTGAAACTCCAAACGTAGTTGGCAGGCAACACGTTGCCTTGCGCGCTTTGCGCGGCTGTCGTAACCGTAGCCGTATATTGAGTGCTGGCTGTGAGGGCTGCGGTTGGCGTAAAGATGGCGGTATTGCTGGACGCGTCATACGTGACCGTACCTGGCACAGCAGTTGAGCCGGTCGTGGTAGCCAAGGTAAAGGTTCCCGCCGCCGTGATCGTGGAAGCGGTCATCGGGGTATTGAAGGTCGCGGCAACTTTCTGGTTGAGCGGAACGTTGGTTGCGCCACCGGCTGGGACGGTGGAAGTGACGGCCGGTGGGGGCGCAGTTGTGAACGTCCAGACGTAATTCGCGGCGAGAGGCGCACCAGTGGTGTCGGTCGCGCCGGTAGTAATTGTGGCGGTGTACAAAGTAGACGGCGCGAGGCGCGCAGCCGGAGTGAATGTGGCCGTGGAGCCGGAGTAGTTGACCGCTCCTGTCACGGGGGCTGCGCCTGGGCCCATCAAAGTAAATGTCGTCGTGTTGATTGTGGAAGCTTCCATCGGCACGCTAAACGTGGCCGAGAGAACGACGCCTTCAGCGACGGCGAGGGCGTTGTTTGGCGGAATAGTGGGGGGAACCACGGCCGGAGGCGGAGCGGTCGTAAACGTCCACACAAAGTTGGCGGCGAGAGGAGCGCCGGTTATGTCTTGCGCTCCGGTCGTGATCGTAGCCGTGAACAAGGTGCCGTTGGCAAGGATGACCGTCGGTGTAAATGTTGCGGTGTTGCCTGCGTAGGTGACCGCGCCGGCTACGGCAGTAGCCCCTGGCCCGGTCACCTTAAAAGTTGTTCCCGAGATGGTGGTCGGATTCATCGCTACGCTGAAGGTGGCGGAGATGGTCGTGTTGACGGCCACAGCAGTGGCGCCATTTGCTGGAACGGTAGAAACGACGGTAGGCGGCGGAGCGGTCGTGAAAGTCCAGACATAGTTGGCGGGGATAGGAGCGCCGGTGGGATCTTGCGCGCCAATGGTGATGGTGGCGGTAAATAAGGTGCTGTTGGCGAGAACCACTGTCGGCGTAAACGTTGCTGTCGTGCCTGAATAAGTGACGACACCTGCGACCGGAGTGGCGCCGGGCCCGGCTACTTTGAAGGTTGTCCCGGTAATGGTGGCAGGATTCATGGCCTCGCTGAACGTAGCGGAGATGGGCGTGTTGACAGGAACAGCGGTCGCCAGATTTGCCGGGACGGTGGAGACGACCGCGGGTGGCGGCGCTGTAGTAAACGACCACACATAGTTGGCAGCCAGTGCGGCTCCCGCGGGGTCCTGCGCTCCAGTGGTAATCGTGGCTGTGTATGTGGTATTTGCGGCAAGATCGACATCGGGCGTGAAAGTCGCCGTGGAACCTGAGTAGGTAACTACTTGCGGTTTTGAGATGGAGACCGGCGCTCGGCGCGCTCCCCTGGCCAGCCGAGGAGTGCCCGCCCCACGAGTGACAATCCCCGGCACGAGAACTCCACCGGGTCCAACGAGAGTAAAAGTGGCGGCGTTAATTGTCGTGGGGTTCATGGGCTCGCTGAAGGTAGCGGAAACGACGGTGTTGACGAGGACACCTGTGGCCAGGTTAGCCGGGACGGTCGAGATTACGGTTGGCGCGCCAGTGGTGAACGTCCACACATAATTTGCTTGCAGAGCGTTACCGCCAGGGTCGGTGGCTCCGGTAGTGATAGCCGCGGTGTACAGAGTAAGAGCGGCGAGAGAAGCCGTCGGCGTAAAGGTCGCAGTGGTGCCAGAGTAGGTCACTGCGCCGGCAACAGCTGTTGCTCCCGGACCCGTCAACGTAAACGTAGTTGTGTTGATGGTGGCCGGAGCCATGATCGAGCTAAAAGTCGCGGTGACCGTGGTATTGAGCAGCACAGCGGTGGCGCCATTGGCGGGGGATGTGGCAATGACGATGGGTGACGCTGGACTTGGTGCTTGTTCCCGGCCGCATCCGGCTGCAAGAGCGACTAATACGAACGCCAGTAGAGATGTATTCACGGACATGAATTTGCGCATTAGCTTCTCCTGTTCAACCGATGACAAGGCGTTCCGTTTTCCTTAAAACCAGGGCCATCGCACGTTCGAATCATTGAATTTCTAAAATAAAGTTTCGGCACAACAACGCATCAAGCGCCCATGCCAAGACAAATCGAATATGAGCAGAGCGTCGCGGATGCAGGTCAAGGCGACGGTACATGCTGAGCGGCTTGCGACAATCTTTTCTATAACTCAACACGTAAGTAACTAGGCTGGGAACTCAGTCCAAAATTCGCAAGCTGAAAAGTCAAGTGACTAACGGCTAGGACGCTGCTGATTTTTCGGTGGCTTCAGCACTACCCTCCGCGTTTCTCAACAGAAACCCTCCGTGCGGGGAGTGAGTATGCATATCTTGTGCCACAGCAGACCTGTTAGTAGCGGCGCGTCTGCTGGGTCCCGTAACGCCGCTAAAATGTTGATTCCAAAGAGAAGTATTCTTCTGGCTTTGTTATGAGTGGGAGAAACGGATCGGTTAGTGAATTGAAGTCGTAGCAACTTGGGACGAATTCCGTTCCATTTAAGGAAAGCGAACCATTTGGAAATTTCCTGATTTCATGAGAATGCCCTTGGACGACCCAACTGAAGAAGAATTCTTGCACCACACCTGAGCGGATGCGTTCTGGAAGAGCGAGGGTGAACGCACGAAGCAGCGAGGGGGCCGAACCAGGGTCCATGCCGGGGATCCTTCAAGTGACGATTCGAAGTGCGGGCACGGCCCTTCGAAGTTCAGCGTAAACGTGCCCTCCCCCACGACCGAGGGAAGACACGAGAAGGTTATTCGGAGGCGCTGGGGGAAAGTATTGGGTCCTTTTGAAGAAGTCTTGGAGATGGCCCCGACGCGGCGTCGAGCTAAACTGCGGAGCACCGCCAGATGCTCTACTCAGTAGAGGCGAGTGGAAGAAAGTACTGGGTGCCTTTAACCGGTTCCTGAAGACGTCTCAGCAAGTGTTGGAGGTCTTCGCTGCGCTCGACGAAATCGATGTCCGAGGTGTTGATAACGAGGAGGTCGGAGGCGGCGTAGCGGAAGAAGAAGTGTTCGTAGGCGGCGGCGACCTGCTCGATGTAGGAGGGCGAGATCTGAGATTCGTCGCGAGAGGCTTTTTTGGCGATGCGGGAACGGAGAACTTCGGGCTTGGCTTGGAGGTAAACGACTAGATCG
>JBARBE010000307.1:0-3990 GCA_049792735.1 Candidatus Acidiferrum sp.
AAAATAGGACGATTCGAGGAGGCCATCGCGGAGGCGAAACGCGCCGTGGAACTTGATCCTCTCTCACTGCTCAATAATAGAGCTTTGGGCGCGGCATTCTACATGGCACGGCAGTACGACCAGGCGATCGAGCAATACAAGAAAACAGACGAGCTGGACCCCCGCTTTCCGCTGATGTGTGGATGCCTCGCCATGGCCTACATCCAGAAATCCATGAATAAGGAAGCTGTAGTCGAGATTGAAAAGTGGTTGGCGATTTCTCCTGGCAACACAAGTGCGATAGCGGTGCTCGGATACGACTATGCGCTGGAGGGGAAAAGGGCGGAGGCGCAGATGGTTCTCGCTAAATTGAGCCAACTCTCGAAGCAAATCCACGTTGCGCCCGATGAAGTTGCCGAAATCTATGGCACCCTTGGGGAGAAGGACAAGGCATTCGAGTGGTTGGAAAAGGGTTATGAGGACCGCTCTATATCTACCATAAAGGCGGACCCATTCCTCGACCCGCTGCGCTCGGACCCGCGCTTCGCGGACCTTCTTCGCCGCATGAACCTTCAACCCTAGCTTGCCTACCAATTCCGCTTTTCTGGCGGCAAAACATTCCCGTGCCATGAGCGATTGGTTCTAATTCGTCACCTGTAATTTCACGTGTAATTATTCACCTGCAATCGGGCTAATCCGCCGCTGCGGTGCTCGTGATCGCCAAGGCGATGTCTTCTTGCGCTTCAAGCTTGGCGGCGTCATTGGATTGCGTATACAGATCAAGA
This sequence comes from Candidatus Acidiferrum sp., assembly GCA_049792735.1. Classification (GTDB taxonomy): domain Bacteria; phylum Acidobacteriota; class Terriglobia; order Acidiferrales; family UBA7541; genus Acidiferrum. The sequence goes on from JBARBE010000307.1 coordinate 765, forward strand.
GTCGTAGAAGATTTGGCGTGGCGCAGCAGCCCCTGAATCGTCTTTACGTCCTTGCCCCGGCTAACCAGAAACGTCGCAAGGCTATGACGAAAGTTATGGAATCCGAATTGAGTTGTCTTGTCAGCGCCGGTGCAAAAATCCCCATAATGCCGATTGAAAATTCCCCACCCCTTGATGTGGTAAACCGGGACCCACTCCAAATGGAGGAGGTTCCGAAACTTGTTAAGGGGGAGCGACGTGCAAGAACTCAAAGAACTGCAACGGCAAGGAATGAGCATCCAGGCGATCAGCGAGTTGACCGGCTGGGACCGCAAGACCATTCGCAAGTATGTACGGGCGGCGGGGGTGGTGCCGGAGTATGGCCCACGGCCAGCGCAGCCGAGCAAGCTCGATGCATTTAAGCCGTACTTGGAGGAGCGGCTGCGCGCGGGAGTGTGGAACGCGCGGGTGCTGCTGCGGGAACTGCGCGAGCGGAACTATGCAGGCGGCTACACGATTCTGACGGACTGGTTGCGGCCGCAACGCAGCGGGGCACGCGTGGTGGCAGTACGGCGCTTCGAGACCGCCCCGGGCAAGCAGGCGCAAGTGGACTGGGGACATCTGGGCACGCTGGAGATCGCCGGGCAGGAACAGAAGCTGCACGGCTTCACCTTCACGTTAGGTTACAGCCGGAGAATGGTGGCAGAAGCGGCGCTGGACCAGAAGCTGGGCACATTGCTGCGTCTGCACGAAGCCGCGTTCCAGCAGATCGGCGGCGTGCCGGAAGAGATTCTCTACGACCGCATGAAGACGGTGTGGCTGGGGACCGACGAGCGCGGCGAGATCGTTTGGCACCCCGTGTTTCAGGACTTCGCGCGCTACTGGGGCTTCACGCCGCGACTGTGCCGGCCGTATCGCGCACAGACGAAAGGGAAAGTGGAAGCGGGTGTGAAGTACGTGCGGCGGAATTTTCTGTGCGGTTTGCAAGGACGCGAACCGGGCAGCCTAAGCGATCTGAATGCGCAACTGCGCGAGTGGATTTGGAGTGTAGCGAACCAGCGCGTGCACGGAACGACGCACGAGCAAGTGGCGGTGCGCTGGGATGTCGAACAGTTCAGCTTGCAGTCGCTGGCGGGACAGCCGCCGTATCCGTACGTGGATGGCGAATTGCGCAAGGTGGCGCGGGATGCGTACGTGGACTGGCAAGGCAGCCGGTATTCGGTGCCCTGGCAGTACGCGGGCCAGGACGTGTGGGTGCAGGAAATTGCGGGGGAGGTGGATATCCGCACGGGGCGCGAGCGAATCGCGATGCACGGAAAAGTGCAGCGGAAACATAGTGTGTTGACGTTTGCTCCGCACCATCAGGGGATCCCGCTGGGAGTGCGAAGGGCGGAAAGCAAGATTCTGATTCATCTGCGGCAAAGCGCGCCGGTGGTGGAGACGCGCTCGCTGGCGGCCTATGAGCGTGCTGCGAACGGAGGCGGGCGATGAACACTCCGATCGAGCGGTTGCAGACAGCGCTGGAGACGTTGGGGCTGAAAGCAGTAGAAGCCAGGCTGGAAAACTTACTGGAACAAGCGTCGAAGAAAGAGCCGAGCTACGCGGACTTTCTCGATGAGTTGCTGAGCTGCGAGGTGGAAGCGCGAAGGACTCGGTATCTGCGGGCGCGGCTGCAGTTGGCGCATTTTCCCTTCGTGAAAACCTTCGAGCAGTTCGATTTCAGTTTTCAGCCATCGCTGGATGAGCGGCAAATTCGGGAACTGCGTTCGCTGCGATTTATTCACGAAGCTAGCAACGTCATTTTGCTGGGGCCGCCAGGCGTTGGGAAAACGCATTTGAGCGTGGCGCTGGCGGAGGAGGCGATCCGCTCGGGATTGGGCGCGTATTTCATCACTGCGCACGATCTGGCGGCGGACTTGGGGCGAGCGTATCGCGAAGGGCGGCTGGATAGGAGGATGAGAGTCTATCTGGCGCCGAAGGTGTTGGTGATCGACGAAGTGGGGTATCTGCCGCTGGACGATCTGGGAGCGACGATTTTCTTCCAGTTGGTGAGCGCACGGTACGAACGAGGCAGCATCATCCTGACCTCGAATAAGAGCTACGGAGATTGGGGATCGATCTTCGGTGATTCGATCATCGCCACGGCGATACTGGACCGGCTGCTTCATCACTCGACGACCATCAACATTCGTGGTGAAAGTTACCGGCTGAAGGACCGCCGCAAAGCCGGACTGGTGCCACCCCGAGGACAGGAAGGGGCGGAGTTCGCGGCTCGCTCCTTGGCCTCGGACTCCGTTGCGCCCAAAACGCGCCAAAAGACGGCGCTGGGCTCCACTCCGTCCGAGGCCAAGGAGTCCCATTCATGAAGTTCAGGGGTGGGGAATTTTCGACCGGTACAACGGGGAATTTTCAGCCGGAGTTGACAGTCTCGCTGATCCGTATCAATATGGGTGGTTCCAGCCCACGGTCCGCTGCGCTCGGACACGAGTTTCGTAGAACTGATCGCCGCATGAAACATGGCCCAATAGCCAGCTTCAATTCAACCCGCGGAAGCCCTTTTCGCCATGGCGCGCAACGCGTCCGCTTCGGTTTCGGAGATCTCGAAGACCGTGTAGAGTTTGGTGATCTGCAGCAATTCGTTGGATCTCGATCCTAAGTTGCAAAGACGCAGCGACGCTCCGCCCGATTTCGCGCTCGAATAGGCGGTGACGAGCGCGCCAAGACCGGAGCTGTCAATCAGCGTGACATTGCCCAGGTTCAGTATTATGTTCTTCTTGCCCTCGCCGAGCAGGCTCTTCACTTTTTCGCGCAAAGCGCTGGTTTCCTCTCCGAGCACGATGCGCCCGTCCAGAGCGAGTACGGCTACTCCATCTATCTCTTGATTCGTTATTTTCAAGGCCACGTGGGTTTCCTCCATGTCGCAAAGCGATTATGGCGGCAACTAGAGCGGGCCTAACAACGAAATTTCAGCCGCGCATTCTCGTTTCAGGATCCAGCTTGCCCGGGAGTATACACCCGTTTCCCTCTTACAGGTCTGACAAGTTCGGCGTGCGTCAGCCTGCCCGGCGCTGCCCGTGAAACCCTTAACGTTTCAAAAGGGTGACGAACGGATTCTCAAAGGCTGCTCTTTATCATATGTGGTACAACTTCGCGCGAACTCACAAGACGTTGCGCGTCACACCAGCCTTGGAAGCGGGGATTGCAGACCACGTTTGCGTCATCGTCGAAATTAAGTGGCTTTCAAAGG
>JBARBE010000308.1:0-5453 GCA_049792735.1 Candidatus Acidiferrum sp.
TGCACAATATTTTCGATAAACTAGGCGTCTCCGACCGTCTCGAACTCGCCCTCTACGCCATCCACCACCGCCTGATCGACCAGACCTGACTTTCACCCGCGACGCTTCCAGGTTATCCTCGGCAATCAAGACTCACTTGCGCTTTCCTCTACAGGTCACACGGGAGGATCTCATGAACCAGGCTTCGGCTTCCCGCAACGTACCTCGTAGCATTGCCGCAATACTCGCGGGCATGTTGACGGGCATCGTGCTTTCTCTCGGCACCGACGAGCTGCTCCATCTCGCGCACGTCTATCCTCCCTGGGGCGCGTCCATGACGGGCTACGAAAACACTCTCCTCCTTGCCACGATCTACCGCACCACCTACGGTGTCGCCGGCAGCTATATCGCTGCCCGCCTCGCGCCATACCGCCCCATGCTGCACTCCATGATTCTCGGTGCTCTCGGCCTGGCTGCCAGCATCGCTGGCGCCGTAGCCACTTGGAACGGCGGCCCCGCATTCGGGCCACACTGGTATCCCGTCGCGCTCGTCGTCCTTGCCCTCCCAACAGCGTGGCTCGGGGGAAAACTCCGTCTCGCCCAGCTCGCCAATCTCCAGGCACTCTAATTTGCTTCGCGATTGACCTCACGTACATTTGTCTGCTATCAACTCTCTGAGCCAATCGAACAGCGAGGATCCCATGTCCATCACACGACGAAACTTCTTCCGCAATGCCGCCGCCGGAGCCGTCGCTGCCGCCTCTCTTCCTCCGCTTGCCGATCTCGCCTTTAGCGAACTCGTCCCTGGCTCCCGCGCCAGCGAGCCCGGCGGCCCGATCATTCTCAGCCGCAACGAAAACGCCTACGGCCCTTCGCAAAAAGTGATCGCCTCGATGCAGGACTCACTGCAATTCGTCAATCGCTATCCCGACGCCGCCGACAAAGCTCTTCACGACCGAATCGCGCAATCGCATTCCATTCCGCCCGAACAAATGGTCCTCGGCTGCGGCTCTGGCGAAATCCTCAACACCTGCGCCGCCGCGTTCGTCGGCCCTGGCAAAAAACTCATCACCGCTCTTCCGACCTTCGAAGCCATCGGCCGCTTCGCGAAAATTCTCGGTTCCGAAGTCGTCGAAGTCCCGCTGACCAGCAATTATTCCCACGATCTCGCAGCCATGCTCGCCCGCACCGGCTCCGACACCGGCCTCATCTACATCTGCAATCCCAACAATCCCACCGCCAGCCTCACCGCGCACAAGGATCTCGAAGACTTCGTCCGCAAACTCCCCGCCACCACCACCGTCCTCATCGACGAGGCCTACCACCACTTTGTCGAGCCTTCCGCTGCCGAATACTCCTCCTTCATCGACAATCCCATGCTCGACAACCGCGTCATCGTCGCGCGCACTTTTTCCAAAGTGTACGGCCTCGCCGGAATTCGCGCCGGCTATGCCGTCGGCTCACCCGAAAAAATTCGCGCCCTCGCGAACCTCCGCCTGAAAGAAGGCATCAACGCCGTCGCTGCCCACTGCGCTCTCGCCGCTTACGACGATCTCGACTACGTCCAGATGAGCGAAAAGCGCAACGCCCGCGACCGCCAGGAATTTTTCGCGCAGGCCAAATCCCGCAACATCCAGGTCATCCCCTCCCAAACCAATTTCGCCATGCTCCAAACCAACCGCCCTGCCCCCGCCGTCATCGCCCATTTCAAGCAGCACAACGTAGAAATTGCCCGCCTCTTCCCCTCCATGAACACTTTCGTCCGCGTCTCCTTCGGCACTCCCCCGCAAATGCAAGATTTCTGGCGCGTCTGGGACCTCCTCCCCTCCGCCTAAGCGCGAAAGGCGGGTGGAACACCCTCAGTTCTCCGAAACGATTGTGAATTTGACTTTGCAGGTGTCGAGTGGTTCGGACGAAGCGGCGCATGTTTGTCAAACTTGGGGGGGCAGATTTGAAACCCACCGCAACAATTCGTTGAGCGAACATACTTTAGCAAACCAGCCGGCTTGCGATCTTTAAAGGCCGCACGAAACGATTACGCCACGACAAATTTCCCTGCACTGAGGCCTTCATAAATACGCTTGGCGAGGGCGCGCGCGTCCGCCTCGTCGTCACTGACGACGTGCGCCGAGGGTGCCTCAAACATCGCGTAAAAATCGCGATGAGCGGCGTAATCGATAATTCGGCCTTCCCCGCGTGACGCTGCGCGCGTTTCACAAACAGCCAGGCTCGGCCGGAGCACAACATAGTTCAGCGGCACTTCTTTCAGGATCTTGCGAGCCGTCGCCAGGAATTGGGGTGGGATAGAGAAATCAAGTAAGACCTCATACCCCGAGCGCGCGAAAGGTATGGCCGCAGCCGTCATCGCGCGCAGGATCACATGAAACACCTCTCTGCGATCGCGACTGTGGGGCTTGTCGATAAAAGACCAGAACGTATCGCCCTCGATGTAAGAGACCGGCGCGGGAAGCAAAACCAGCAGCTCTCGGGCCACGGTCGTCTTCCCCGCGCCGATCGGCCCCGAAAGCATCGTGACGCCCATACCAGATATATTGGCCCAAATCGCATGAAAGTGGAAACACCCGAAATACAGCGTCAGGCAGAATGGCCCGGAGGAAGTAACCCAGCCCTGTCGAACTTGTCCCAAACCAAATCAGCACAGGTCAACACAGAGGCTGCTCCAGCTTCGTCTTTCAATACTGCATCTCCCGCAACCCCTTTAGAATCATCACTTCCAACGCACCCTCTGCAAGTGTTCTTTCGAAACCGCTTACAGCCGCCCGCTTCCCTTTAGAATCAACACCTCCAAAAAGCCCCCAGGGGCAGGGGTCAATTACGTCAACCACAATTCCCACTCATCGCTCCCTCAAAATCTTCCCACGGATCACCCCCCGCCCACCCCGTCCTAGTACACGCGTACCCTCCAAAATTGAATCGATTTTGTACCCGCAGTCCTATTGTTCCCTAGACCGCTCCCAGATACACTCTGACATCAATCAGGAGGTATGCCTTGACCGGTTCAGAACGCCGCACCACGCAACGCTTCCAAATGCGGCTTCCGCTAACTGTCCGCTGGACAACGGGCGCTGCAGTTGGCGAAACCAGCACCGAATCCCGCGACGTCAGCTCCCGCGGAGTCTACTTCTTTCTTTCCAAGGACGTTCGCGAAGGCTCGCCCGTCGAAATTCTCCTGACTCTGCCGAACGAAATCACCATGGCCGGTCCGGTCCGCGTGCGCTGCCTCGGCCGCGTCCAGCGCACCGAGCCGCGCGACGAAGGCGCCATCGGCGTAGTCGCCGCGATCGAGCGCTACGAATTTCTCCGCGGCGACGACGACTCGAAGCAATAGCCGCCGAGCGCTCTGAAAAGACGCGCAGCCATCCTAATCACGGTTGCCGCGCGCTCTGAATAAAAGGACTTCTCACAAGTTTCTTGCTCGCTCACTGCGGAGGCGGGCAGGATAAGCCGGGGTCCCTCGGCCCCTCAGCGGAGCACCCCGGCTCTAATTTTTTTCCCCTACATTCCTACCATTCGTTGAACGATTCCGCCGCTCGTCATCCCCATCCTTCTCTCTCAAGCCGACCTGCCTCTCTCCTCGCTACGCATCTCTCTCAGTCCCACATCAGCCGAGCCGCCCAGCCCGCAAACAAACCTCCCTCTGTTTCCTTTACCTCCTTTACTTCCTTTAGCTCCTCTACCTCCCCTCGCGTTTCACTCCTCCCCAGCCACCTCCGGCCGCATCTTCCCCGCCGCCATCTTCTCCAGCGCCCCCAGCCGCTCCTTCAGCTCGCCGCTCTCCAAACGCGTCTCGCGGTACAGCCACCGCAGAAAATCCTCCGCCCGCCGGTCCCCTTTCAGTGAATTGCATTCCGAGCAGCTCGAGACCAGGTTCCGATAGCCATTCCGTCCCATCTGCACCTGCGGAACGATGTGATCGAGGCACCGCGTCGCCGCGGTCACTCGCCGCAGGCAGTAAAAACAGCGCCCGCCCTCGCGCGCGTGGATCGCTTCCCGCAATTCCCGCTTTCCCAGAAAGTCGGTTTCCTCCAGATTGGCCGCGCCGCGCAAGCGTCCCGTCTCTCCCGCTGCAATTTTTCTCGCCCGCACCCCGCGCACCTCCGCGGGCAAGCGCACCAAAATCACGTGTCCCCTTTTGCTTCTTTCCGCCAGACGCAGAGCGCCTTTCGCCGCCAGCCGCCGCAATCCTCTGCGCGCCGATGCCTCGCCAAGGACCGCCCCACGCGCCAGCGAGCTCATCGAAAGCTGTAGCCGCACCTTCCCCTCCAGTCGGCTATGCCGCACCAGATACGAATACACCGCCCGCTCGAGCGTCGAAAGCCGCAGCCCTGGAATCAACAAATCCTCAAACTGCTTCCACACCTCTACCCCATCCACCACTCTGTTTTTCATGTCTTGTCGTCCATTCTCGATTTTTGATCGTCAACCGAAGTTATCAGGGCACGCGTTGGGTGGCACAGGCTTCAGCCTGTGCGGCCCCCTCCTCACATAGCGGAACGATTCATCGCGCCCGTTGTTGCTTTGTCTTTTTCTTGGCTTTTGGAGAAACGAAGGAAGGGCAGACGCCCTGACGCGAAGAAAACCACCCCAAAAAACAAAAAGCCCCGGCCAAAGGTCGGGGCGCACGTTTCTCCATCCCCAAATTACCACACCCTCCACCCCCCGCCCTTCCCCTGTGCCCTATCCGTTAACATCGCCTAAACCGCGACTCTTCACTTCGAAAGACGGTGCTGCGTTCAGGAAAAGGGAAGACAGAATGTTTTCCCAACGTCGGATCACCGTTGCTCGAACTCAGCCACAGTTTCACCCAAAATAATTAAGGAACCTCACGTCGATCCCATGCTTCTCTGCGCTTGTACCATCGCGACGCGAAGCACCCTCTTCACGCTTGCTCTGATATATTGATATATGTATACTGGTATAGGCATGGCAAGGGAGCGGAAGCCCGTTAGATGGATCGGAGCATCGCTCAGGGATTTGCGTTCTTTCCCTCGCGAGGTCAGGCTCGACATCGGGCACGCGCTCTTTGCAGCCCAGGAAGGCCAGACCGATCCTGCCGCTAAACCCCTCAAAGGCTTTGGCGGTGCCAGCGTGCTCGAAATCATCGCTTCGCATCACGGCAATGCGTGGCGGGCTGTTTACACCGTGCGTTTTCACGACGCCATCTACGTTTTGCACGTGTTTCAGAAGAAGTCGACCAAAGGGATTGCCACGCCGGCGAGAGAGATTGATTTGATTAAACAACGGCTTGCAGAGGCCGAACGCGATTATCGAGAAAGGCAGAACTAAAATGAGAAGCAAAACCAAAAAAGGACGTAGCCGAGTTTCCCGCGTAACCGAAGGCAGCGGGAACATCTTTGCTGACCTTGGCCTTCCCAATCCCGAGCAAGAGCTGCTCAAGGCCCAACTGACCCTGCAAATCTATTCCATCCTCAAGGACAGCGGCATGACACAAG
>JBARBE010000309.1:0-15127 GCA_049792735.1 Candidatus Acidiferrum sp.
GAGGGACCATGAGCACATCGCTCGGCAAGCACGTCACACTCACAAAGCCCGACGACTTCGGCAGCCTGCTCGAAGACGAAGGCATCATTTTTACCACGCTCGACAAAGCCGTGAACTGGGCGCGCAAAAGCTCCATCTGGCCTCTGGGATTTGGTCTGGCCTGCTGCGCCATTGAAATGATGTCCATGGCCGCTGCGCGCTTTGACGTCGCCCGTTTTGGCGCAGAAGTATTTCGGCCTTCGCCGCGTCAGGCTGACTTGATGATTGTCGCCGGCCGCCTTTCGCAAAAAATGGCTCCCGTCATTCGGCAGCTCTACGATCAAATGCCCGAGCCCAAGTGGGTCATCTCCATGGGCGCGTGCGCCACATCGGGCGGCGTCTTCAATAACTACGCCATCGTGCAAGGCTGCAACCAGGTGATTCCCATCGATGTCTACGTTCCCGGCTGCCCGCCGCGGCCCGAAGCCGTTCTCTACGCCATCCTCCGATTGCAAAAGAAAATCGACAACGAAAAGGGCTCCTTCAAGCGCGCATTGAATCTTTCCTAGTGGCACAGACTTCAGTCTGTGCTCTTTTGTTGGTACATCCTCCTGCGCTGCTCCCTGACCACACTCCGACAGTCCTTTAAGACTCTCAAAATATATTCCTCGACTGATTAAGCGTTTATACTGGGGGCGAGTTCTGCTCCTTCACCTAGGAGGAACCTCGTATAATGTCCGCAACTCCCGATCCAGCACGCCAACTTCTTCGCCACACAGTAGCTACAGCCGCGTACCGCGGCGGCAAAGCTCTGCGCGGCGCGCCGGATTCGTTCGCCGCGTTCAGTATCGGCGACACCTCGCGCACGCCCGCGAAAATCCTCGCCCACATAGGCGATCTCTTCGATTGGGCTTTATCGATGGCGCGCGGCGAAACCGCTTGGCACAACTCCAAGCCGCTCTCGTGGGACGCCGAAGTCGCGCGCTTCCACGCCTCGCTAAAAAAGTTCGACGACTATCTCGCGTCACGAGAACCGCTTCATGCCTCCGCTGATCATCTATTCCAGGGCCCCATCGCGGACGCGCTAACACACATCGGCCAGCTGGCGATGCTGCGCCGCCTCGCCGGTTCTCCCATCAAAGGCGAGAATTACTTCAAAGCCGAAATCATTGCTGGTCGCGTCGGCGCAGAGCAATCTGCCCCGCGCGGGGAGTTCGACTAACGCAAACGGAGACTGCTTGCCGCTCAACAGCAAGTTTGTGCACCGCTTTCACCGTACAGCCGCAGCTTCAGCAAGCGCCTCAGGAAACTTGGAAACCACTGCTGTGCCCCCCGACCAACTCAAACGACTCCCCGCCGCATTGTGGTCCTTGCGCACGTAACCCATCCCAATCGCGCTCGACAAAAACGACGGAATCGCCGCCCGCGTAACAAAACCCACCTCTTTTCCGTCCGCCGTCAGCGTTTCTCCGGCAGCCGGGACGCCCGCTCCTTCAAAAATAAGATCGACCCTCCGCCGGTTCACTTGCCCGCGCGAGCGCACGCGCTCAACAATCTCCTGCCCCGTGTAGCACCCTTTCGTATAGCTAATGTGGCTGGCCTCCAAGCCTGCTTCGTGCGGAATTTGTTTCTCGCCGAAGTCGTATCCAAACCAAGGCACGCCTTGCGCCAGCCGTTGCGCGCTCAACGCCGCGCAGCCCATCGTGCCGCCGCCATGTTTCTTCACATTATCCAAGAGTATCTGCCACAGCCCCGCCAGCTTCTCCCGTTCAGCCAGGAATTCGCACCCCGCGACTCCGCCCAGCGAACGTTTCACAAGCTGGCAGGGAATTGACGCCACCGCGGTTTCCACGCGGCCGAGCTCCTCGATCGCAAAAAGATCGACGCCAGTCAGTTCCCGCGCCACAACGGCTGCCTGCGGCCCTTCAAGCCCCAATGTTCCGAACCGCTGCGACTCATCGGATAGCGTAACGTCATCCATGATGATGTACCGATCGAGCCATTCAATCAGCCGCTCTCGAATCATCGCGAAAGTAATACACAAGAGGCTGTCGGGCTGCGCGTAAGTCTCGATTTCCGCGAGAATGTGCCCCTGCGGGTTCAGCAGCAGCGAGACATTACCGTGCCCGGCCGCCAAATCCTTGATGTTGTTCGTCAGAATGGCGTTCAAATAGCGCACACGATCCGGCCCAGTGAAATTCAAATAGGCGCGACAATTCTCGTCGACCAGCGCAACGCTCTTGCGCGCAAACTCCTGCTCCACTCGCGGATCGATCCAATGGTCCGGCAAATCACATCCGAACCAGGTACCCAGCGTGGCTCCAGCGCGCTTGTGCAATTCGGCAAGCGGCGTTTCGATTGCGCCGCCCGTTTCGATCATCTGCATGCCACTCCTTCAGCCATTCCTTCAACCACCAGCTTAGCAAACTGAGAGTATTTTCGTGGCGAGGTACAGCTCCATCAGCCAACACGGATGCTATACTGAAAATATATGACGGACGCAGTTCCAGCCTTCGATGCCGTTTCGCAGGGCCTCATCCACATCACCATTCCGGTGGGGATGTTGCAGTGCAATTGTTCCATCATCGGCGATCCCGTCACCCGCGAAGCGCTGGTGATTGACCCCGGCGACGAAGTCACACGCATCCTCGAGCTCCTCGGCCGTCACAGGCTGACCGTCAAAGCCATCGTCAGCACGCACGCTCACATCGACCACGTCGGCGGGCTCAGCAAGCTTCATCAATATACGGGCGCCCCCATTTTGATGCATCGCGACGATCTCCCTCTTTATCAAGGAATGGAAGTGCAAGCCGCCTTCCTTGGCGTTCCCACCCCGGAAATTACGGATGTGGACCAGCTCCTGAAAGAAGGCGACGCGCTAAGCTGGGGCTCTTTCCAGGCCAACGTTATTCACACCCCGGGCCACACGCCCGGCAGCGTCTGCCTGTACATGCCCAAAGATGCCGGAACCATCTTTATGCCTGCTCCGCGGCTTTTTGCCGGAGACACACTTTTCGCCGGCAGCATCGGCCGCACCGATCTCTGGGGCGGCTCGATGGACCAGATCACGGAATCCATCCGCGGCAAGATCATGAAGCTCCCTGAGGACACTCTCGTTTATCCAGGCCACGGCCCTCTGACCAGCATCGGTCAGGAACGCGACACAAATCCCTTTTTGATCAACAGCTAAATGGATACCTACTGTTTGGAGTGCGGCAGCCCTGCTGCCGCTTTTCTCAATGGCTCGCACGACTCTATATTTGGCGGGTCTCAACAATCGCGTTTTCCGTGGGTTGCAGCACTCACGAGTCGCCAGTCACTCCGGGTCCTTCCCTAGCGCGCTTCAACTCTTCCATGACGGACTGCACGAGCTGTTTCGCGTGTTCCAGTTCCTGCGCGATCATCCGCAAATCCATCGCCGGCACCATCGGGTTTCGTTGGCTCGTGCAATATACGCCGTGTTGGCCGACGAGCACCAAGGCGTTCGTCATTCGATCCAGCGACACCGCCAGCCGGCCGCGCTCCCGCCCGTACATCTGCTCATAGTGCTCCAGCTCATCTTTGTGCTCATCAAAAGCGTTCATAAATTGCAGTCCCTCTTGGCTGACGGACTTCCCACCGCTGCGGCAGACGGTTGCACATCGGGCACATGCAACACGCACCAAACTTTACCCCATGCGGTGCTCGGAACATAATCCGCAGAAGCCGTCACGAGAGGCGTAACTCACTCTTTGTGGCGCAATCCGGGGTCTGACGGCAGGCAGTCCGGTCCCGCGGCGAGCTTGGGAAAAGATTCGGCTGGAGCCCTCTGACAATGCGACGATCCGATCTGGTGCAGCATAAGGAAAAGGACAAGGGCGCCATTACGCGCACGTCCCAAATCGTCTTCGGCGAGCGCCAGCATCTGCTGCGCGTTCTCGACTCGCTCGAAGGCACCGATTTGGCGATTGCGCGCCTGCAGATGGAGCGCCGCGTCCTCGAAGATCTGATTCACACGCGCACTCGCGAGCTCAACCAAATCAACACCGCATGGGATGAAAAGATTGGCCTCGTTCTGAGCGGAGAGGCTAAGCCCGAAATGCTCGAGAAACTCGTCAAGCAAGCCCCCGAGGAAGATTTCTATCTGCTCCGCCTGATTAGCGAGCATCCGCGCGCCAACGCGAAAACTCTGAACAAGCTCGCCAAGCATCCCTATGGCGCAATTCGCGAAAATGTCGCCCGCCATCCAAACGCTGATGCAGGCACTCTCACGTGGCTCAGCCGAGATCGCAGCCAGCCGCTCTGGTATCTCGTGGCCTTCAATCCCAATACGCCGACTCCGTTGCAGCGCCGCCTCCGCGATCGCCTAAAAAAACTAGGCGAAAATCAGCTCTCCCGTTAGCTCCTCTACGCTAGAAAATCTGCAGGGTCAGTTTCCGATTACCCTCGACTAATCGGGACTTGGCCAGCCGATTCCGTTGTAAACTACCCGACGCCACGGGCTATCTGACTGGCACTCGCTGGCGGAACGCGCGTGAATATAAGTAGCGGCTCGGGAAAACTTGTATGGTCTTCTGGCAATTGGCACAATTCACCGATATTGCTCTTCTGCTCCTGCGCTTGATGATTGGCATCGTGTTCATCACCAGCGGCTACAAACATCTTAAAGACCCGGCAACGCGGAGCAAGGACATTGGGATGAGCAAGAGCTTCACAATTTTTCTGGGTGCAGCCGAGTTAGCGGGCGCCCTCGGAGTAATTTTGGGCGTTTTCGCACAACTCGCCGCCATCGGTTTGATTTTGGTTATGCTCGGCGCCATACAAAAGAAAATATTTACTTGGCACACTGGCTTCTGGGGCAAATCGGGGACCAACGGCTGGAGTTACGAGATCATGCTCGTCGTGATGAATCTGGTCATCGTCACCACCGGCGGTGGAAGCCTGGCTCTCACTCACCTACTCAAGTAAACCCTCGATCGCGTGATGAGGCTCAAGATGGACGATCCACAAAAGAAGGAGCAGGGTTCTGGAGCACGAGATCAAGAGATCCGTGCTGCGCTTGATCAGCATTGGGCGGCGTCCGATGCCAACGATTTTGAAACGGAGCACCTCATCTATCACGAGGACGCGGTCCTGGAATACCCGCAGTCAGGAGAGCGAACCCGCGGTCGACGCAACATACAGGGCCAACGCGCCAGTCAGCCGAACAAAAAGCGGTTTTCTATCCGGCGAATCATTGGCGGCGGTGATCTTTGGGTCACCGAATTCATCCTCACCTATGACGGCAAGCCGTCTTACACCGTGAGCATCATGGAGTTCAGCGGCGACAAGGTTTGGCGGGAAACGCAGTACTTTGCGGATCCGTTCGTGGCTCCCGCTTCGCGCGCTCAATGGGTCGAACGGATGGACGCATAATCTTCGAGACGCAAGAATTCGCCGCCGCCGCCGCCATTTGCGGTTTGCAGCATAATTGTCGAGAACACAGGTTAACCCCAGAATCCTCTAGGTCCTGATCAACGCGGCAACCGGAAATTGAGGCAGCACCTAATATCAACCCTCCTTTGATGGACACCCTAAGGTCTTATCCACATCTGGCCCAAACGTCGAAGATAGTAGAATGGCGCGACGCTATTTCTCGGAAGAGGTGTTTGCGTCGCGACAGAGCATGCGAGACATGGGATGACGGACGAAGCCAGAGAGCCATCGCAAGGCTGGAAATTCATTCGCACGAGAATATGGGCAATTCTCGCCATCTCCATGGCGATGATTGTCCCATGCCTTTGGCACACGCACATCGAAGCCGGCGATCTCGCAAGCCATGTTTATAACGCCTGGCTAGCCCAGCTAATTGAAAAGGGCCAAGCGCCCGGCCTCTATTTGGTGCGGCAATGGGACAACGTGCTGGTGGACTGGATGTTGCTACACGCCGCGAATCTTCTGGGATTTGCCGCCGCAGAAAAAGTAGTTGTCTCGCTCTGCGTGCTGATTTTCTTTTGGGGAGTTTTCGCCTTCATTTCGGCTGCAAGTGGCCAGCCGCCGTGGTTTCTCACTCCAGGCATCGCTATGTTGTCCTACGGCTATTCCTTCAACATGGGATTCCTAAACTACTATTTGTCGTTAGGACTAGCGGCTTTCGCTCTGGCGCTTTTCTGGCGGGGAAGGGGACTAGAGCGCCTTCTCGGTTTGCTGCTTGTGCCGTTGGTTCTTCTGGCGCATCCGCTGGGGCTCATCTGGCTCTTCGGCGCAGCGCTCTATCTGATTCTCTGGACGAAGTTTCCAAGTTGGTGGAAGTTAGCCGTGCCCGCGTCTGCCATTGCCGCAGTCTATGTGGTTCACGCGTATCTGGCGCGGCAGACTCGCTTTCCCGTTGATTGGGCGCACGATCCTTTTTATTTGATGAACGGCGCCGACCAGCTCTCGCTCTATGGCCGGCGCTATGCCACGCTTGGCTTGGCCGTACTAATCTTCGCCGTGCTCTGCATTCTCCTGGAAGTGATTACGCGGCGGCGCGACAAATCCTTCTTGCCATCGTTGCGTCTTCCGGCGGAGTTGTACTTCATCGCGATTGTGGCAGTGGCCCTCTTACCCGAAAATTTGCGTCCCTCCATCACCGGTGGTTGGATTGGCCTGCTTGCCTCTCGTCTGACGATGATCACCGCTATCTTCGGTCTTTGTCTCCTGGGCTGTCTCAAGCCGAGAAAATGGCATCTGGCAGGCTTCGGGGCGTGCGCCATCGTTTTCTTCTCTTTCCTTTATCAGGACGCCGCCAAATTGAATCGTATGGAATCGGAAGTCGAGCGTCTCGTCGCCCCATTGCCGTTCGGCACGAGGGTGCTGTCCACGATTTGGGCGCCGCTCGACTCGCGAATTTCCTTTATAAGCCACTTCGTCGACCGCGCCTGCATCGGCCATTGCTTCAGCTATGCAAACTATGAGCCTTCTTCCGGCCAATTTCGCATTCGCGTGCGGCCCGGCAGCCCCGTCGCCGTCGCTTCGGACGACGACTCCGAAAACATGCAGGCCGGCGAATACGAAGTCCAGGAAGAGGACCTGCCGATGATGGAAATCTATCAATGCGATGAGAAGGATCTAACTAAACTCTGCATCCGCACCCTGGCCGCCGGCGAAAAAAATGGCCGCCTGGGCTACGAACCGAGTCCCGATTAACAGGCGGCTGTTCCGCGACTACTAAGTCATACAGAATATTGCAATCGCGCGATGTGGAGTGCGGCAGCTCTGCTGCCGCTTTTTCTGCGACGCCCACGACTCTGCGCTTGGCGACGATCGACCACTCCGCTTTTCGCACGCTTCCTGCCAAAAGGGCGGTAGACAAATTGGCTCTTGCAACAGTCCAATTTCATGTAAAATTGACCACGGGTGAGAGACAATGTTGCCACTGCACCTCCAGCCTGAAAGCCACGTCCCGCTATACGTCCAGCTGCGCGACCAGCTGCGCTCCCTCGTCCACGCGGGCGATTTGCGCCCCGGCGACCGCATTCCCGCCAGCCGCGAGCTCGCCACCATGCTTGGCGTCCACCGCACCACCGTCGCGAACGCCTATGCCGAGCTGGAATCCGAAGGCCTCATCCAGGGCCACGTCGGCCGCGGCACATATATCAAAGGCAATGGCAACGGGCTGAAGCTTTCTCCACCCCCCCCGCCCGTCCTGGACGGTGGTGGTGGCCTTCGCTGGGAGCTGCTTTTTGCGGATGAACGTGGCGAAGAGGCGCTAAGCCGCTTGACCGCAAGCGCCCCGGAAAACTCGCTGTCCTTCGTAATGGCCCGCCCCGCCGAAGAATATTTTCCCGTCGACGAATTGCAGACGTGCGTGAACGCCGTTCTGCGCCGCGAAGCCACCGACGTTTTGAATCTCGGCCCTTCGGACGGCTATGGCCCGCTGAAAGAAGCTCTGCTCGAGCTTCTCCGCAACGACGGAATCCCCGCCAAGGACGAAAATCTTCTTGTCACGGACGGTTGCCAGCAATCGCTCGACATTATCAGTAAAGCCTTCGTGCGGCCCGGCGATTCGGTGATTCTCGAAAATCCCACCTACCCCGGCGTGATGGCAATTTTCCATGGCGCGCGCGCTCGCTGTCTTGGGGTGCCGGTGCAAACGCGTCCCGAACCCGGCGGCGCCCTCGGCACCGATCTCGAAGCTCTGGAAGCCACGCTCGCCGCGAATCGTGTGAAGCTGATTGTCCTCACGCCCGCCTTTCAGAACCCCACAGGTATCTCGATGCCGCTGGCTTCGCGTCGCAAGGTTTTGGAGCTTGCGGGACGCCATCAAGTGCCCGTCGTGGAGGATCATATTTACGCGCGACTCCATGCGCGCGAAGAGCGAGTGCCTTCTCTGAAGCAGCTGGATCGCGCGAACATCGTGATTCACATCGATAGCTTCTCGAAGGTGGCCTTTCCGGGCTTGCGCGTAGGCTGGATTGTTGCTCCCGCGGCGGCCATCGAGCGCCTGCGCACCGTCAAGCAGACCACCGATCTGCACACCGACCAACTTGCGCAAGCTACTCTGGCCGAATTCCTGCGCCGCGGATTGTTTACCAAACACGTCGCGAAAATGCGCAAGGTTTATGCTTCGCGCTTGGTGGCTGCGGACGAAGCGCTGCGCAAGCACATGCCCGAAGGCACGCGCTGGACGCGTCCGGAGGGTGGGATGTGTTTGTGGGTGGAGTTGCCGCCGGGCTTCGACGCCAGCGAGCTTTTGATCCACGCGAAAGAGCGCGGCGTTCTGTTTGCTCCCGGACGGTATTTCTACGTGCAGAATCCGCTGCCCAACACGCTGCGGCTCGGCTACGCGGGGCTGGATGAGAAGCAAATCGCTCGCGGCGTCGCAACGCTTGCGGATATTCTGCGCATCGAGATGCGCAAGCGGCAGCGCGGAGTTCGGCGCGCGGAACGAAGCCGCGTCGCGCTGGTGTGAAAAGAAGAAGGAACGACGTAAGGAAGTAAAGAAGTAAAGAAGCAAAGAAAAACCAGAGAGGCTGGCTGAAATTGACCGACACGATTACGTTGGCGCCGAACCCGGCGAACAAATGTTTTGGATGCGGCGGCGCGAACGATGCCGGAATGAAGCTGACGTTTGTGCAAGACAACGCCAATCGAAAAATTGTCGGGCGATTTATTTTGGGCGAGAGGTATCAAGGGGGCGGCGGGATGGGACACGGCGGAATTATCGCCACGCTGCTGGATGAAGCCATGGGCAAGGTTTGCCGCTTTCGCGATGTTCGGGCGGTGACAGCGGAACTGACGGTGCAGTATTTGAAGCCTGTGAAAGTGGACGAAGAAATTATTGTCGAAGGATTCGAGACGGATGCAAAAGGGAGGAATTTGTTTCTTGCGGGCGAGATCCGCAATGGCGCCGGCGAATTGCTGGCGCGGGGCACGGGACGATTTGTGGTGATTGGACAGAAACAAGCGGCTGCGCCAGAAGCGCGAACCGCGTAAGACTTTGGCAGTGCGAATAAGAGTGCGAGATTCGGAGCGAGAGGAGAAGTGACATGGAAGCGAAAAAGGTAAACGGCAGCGGCAACGGGGGCGCCAATTCGGGCGCCAATTCAGGTAATTCGACAAACGAATGGCGGGTGAAAGTCGGCCTGGCAGAGATGCTCAAGGGCGGCGTCATCATGGACGTGACGAACGCCGAGCAAGCCAAAATTGCGGAGAACGCCGGCGCCTGCGCGGTCATGGCGCTGGAGCGCGTGCCGTCGGATATCCGCAAGGAGGGCGGCGTGGCGCGGATGGCCTCGATCAAAATCATTCGCGAAATCATGAAAACCGTGACGATTCCGGTGATGGCCAAGGTGCGCATCGGACACTTTGCGGAAGCGGAAGTGCTTCAGGCGCTCGAAGTGGATTTCATCGACGAGAGCGAGGTGCTGACTCCTGCTGACGAAGAGAATCATGTCTGGAAGCATGATTTCCGCGTGCCGTTCGTTTGCGGCGCGCGCAATCTCGGCGAAGCGCTGCGGCGCATCGCGGAGGGCGCGGCTATGATTCGCACAAAAGGCGAGGCGGGTTCTGGCAACGTCGTTGAGGCGGTCCGCCACATGCGAACCATCGTGAGCCAGATGAAGAAATTGACGACTTTGCGTGACGACGAACTGATGCACGAGGCGAAAGAACTTGGCGCGCCAATTGAATTGATTCGCCAGATCTCGAAGACGGGGAAGTTGCCTGTCCCGAATTTTTCGGCGGGCGGAATCGCTACGCCGGCGGATGCGGCGCTCGTTCGTAAGCTTGGCGCGGAAGCGGTGTTCGTTGGGTCGGGCATCTTCAAGTCCAGCGATCCGGAAGCGCGGGCTAAGGCGGTGGTGAAAGCGACGACGCATTTTGATGATCCGAAGGCGGTGCTTGAGGCGCATGAAGAGCTCGGCGAAGCGATGCCTGGGATTGATGTGCGGCAGCTGGAACAGAAAGACATGCTCTCGACGCGCGGCTGGTGACGGCTGGACTTGAATTATTCGGTGATCTTTCTAGTGGCTTGGACTGCTGCGCCACTAGAAAGACGGGCACGGCATGCCGTGCCCCTATAAACGGTGGGGCAAGGCTCACCCCCGCAGAGGGTGGGGCAAGCCCCACCCCTACACGTGAGGGCGACGGAGTGGAATCAGTGAAGATTGGGATTTTGGCGGTGCAAGGGGATTTTGAGGCGCATGCGGCGATGCTGGCTGGTTTGGGCGTCGAGACACTTGAGGTGCGCACGGTGGGGGACCTTGAGGGGTGCGACGGGGTGATTTTGCCGGGTGGAGAGAGCACCACGCAACTCCAGTTTCTGCAGGAGGAAGGGCTGTTCGACGCAGTGAAACAATTTGGCGCAGAGGGTGGAGCCATTTTCGGGACTTGTGCTGGCGCGATTTTGCTAGCGACAGAGGTCAGGAACCCCGCGCAGGCTTCTTTGGGTTTGCTGGACATGACCGTTCTGCGCAACGGCTATGGGCGTCAGCTGGCCAGCGATGTGTTTTTTGGTCCGTGCAAGCTGGCGGATGCGCCGATGGAGATGGTTTTTATACGGGCGCCTATCATTGAGAACGTGGGCCCGGAAGTCGAAGTACTTGCTGAGTATGGGGGCAAGCCGGTGTTGGTGCAGAAGGCCAACGTGATGGCCGCGACGTTTCACCCTGAGCTTACGAGCGATACGACTGTGCATCGACACTTTCTCGATATGGTCGCGGCTAGAGATGGGCGAACAATCTCCATTGCGAGATAGGTTTGCATTGGGAGCATGAGCAAGAGACAGCCAGGATTCATAGCGCGAAACCGCGCTATGGGGAAGAGGCTGACTGCCCCAACCTGGTTAACAATAACTGGCCCTCCCCCCTAGGTTTTGCGTAAATATTCATTCTGAAGATGTTAAAGTCGTTTGTTTTGAGACAGTTCTGTAAGTGTTGATTCTACAGGGGATCAGCAAGGCATGGCTTTGGCCCGATTCGTCGAACGAGGCACAAAAAAAGGGGCAGATGGTCTGCCGCAGTCAAGACATGAAACTCTCTAGACAAAGAGTACCACAGTTAGACTTATAAAGTCAATGAAAAAATTGCATAATCTGCAAGTCGCTGAAAGCATTGACGGTAGGCGTGGCTGGGCGCGGCCAAACATCTCTGTGGGATTGGTAACACGGTAAGATTGAAGTTTGGAGGAATTGGATTGGTAACAAAACGTGACAGGACAAAGGTTCTTTTCGTGTGCCTGGGGAATGCGTGCCGTAGCCCGATGGCGGAGGCTATTGCTTTGGGGGTGGCAGCGGACGTCATAGAGCCGTCGAGCGCGGGGTTGACACCGCTGGGGCGGGTCGAGCCGATGACGACCGAGACTCTCGTCAGAAATGGATATCCGGCGGCGGGGTTGGAATCGAAGGCCGTCCATTTCGGGGCCTTACGGGCGGCGGATATCATCGTCAATATGAGCGGACGGCCGAGGGAAATCGCGTTCGACGACCCCGCCCGCGTGGAGGACTGGCTCGTGGAAGATCCTTATGGCGCGGATGCGGAGCTTTATCAGAGAATCTTCGAGGACATTGAGAGGCGCGTGGCGAAGCTGGCGCATCGGCTACGAAACGGCCAACACACCGGTCGTAAAGCGAGAAACGTCAAACGGTAGGGCGTTGGCGAGTTCGGGCAGAAGAGAGCTTTCAGAGACGGGATGAGACGGACGAGGAGTAACAGGTTTGAGGCGAGAAAAAACTAGCGTTTCGCAAGAGGACTACCTCAAGGCGATCTGGGAGATGCTGGAGGAGGACCAGACGCCGATCAGCGCGCGGCTCGCGGAAGAATTGAGCGTAACCCCTCCGGCGGTGACGGCGGCATTGAAGCGGATGACGAGGGACGAGCTCGTGCGGGTTGACCGTAACGGCGGGATTGACTTGACGCGGAAGGGAAGGCAGGTAGCGGAGCGGATGGCGCTGCGGCACCAGTTGGCGGAGATGCTGCTCACGGACGTGATTGGATTGCCCTGGGCCAAGGCGCACGCGGAAGCGGAGAGGCTGGAACATGCGATTTCGCCGGAAGTCGAGGCGCTGCTGCTGAAGCGATTCAGCGGGAAGAAGAGCTGCCCGCACGGAGTGCCGATACGCGGAGGGGTGGCACAGCTTCGCAAAGAGGGCGCGGTTCTGCTCTCGGATTTAGCCGCCAGCGACGAGGCAGAGATCCTGTGCGTTTACGAGAAAGACGAGCAGTTTCTGCAATTTCTGGATGGACTGCATTTGCGGCCGGGGGAAACGGTGCGCGTGCAGAAGAAAGAGTATGACGAGACGATGACGCTGCGAGCGGATGGGCGAACGATGCATTTGGGAAAGCCGGCGACATCGCGGATTTGGGTGAAGCGGGTGGTGTAATTCGTCAACTGTGATAGAGGAAGTTGTTCGCGGGTTTCCCGCAAATTGTCTGGCGTAGAGGTGTACGAATAGGGCCCAAAGAAATGCTGGTTTTTCGTACGAACTTTTCCGGTTACGCTCATCGGGAGTTGGCGCCTCGGGTGAGCGTTCGCGGCAAATTCGCTCTGTCAATCTTAGCAGTTGCACGCCAACCTCTCGGTCAGTAGAATTTGAGGCACTTTTTTGTGCTGGACGCAACTCGGTCGCGACGGCCCACGTGAGGACCATGGGAGTCTCTCACAGCAATACAGGTTCCGTTGCGCGCGTCCTCATCGTGGAAGACTTCCCGGCTTTTCGACGATTCATCTGCTCGACGCTTGGGAAAAGCCTCGATTTGCGAATCATCGCAGAAGTGTCCGATGGATTAGATGCGGTACAGAAGGCGGCAGAGCTAAAACCAGATTTGATTTTGCTGGACATCGGTCTCCCCACCATAAATGGAATCGAGGCCGCTCGACAGATTCGCAAGCTTTCCCCGACATCCAAAATAGTCTTCTTGAGTCAGGAAACTTCTGCCGACGTAGTGGAGGAAGCTCTTAGCACGGGAGCATGCGGCTACGTTGTGAAATCAAAGGCCGCAAGCCAACTGCTTGCTGTCGTGGAAGCCACTGTCTCGGGAACGCGGTTTGTTAACAGCCTCTAGGCCAACCGTCATCTCAACTCCTCGTCTAATTGAATTCGCGGGGATAGCATATCATCAACCGTCCACTCCAAGACTTCTTCCCTATCCGCGGTACCGGCGACTAGCGATGCAAGCTCGGGTGCTGGAACTGTCGATTGCAAAAAGCCGCAGTCCAGGCACACTAACAGCTTTGGAAATACCCAGACGGCGGGTTTGTCCAGATTCTTGATGCCAGCGAAATGGATCAGCATCTCAGCAGGAAATTCCGCATGATTGTCCGAACCACAAGACAGACACAGCATTCGACACCTCACGATCCGATGGGCAATGGGAGCTGACACGACCCGAAGCCAACTCGCCTGGCAGGATTGTAAGCTTCGAAATCGAGTCTGACTGTTCAAAACAGCACACATTCCAAAGTCCTGGTAATCGCCGTAATCCGAAGAGTGGTGCTGAAACTTCTTCGGTGCGACGGGTTGTGGTCCCTAGATCGGATGGGGCTTTGGACTTTCTCCACGCCCCGGCCAAAAAGCTTTGGAAGCCGTTGCCGTAGGCCGTTGCAAGCACGCAGGCGACCAAACGGAAGCTTCCCCCGCCAGAATAATGAGGACTTATAGGGTAGCGATTAGGCGCGTTGGTCGAGGAGGGCTTTTAGGCGGGCATAGCCGGCGCGGCTGACGGGGAGGCGGGTGCCGTCGGCGAGGATGGCGAGGCGGCTGTCTTTGCCGTAGGGCTCGATGCGCACGACGCGCTCGAAATTGACGATGTAGGATCGGTGGACGCGGACGAAGCGCTCGGGGTCGAGGCATGACTCGAGGCTGACAATTGTTTGCTGCTTTAGGTGCTTTTTACCTTCGCTGGCTAGAGCGACGTAGTCGTCCTGCGCTTCCGCATAGTCGAGTTTTGCGACGGGGAATAGTGTGACGCGCGTGCCGTCGCGAACGACGATGCGGTCCAGGAATTGTTTTGGCGGGCGAGCGGCGGCGGCTAGTTCGGGCGGCGTGGGCATTTTTTCGCCGAGGCGGGATTTGGCGCGTTCAACGGCAGCGTCGAAGCGTTCGCGGCCGATGGGTTTTAAAAGATAATCGACGGCGTGGACTTCGAAGGCGCGCATGGCGTACTGGTCGTAGGCGGTGACGAAGATGACCGGCGTGTCTATGCCGATGAGTTCCAGCACATCGAATCCGGAGAGCTTGGGCATCTGGACATCCAGGAAAATCAGGTCGGGTTTGTGCTCCGCGACAGCCTTTACCGCTTCAAAGCCATTTGCGCACTCGGCGACGACGGTGATCTCCGGACGCGCTTGAATCAGCTCGCGAAGGACGAGGCGCGCCAGGTCTTCATCGTCAACGATAAGCGCGTTGATTTTCTTTTCTGGCGACTTGCTCAAGTTTTTACCTCTTCGGAATGCGCAGGGAAGGACAAGTCCACGCGAAATATTCCGTTTTCGGCGCTGACGCGCATGTTGGCGTCCTTGCCGTAACGCGCTCCCAGGCGGTCGCGGACGTTCTTTAGTCCAAGGCCGCTTTTGCGCATGGGTGTCGAATCAGGATCGAAAGTGTTCTCAATCGCCAGCGAGACGCGGCCATTCTGACTTTGGCCGGAGATGCGGACCAGGCCGCCGTCTGGGAGATTGGCGATGCCATGAGTAACGGCGTTTTCGACGA
>JBARBE010000310.1:0-2319 GCA_049792735.1 Candidatus Acidiferrum sp.
GGCTCGGGCGAGAACCATCGGACTAGTTGGTTGCGCATCTTGCTCATTCCAAGCGCCGCCGGCGAACGCGCGATCAGCCCGCAAGGGCCGGGTCGCACACCGAATTGAGATAAGCATGTAGGCTTCGGTCCGTAGCGCTTTTCGGACGGGGGTTCAACTCCCCCCGCCTCCACCATTTCTCTAGTGTCCGGTGTCCAGCGGGATCGCGAATTCGAGCAAGAGCAGTAGTTCCACGTCGGTCGATCGCAGATTCTGAATCGCTAGATCGCCGATTCTGAAATGGGCCGCCGCTGCCAATCTGTTCCAAATCGACGCGGCTGAGTCGTGGCGGTTCAAGACTTTCCGACATCCACCAACCCTCCCGCAATTACGATGGCTGCATCCCTTTATTTTTCAGTGGTTTACAGGTAGAACGGCCAAGAAAAGGGAAGTCCATCCTTGGGTAGATTCGTGCAGGTTCCTCTGCGAAGGTTCAGCGGCCCGACAACCAAGCCAAGCGCAGGCACCAACCCATTCGGTGCCGCACGAAGGAACGGGCTCCGCTCGGTGATTCTTGCAAGCGCCTCAACCAAAAACTGCAAAGCCCCCAAGACTCTCGAAACCGAGCAACCCTCGCGCAAACTTCCGCCGCATTGAACGGCGCGAGTGGTGGCTCTGGGCAGCAGCGGCTATCGTCACTTTGCTCCTCACGCTCGGCCTGGCCTCGTTTCTAGTTCCGAACGCGCAGCTTCAGCAGGACTACCACATCCAGAATATGCTGTCTCAGGCGTTGCGCGGACTGGTCGGCCTCGTTTTCCTCTTCGATCTTTATACGATCTATCAGTATCTTCTGATCCATCGCATACGCCGCCAGCTCCTCGAGCGTGAAGAGCTTTTCCATCTCATCAGCGATAACGCCGCCGACATGATCGCCGTGGTGGACATGAATGGCAGGCGGATTTACAACAGCCATTCTTACCAAAGGGTGCTCGGCTACTCGCCGGAGGAATTGCAAGCGTCTTCCTCGTTCGAGCAGATTCACCCCGATGACCGGGAGCGCGTGAAGAGGGCGGCGGAAGAAGCGCGGCAGTCGGGGATCGGGAAAACGCTTGAGTATCGTCTGCGCCATAAGAACGGCACCTGGTTGGTGCTGGAATCCACTTCCAGCGTCATCCGCAATGAAAAAGGCGAACCGGAAAAGCTCGTGATTGTGAATCGCGATGTCTCCAAGCGCAAAAGCGCGGAAGAGGCCCTGCGGCGATCCGAAACAGGGTTCAAGTCCGTGGTCGAGGATGCCCCCTACGGCATTTATCGCTCCAGCATCGCCGGCCGGTTCCTGCAGGTGAATCCGGCGCTCCAAAAAATGCTCGGTTACGAATTAGCGGAGGAGCTCCTCGCGAAGAATCTCCCTACGGAAGTGTTCCGCCACTCAGGTGAATACGACCGTCTGATTGAACTCCTCATCCGCACCGAAGAGGTCAAGGACATCGAAATGGAGTGGAATCGCAAGGACTCCACCCCCATCACCGTGCGTTGTTGCGGCCGCCGGGTCAACGATGAAAACGGGGCGGCGGCCTACTTTGAAGTCTTTGCAGAAGACGTGACCGAGAAGCGAGTCCTCGAAAAGCAGTTGCGCATGGCGCAAAAGATGGAAGCCATCGGCCGCCTGTCGGGAGGAATCGCGCACGACTTCAATAACCTTCTGGGTGTAATCATCGGCTACAGCAGAGTGCTCAAGCGGGAACTGGGCGCAAACAGCGCGCTCTTTGAGCATGCCCTGGAAATCGAAAAAGCGGGTCAACGCGCCGCTTCCTTGACCAAACAATTGCTGGCCTTCAGCCGGCAGCAAGTGCTGACGCCCGAGGTCCTCAATCTAAATAGTCTCGCGACCGATATGGAGAAGATGCTGCCACAGCTTCTCGGCGAAGACGTTGAAGTGACCCTGATTCTCGATGCGGAGCTTGGAAACGTGAAAGCGGACCAAAGCCAAATCGAGCAAGTCATTATGAATCTGGCGGTCAACGCGCGCGACGCCATGCCCATGGGCGGCAAGCTAAAGATCGAAACGACAAATGTGAAGTTAGACGAAGCCTTCACTCGACTACACCCCGGGTCTAAAGTCGGCAGCTACGTGCTGCTCTCCGTGACCGACACCGGCACAGGAATGGACGCCGCAACGCTCACGCATATTTTTGAGCCCTTCTTCACCACGAAGGAACGCGGCAAAGGCACTGGTCTCGGCCTCGCCACGGTTTACGGCATCGTTAAACAAAGCAACGGCTACACCGGCGTTGACACCGCCCCCGGCAAAGGCACCTCCTTCCGTATTTACCTCCCGCG
>JBARBE010000311.1:0-6484 GCA_049792735.1 Candidatus Acidiferrum sp.
GTTGCGCACAATGTTCCCGTCGGGCTCGGCAGCCACGCGCAATGGGATGAAAAGCTGGATGGACGGCTGGCGCAGGCGCTGATGAGCGTGCAGGCCGTCAAAGCGGTCGAAATTGGCGCGGGCGTCACGGCGGCCGGGTCTTACGGCAGCGAAGTGCAGGATGAGATTTCGTATGACAAAGCAGCGCGGCGCTTCAGGCGATCCTCCAACCGCGCGGGCGGGCTCGAAGGGGGCATCACCAACGGCGAAGACGTGGTGATTCGCGGCTACTTGAAACCTATTTCGACGCTGCGCCAAGCGCTGCACACGGCGGATATGGTCACCAAGGAGCCCGTTTCGGCGGCCTACGAGCGCTCGGACTGGTGCGTCGTACCTGCTGGCGCGGTTGCCGGCGAAGCCATGGTTGCACTTGTGTTAGCGGATGCTTTTCTGCAAAAATTTGGAGGAGACTCCCTTTCCGAGATGCGGCGGAATTTTGACAATTATGTCAGACAAATCGAAGAGTTCTAAAGCCGTGGTAACTCCGGCTCCAACCGAAGCGCCGGCGCAGACCCCGACGGACGCGGTAGCCGCCGCGCCCGCGCGCAAGATTTATCCGATCGTCAAGTACGGCGATCCGATTCTCGAAAAGCCGACCCCGCCGGTGACCAAGTTTGGCGCCGAACTCGAGCAGCTCACCGAAGACATGTTCGCTTCGATGTACGCCGCGCAAGGCGTCGGCCTGGCTGCCCCGCAAATCGGCTTGAGCCTGCGCCTCACGGTCGTCGACGTGACCACAGGGAAAAACCCCGAAGCGAAAATCGTGTTAGCCAATCCAGAAATTATCCATGCGGAAGGCGAGGTTCGCGAGGAAGAGGGCTGCCTCTCCGTGCCCGGTTTTCGCGGCTATGTCATACGGCCGCAGTTCGTCACCGTGCGCGCGCAAAACGTCAAAGGCGAGTCCTTCGAGATTCGCGGCGAAAATCTGCTTGCGCGCGCTTTCTGCCACGAAATCGATCACCTCAACGGCATCCTATTCCTGCAACATCTCAGCATGCTGAAGCGAGACCTCATCCGCCGCAAAATCAAAAAGCTCAAGAAGCAAGGCGAGTGGTAATGTGGTGTGCGGCAGCCCCGCTGCCGCTTTTTCCCCATGCGCATAATCTTTTGCGGCACTCCCCAATTCTCCGTCCCCACGCTCAAACATCTTCTCGCGCAGCCTGATTTTGAAATCGCCGCGGTAATTACGCAGCCTGACCGCCCGCGCGGCCGTGGACACGAAGTCTTTTCTTCGCCTGTTAAGGAAGCCGCCTTGGCGGCGGGCATTCCCGTGCATCAACCGGAGAAAATCCGTGCGCCGGAAGTGCAAGAGTTGCTGCAAAAACTCGCCCCCGACGTGATCGTCATCATCGCCTACGGCCAAATCATTCCCGCGCGACTTCTGCCCATCCCCAAATTGGGCTGGATCAACCTTCACGCCTCGCTGCTGCCCAAATATCGCGGCGCCGCTCCGATCAACTGGGCCATCGTGAACGGCGAAACAAAAACTGGGGTCACGTCTATGCGCATCGATGCAGGAATGGACACCGGCGAAATACTGCTGCAAAAAGAAATGGAGATTGGCCCTGCGGAAACCGCTCCCGAACTTGCCGCTCGCATGTCCGAGCTAGGCGCGCCGCTCATGGTCGAAACGCTGCGCGGATTGGCCGCAGGCTCGATCGTTCCTCGCCTCCAAAAGCACGAGCAAGCATCCTTAGCCCCCCTGCTCAAGAAACAGGACGGCCTCATTGACTGGTCTCGCACCGCCCAGGAAATCTTCCATCGGATTCGTGGCTTCGCCCCCTGGCCCGGCGCTTACAGCACTTTCCGCGGCCAGAACTGCCACATTTGGGGCGAACCGGCGTCGAATGGCTTGGGCGATAGAAGCTCGCACGCCGTTTCAGGCGCTGTCTCCGGCTCTTTGCTGGCTCAAGGCGGCGATCTGCTCATTCTTTGCGGCGGCACAACCTATTTGCGCCTCCATGCCGTCAAACTGGAAGGGCGCAAACAAGTCACGGCCTCGGAGTTTCTCAATGGCGCCCACTTGCTTCCTGGTGAACACTTCGGCAAAAGCTAGTTTGCGCGCAACGCAGCGCTCAGGCATACTCGCAAATTGACCCACGAATGAAAGCGATATCCGCCTCAGGAGTTCATGCTACATGAAGAATTCGGAATCAATCCGCACGCGCGGAAGCTTGCAAAGTTGCGCCAAACAATTCTCGCGCTTCGCCGCTTGTTGGGTTCTCGCCGTGCAACTAGTCTCGTTGCCCGCCGCCTCCGCAGCGGGCAACACATCCTCGCCCGAGGCCGCCGCAAAGCCTGCGCCAAAAATTGTGAGCGACCCGGTCATGAAAGTGATGCAAGCCGAACTCGCTCGCGCATCCACGGACCTCGGCAAAGCGGATTCCCCACCTTATTACATGAGCTACACGGTCTATGATCAGAATCTCACTGTGCTCGTCGGCGCCTACGGCAGCCTTCTCACCGATGCTTCTCTCGATCGGCGTCAGGCCGACGTGACCATGCGGGTCGGCAGCCCCGCTCTCGACAATACGCACGGCCAGAGCCGGTTTAGTGGAATGACTTCTGGCACACTGCCTCTCGGCGACGACCAGGATGCCATCGCCCGCGTCCTCTGGGAATTGACCGATCGCGAATACAAGCGCGCGGCGCCGGCCTTCCTCAACGTGAAAACCAATACCGCCGTTCGCGCCGAAGAGGAAGACAAGTCTCCGGACTTCTCGAAGGAAACGCCTGAAGTTCATGTCGACAACCCCGCGCCACCACCGCGCTTCGATCGCGCCGCGTGGAGCGATGAAATTCGCCGTCTATCCGCCAATTTCCGCAAATATCCCGATGTCTATTTCGCGACCGTCGTTCTACAGGTTTCGGACTCCAACTCCCGCATGGTCTCCAGCGAAGGCAGCGCCATCGAAACCCCCAGCTCGAGCTCGCGCCTCGTCATGGAAGCGCAAACTCGCGCCGATGATGGGATGGAGTTACTTCGCGTCGAGACTTTTCAGGCGCCGTCCGCCGGCGGCTTGCCGAGCGAAGCCGATCTCTCTGCAAAAATCGTCAAGATGGCCGACGACTTGAAAGCTTTGAAGGCTGCTCCGGTCGCGGAACCGTACGACGGCCCCGCCCTCTTGAGCGGCCGCGCCGCCGCCGTCTTTTTTCACGAAGTGCTCGGCCATCGCCTTGAAGGCCACCGCCAGCGCGATGAAGACGAAGGACAAACCTTCACGAAAAAAGTCGGCCAGGAAGTTCTGCCAAAATTTCTTAGCGTTTCCGATGATCCCACCATTCACGAATTGGATGGAGTGAAACTTGCCGGTTCTTACGAGTTCGACGATGAAGGCGTTCCCGCACAGCGCGTCGACGTCATCCAGAACGGCATTCTGAAAAATTTCCTGCTGTCGCGTATGCCCATCAAGGATTTCGGCAAGTCCAACGGCCACGGCCGCGATCAGCCTGGCCTCATGCCGACGGGGCGCCAGGGCAATTTGATCGTCACTTCCACACAAACCGTTCCGGAATCCGAGCTGCGGCAAAAGCTCATCGACGAAATCAAAAAACAAAATAAGCCTTACGGCCTCTATTTCGACGACATTCAGGGAGGTTTCACGCTCACCACACGTTCTCTCCCGCAAGCGTTCCAGGTTCTTCCCGTGATCGTTTACAAAGTTTACGCGGACGGACGGCCAGACGAGCTCGTTCGCGGCGTCGACATTGTCGGCACGCCCCTCGCCTCTCTCACGCGCATCCTCTTGACTGGCGACAAAGAACACGTCTTCAACGGGGTTTGCGGCGCGGAAAGCGGCCAGGTGCCCGTCTCCGCGGTCGCGCCTGCGATGCTCTTTTCGGAAATGGAAGTCCAGAAGCGCCAGCATTCTCACGATCGGCCGCCCATCTTGCCTCCGCCAGGTTTCGAGGATCTCGCTCCAACCAAAACGGCCCAAGCCAGTCCGGCGGTGAAGCCATGAAAATCCACCGCGCATACACGGCGTCTCTCCTCGCCGCGGCATTGCTCTTCGGCGCCGCGCAGCTTCACGCAGCTACCCATCGTTCCGCGTTGAAGAACGCGTCCGAGAAGTTCGATGCCTCCGCTGCTTCGGTGCCGCATCCCGCCGCCGGCGGCGATGCGCTGCTCGATGCCCTGCTCACCGAACTGGACCGCTCCAAAGCACATCTGAAGATGGACCAGGTCCCCGCTCCTTACTACATCGAATATCGCGTGAACGATGTGGATGATTACGACGCCGAAGCGGCATTCGGCGCGCTCCGCGAAAGCCAGCGCGTTCGTCTCCGCATCCTGCGCGTGGTCGTTCGCGTCGGCGATTATTCGCAGGACAGCTACTACGGCCAGGGTATGGGCGAAACCAACATTCTTCCGCTCGATAACGATCCCATCGCCCTTCGCCACCAAATCTGGCTCACCACCGACGAAGCCTACAAAGCCGCCGGCGAAGCCCTCGCCGATAAACAGGCCGATTTGAAGCGCTTCAACCCCGACCCGAACCCCGTCGCGGATTTTTCCAAGGAGCCTGTTCTCCATTCGCTCCAGCCCATCGTCTCGCTGAAAGTCGATGAAGCCGCGTGGGGCAAAACACTCGAAGATGTCACCAATCTTTACCGCCAGTATCCCGACATTCAATCCGTCAGCGCTTCCGCGCGCTTTACCGCGGTGAATGAATACTTTGTGGATTCTGAAGGCACCGTCACGCGCAGCGGCCAAACGACTTATAACTTACAATTGAACGGCTCCGCGCAAGCCGACGATGGCATGCGCCTCAGCCGCAATCCTTATTGGACGGTTGGCCGCGCCGAGGAACTTCCCACGCGCGATAAATTGCTCGCCGAAGCGCAGCAAACTCTCGAAACTGTCGTCGCGCTCCGCAAAGCCCCCATTGTCGAGGAAGAGTATCGTGGCCCCGTTCTGTTTGCGCCCGATGCGGCCACCGACGTGGTCGCCTCGCTCGTCGGCTCCAACATCGTTGGCCGCAAGCCGCAACTCGGCAAGCTCAACCGCACCGTCGGGGCCTTCGCCACCAGTTACAAAATGCGCGTGCTACCCAGCTTTCTTTCCATCGTCGACGACCCCACTCTCAAAGACTTTGAAGGCCACAGCCTCGTCGGCAGCTACGACATCGACAACGAAGGCGTGAAAGCCCAAAGCGTCAACATCATTGAAAACGGAATGCTCGGCAATTATTTGCTCGGCCGCGAGCCGGTTCGCGATTTTCCTTTTTCCAATGGCCATGGCCGCGCCGCTCCAGGCTCCTTCCCTTCGCCGAGCCTCGGCGTGCTGCTCTTGAAGAGCTCCGAAGCGCAAACTCCGGACGCGCTAAGGAAAAAGTTAGTAGAAATGGTCACCGCGCAAGGAATGCCTTACGCGTACCGCGTGGAAACGCTCGGTCCGGGTAATTCGCCTCGCCTTCTCTATCGCGTCTACGCCGATGGCCATGAGCAACTCGTCCGCGGCGCGGTCTTTAATGAGCTGGACGTTCGCGCTCTGCGCAGCGATCTCGTCGCGGTCGGCAACGACCCGCTCGTCAGCAATCGCACCGGCGGCGTGCCCACCACCGTCATTTCTCCGTCGCTGCTCTTCGACGAGCTCGAAGTCAAGCGCGCTGACACCAGCAAAGACAAGTTGCCGGACTATCCCCCTCCGCCACCAAAAAACTAAATAGTCTTTCCGCCAGGCCGCTCTCGGTTTTACACTTGAACCTGGAACCCGAGAACGGTCCGCTCTTATGACGCTCCGCGAACGACTCGAATGGGTGACCCGGATGGCGCTGCTCGTCTTCATCCTGGCCTCCGCCGCATTCCTCAGCGCCATCACGGCCATGCGCATCGCCATTCACGGCCGCGAAGTGTCCATGCCCAATCTTGTCGGAAAGAACGTCTCGGAAGCCAACGGCATGCTGCGCTCACATGGACTGGTCTTGCGGGTTGCCGATCGCATCTATAGCGAACTTCCCATCAACGTTGTCGTGCGCCAAAGCCCGCCGCCCGGCATGCTCATGAAAGTTTCGCAGCAAGCCAACGTCATCCTCAGTCTCGGCCAGCGCCAGTTGCAAATCCCTCTTCTCGAAGGAAATTCACTGCGCGCCTCGCGCATTGAGTTGCTGCGCGCCGGCCTGCAGGTCGGCGAAGTTTCCGGTCTGACGATGCCCAACGATCCCGTGGACACCGTCATTCTTCAAACTCCACTTCCCGGCGCCGGCGCCGCCAGCCCGCGCGTCGACGTCCTCGTCTCCGACGGCCCGCGCGAGCCCGCCTTCGTCATGCCCCATCTCGTCGGCCTGAATGACGCGGACGCCCAGCGCCGCATCGATTCCGGCGGCCTCCACTGCAAAATCAACCGCGTCTCCGCGCCTCAATGGCCGCACGCCGCCGTCATCGACCAAACTCCGCTCGCCGGCCAGCGCATCACTCCCTCCACCATCGTCGAACTCACCGTCTC
>JBARBE010000312.1:0-19103 GCA_049792735.1 Candidatus Acidiferrum sp.
GTGTGAAAGACTTGTGTAAGATAGACGGTGCGATACGTTATGTCAATAAGTGTTTTGTAGGCAGTAAGTTACTGAAGTAATTGGAAGATTCAGGTTCGATTTTAAGTCCTCAGCGTCTGCCATTCCGCCACCCGGGCCGGGCAGATACAGAAAAGTAGCATGTATGGGGGCTGCGCTCAATGTTGGCGGCATTGCCGGTGAGCGGCCCCGAGGATTCGCCGGGGCCGCGATTCCGCCTTCGGGCGGCGCTTCACATGAATGCTTTGTAACTTGATTGACAAGCGGTAGAGGGCGCGCTAATTTTTATTCCTCTCCCTGGATGGCCGCTCCCGCAGAGGAAGGCCGAGCACGGCCACATGGGAGTTCTCAAACAGCGGTTCCGTGCGCTAGCGAGCGCCTGCTTTCGATTTGACGTAAAATCACTTCATCCGTTCTGCAGCATGGTGCATCAAAACCATTGGGAGATTGGCGGGAATCCTTCCTGCCCGCTACAGGAGCCGACGTGAGCCAGCCGAAGAGCCAACTAGACATGGACTTGTTGAGCATCAATACCATCCGGACGCTTTCGATAGATGGCGTGCAACAAGCCAACTCCGGCCATCCTGGAGCACCCATGGGGCTGGCGCCGGTGGTCTACGAACTGTGGCAGAAATACCTGCGTTACGATCCGGCGAATCCCATCTGGCCGAACCGCGACCGCTTTGTCCTCTCCAACGGCCATGCCTCGATGCTTCTCTACTCGATGTTGCATCTCGCGGGAGTAAAGCAGGTCAGTGCGGAAGGAAAAGTCTTAGAGGAACCCTCCCTTTCCATGGATGAGCTCAAGCACTTCCGCCAACTGGGCAGCAAGACGCCTGGCCATCCGGAATCGCACCTCACCACCGGAGTAGAAACCACGACAGGCCCGCTCGGGCAAGGGGTTGGAAACAGCGTGGGCATGGCCATAGCCAGTAAGTGGCTGGGGGCGAATTACAATAAGCCCGGCTTCGACCTCTTCGATTTCGACGTCTACGCAGTTTGCGGCGATGGCGACCTCATGGAGGGTGTAGCGTCGGAGGCTGCTTCCCTCGCGGGCCATCTGCAACTCTCGAATCTCTGCTGGATTTACGATAACAATCACATCACGCTGGATGGGCCGGCCATCTGGTCTTTCAGCGAAGATGTGATGACGCGCTTCGTCGCCTACGGTTGGAACGTGACGCGAGTGGCCGATGCGAATGACCTGAGCAAACTGGCGCACGCGTACCAAACTTTCCTCAATACGAAGGACCGCCCTACGCTCATCGTTGTTGATACCCACATTGGGTACGGCTCGCCGCACAAACAAGACAGTTCCGAATCGCACGGCGAACCGCTGGGCGAGGCGGAAGTCAAGCTGACCAAGCAGTTCTATGGATGGCCGGAGGACGCCAAGTTTCTCGTGCCCGA
This sequence comes from Candidatus Acidiferrum sp., assembly GCA_049792735.1. Taxonomy (GTDB): domain Bacteria; phylum Acidobacteriota; class Terriglobia; order Acidiferrales; family UBA7541; genus Acidiferrum. The sequence goes on from JBARBE010000312.1 coordinate 1,429, forward strand.
CGGCGTCTACGATCAATTCAAGAATGGAATTGGCAAGCGCGGAGCGGAAGCGCAGGCGGCGTGGACCACGAAATTTGCGGAGTACAAAACCAAATTTCCGGAGCTGGCGGATGAACTGAACAGAATTCAGGCGGGAAAGTTGCCCGACGGCTGGAACAAGGACCTGCCAGCTTTTCCGGCCGACGCCAAGGGCATGGCTACGCGCGATTCGTCCGGAAAAGTTTTGAATGTGCTGGCTAAAAATATTCCGTGGCTTATCGGCGGTTCGGCGGATCTGGCGCATTCGAACAAAACGAATTTGACGTTTGAGGGGGCGGGGGATTTTTATCCGAACGAATATCACGGGCGAAATTTGCACTTCGGGGTACGCGAACACGCCATGGGCGCGGCAGTGAACGGATTAACCACTTCCAAATTGCGGGGATTTAGCGCTACTTTCTTCAATTTCAGCGACTATATGCGGCCGAGCATGCGGCTTGGCGCGCTGATGGAAATTCCGGCGCTTTACATCTTCACGCACGATTCGATCGGCCTAGGAGAAGACGGGCCGACCCACCAGCCGATCGCACAACTGGCGGCCTTCCGCGCGATGCCCAACATGCTGGTGCTGCGGCCGGGCGATGCGAATGAAGTGGTGGAAGCATACAAGGTGATCATGCAGCACACGCACGGGCCGTCGACGCTCGTGCTCACGCGCCAACCCATCCCGACCTTCGACCGGACCAAGTTTGGGGCGGCATCCGGCGTGGCCAAAGGAGCGTATATCTTGGCGGACGCTCCCGGCGGGAAGCCGGACGTAATTCTGATCGGAACCGGCAGTGAGGTGTCGCTGTGTGTTTCGGCGTGGGAGAAACTTAGCGCGGAAGGGATTAAAGCGCGCGTGGTCAGCATGCCATCGTGGGAACTGTTTGAAGCGCAGGATGCAGCTTATAAAGAGAGCGTATTGCCTGCGAGTGTGACGGCGCGCGTTTCCGTCGAAATGGCCGCCACGTTTGGATGGGAGCGCTACGTCGGCCCCAAAGGCAAAATGATCGGCATGCACACGTTCGGCGCTTCGGCTCCAATCAAGGCCCTGCTCAAGAAATTCGGCTTCGAAGTAGAAAACGTCGTGGCGGCCGCCAAAGAAGTCTTGGGAAAGTAAGCCAAAGCGGTTGTAGCCGGTTCGCGGGATGTGGGCGTCGCGCTCGCTCAGGATTTTGCGCGGGGCCCATGGGCGCGAAAATGTCAGAGGAACAGCGGCGCTTGACGCAGCCCGGCGAAATAAGCGCCTTGGAAGCGAAACATTGCACCTGATCCTGACCCTGCAGGCGTTGGCCAGCGGACATGCGAGCCGAACTGACGAGCACTCGCGTACTAACGAGGAGTACAATAGATGTTCAACGAATTTCCCACCGAAGAGGAGAATCACCATGACGACAGCGACCACAATTCCGACCGCGGGCGCGGCGCAAGGCACAAATCCCCTTAAAGCGCTGCTGGATTTCGGGCAATCGCCCTGGATGGACTATATCCGCAGAGACCTGCTCACCAGCGGCGGCTTGAAAAAATACATCGATGACGACGGGCTTCGCGGCATGACCTCGAATCCCGCGATTTTTGAGAAGGCGATCACAGGGAGCAATGTCTACTCCGACATTCTGAACTCGCCCGACGCGAAAAAGCTGGATGCCAAAGGCCTCTTCGAAAAAATCGCCATCCGCGATGTCCAAGACGCGTGCGACATCTTCAAATCTGTTTATGCTGAATCGAAACGGCGCGACGGCTACGTCAGCCTGGAAGTCTCTCCGTATCTCGCCAACGACACGAAGGGCACGATCGACGAAGCTCGCCGCCTTTGGAAATCGGTCGATCGCCCCAATGTGATGATCAAAGTTCCCGCCACTCCCGAAGGCATCCCCGCCATTCGTCAGCTCCTTGAAGACGGCCTCAACATTAATATCACTCTCCTTTTCGCGCAGTCCGCTTATGAGCAAGTCGCGGAAGCTTTTCTGGCTGCTCTCGAAGCTCGCGCCGCTAAGGGGCAGGACATCAGTCACTCCGCTAGCGTCGCGAGCTTTTTCGTCAGCCGCATCGATACGCTAGTCGATAGCAGGGTCGACGAAAAGCTAAAGACCGCCGCGGATGCCGCGCAAAGGGCGCTTCTCGAAAGCATTCACGGCAAAATTGCGATTGCCAACGCCAAGCTCACCTATAAGAAATATCAGGAGCTTTTTGGCGGCGCGCGCTGGAAGACTCTGGCTGTCAAGGGCGCCCAAACGCAGCGTCTGCTCTGGGCCAGCACGAGCACGAAGAATCCGAAATATCGAGACGTCCTCTACGTCGAAGAGCTGATTGGCGCCGACACCGTGGACACGATTCCTCCGGCCACCTTCGATGCGTTCCGCGACCACGGCAAGCTGCGCCCGAGCCTTACGGAAGACGTCGATGCCGCGCGCAAAACCATGGAAAATCTGGCCAAAGCCGGAATCTTGATGAAAGATGTTACTGACAAACTCGTCGTGGACGGCGTGAAACTCTTTGCCGATGCGTTCAAACAGCTTCTGGACGCCACAGGAAAAAGCGCAGGGGTGCATGCGTGAGCGTGAATCGCCAGACTTACACACTCCCGGAAAAACTCGCAAACGATGTGAATGCTTCTCTCGAGGACTGGAAGAAGCGCGGCAAAGTGCAGCGTCTATGGCAAAAGGACGCTTCGCTATGGACCGGCGCGGACGAAGACAAGTGGCTGGGCTGGCTGGATATTACCGAGCAGCAGATCGAGGACGTTGACAAGTTCAAGCAAATCGCCGCGGACATTAAGAAAGCGTCGTTCAAGGACGCCTTGCTGCTTGGCATGGGCGGCTCCAGCCTTTGCCCGGAGGTCCTTCGCCTGACTTTCGGCACGGCCGCGGGCTATCCGAACCTGCACGTCCTCGATTCCACCGATCCCGCGCAAATCAAGGCTATCGAAGCCAGCGTGGACCTCTCCAGTACACTCTGCATCGTTTCAAGTAAATCCGGCAGTACTCTTGAACCCAATATCTACAAACAATACTTTTTCGACCGCGTGAGAATGGCGGTGGGCGAAAAGGAAGTGGGCAGCCGGTTCATCGCCATCACCGATCCTGGCTCAAAACTGCAGCGTGTCGCCGACAAGGACAAGTTTCGCAAAACCTTCATGGGCGTACCGAGCATCGGCGGGCGCTACTCCGCGCTTTCCAATTTCGGCATGGTGCCCGCGGCTGTGATGGGCATCGACGTTCCAAAATTCCTGAAAAACACTCAGTTGATGGTCAATGCCTGCGGTGCGGACGCGGAGCCGGCCTCGAATCCTGGTGTCATCCTGGGAACGATTCTCGGAATCACCGCAAATCAGGGCCGCGACAAGATTACGATCGTCACGTCCAAGGGAATTTTCGACCTGGGAGCATGGCTTGAGCAGCTAATCGCGGAGTCCACCGGAAAATCCGGCAAGGGCATCATTCCCGTCGATCGAGAGAAATTGGCGGGACCGGACAAGTATGGGTCCGACCGTGTTTTCGCGTATCTGCGTCTGGAATCAGATGCCGACAAGGCGCAAGCCTCCGCAGTCGACGCCCTGGCTAAGGCCGGGAACCCGGTCATTCGCATTGTGTTGCCGGACATCTACAGCCTGGGCCAGGAATTTTTCCGCTGGGAAATTGCCACGGCGGTCGCGGGTTCCCTCATCGGCATCAACGCTTTCAACCAGCCCGACGTCGAAGCCAGCAAAACGGAAACGCGCAAACTCACTTCCGAATACGAAACGACCGGAAAGTTGCCTTCGGAATCGCAATTTTTCACCGCCGGCGACATCAAGCTGTATGCCGACCAAAAAAATACTGTCGCGCTAAAAGGCGGAGCGACCCTCGTGGGCTTCCTGAAGAAACATCTCGATCGCCTCGGCGCAGGCGATTATTTTGCCGTTCTCGGTTACATCACGATGAACGAGCAAAATGAAGAAGCGCTTCAGGCGATTCGCCTTGCCGTGCGGGACAACAAAAAAGTAGCCACCGTTCTGGGCTTTGGGCCGCGATTTCTTCACTCGACGGGGCAAGCCTATAAAGGCGGCCCCAACACAGGCGTTTTTCTGCAAATCACTTGCGACGATGCCGTGGACCTGCTCGTTCCGGGGCAGAAATACACCTTTGGCGTGGTGAAAGCAGCGCAAGCGCGCGGCGACTTTGCCGTGCTCTCGGATCGCGGCCGGCGCGCGTTGCGCGTCCATCTCGGCAAAGATGTCGCCGCGGGTCTCGCGACGCTGACGGACGCAGTCAATCAAGCGCTCGCGTAAGCATCATCAATTGTTGGAGAGTCAAAAAACGCTCAAGGGCGGCAAACTGAGGGTATAGGAGCCATTGCCATGCAACTGGGGATGATCGGTCTGGGGAGAATGGGCGCCAACATGGTGCGCCGCTTGCAAAAGAGCGGCCACAAGTGCGTGGTGTACGACCGGAGCGCAGATTCGGTCAAGCAGCTCGCGGCCGAAGGCGCCACTGGAGCGGATTCGCTCGATGACTTCGTCAACAAACTGCAGAAGCCTCGCGCCATTTGGCTGATGGTGCCAGCGGCCGTGGTGGATGCGTCCCTCCATGATCTGGCGGGCAAACTGGAGCCCGGCGACATCGTCATTGACGGTGGAAACTCCTATTACATCGACGACATTCGCCGCGCCAAGGAGCTTTCCGCCAAGAAGATTCATTACTGCGACGTCGGCACCAGCGGCGGCGTCTGGGGCCTCGAGCGCGGTTATTGCCAGATGATTGGCGGCGAAACGGACATCGTGCAACATCTCGATCCCATTTTCAAAACTTTGGCCCCTGGCCGCGGAAACGTTGATCGCACGCCCGGGCGCGAAAAAGCCGGTGGGACATCGGAAGAAGGTTATCTCCACTGCGGCCCGTCCGGCGCCGGGCACTTTGTGAAAATGGTGCACAATGGCATCGAGTACGGCCTGATGGCCGCGTACGCCGAAGGCCTAAATATCTTGAAGCACGCGAACGCTGGAAAATCCCATCGCGAAACGGATGCGGAGACCACGCCGCTCCGCAATCCCGAGCACTATATGTACGACTTCAATCTCGCGGACGTAGCCGAAGTCTGGCGCCGCGGCAGCGTGATCGCTTCCTGGTTGCTCGATCTAACGGCCATTTCACTCTTGGAACAGCCGGATCTCGAACGGTTCTCCGGCCGCGTCTCTGATTCTGGCGAGGGTCGCTGGACGATTCTCGCGGCGATCGAATCCACGGCGCCAGCGCCTGTGCTGACTGCTTCTCTTTTCGAGCGATTTTCCTCGCGCGGCGAAAGCGACTTTGCGTCCAAAGTCCTCTCCGCCATGCGATTTCAGTTCGGCGGCCACATCGAGAAAAAGTCCGGACAATAGCGCTTTTAATAGCAGGCATCGTCTAAGACAGGACACCGTCAATGAATCCAGAGCACATCGAACCCGGTTCCCCCGCTTCCCCTTGCGTGATGGTCATTTTCGGGGCCAGCGGCGACCTCACCAAGCGCAAGCTCATTCCCGCTTTGGCCAACCTCGCGCAGGAAGGTCTTTTGTCGAAGCAATTCGCCATTGTCGGATTTGCCTTCGATCAGTTCACTACCGAATCGTTTCGCGCCCACCTCAGCGAAGATATCAAACAGTTCGAAGAACATCCCATGGACCCGAAGTTATGGGATTGGTTCCTGCAACGCATCTATTACGTGCAGGGCGATTTCAAAGATCCAGCAGCGTACCAGCGCCTGAAAGACCAGATTGAGGAGGCGCAGAAAAAGCACGATACGCACGGCAATCTCTTTCATTACCTGGCCGTCTCTTTTAAGTTTTTCTCGCTGATCGTTCAAAAATTGGGCGAGATTGGGCTAACCAAAGAAGAAAACGGGAAATGGACTCGCGTAATCGTTGAAAAACCTTTCGGCCACGACTTCGATTCCGCCGTGCAATTGAACAAAGAGCTCAAGCAAATCCTCACCGAAAAGCAGATTTTCCGCATCGATCACTACCTCGGCAAGGAAACGGTCCAGAACTTGATGGTCTTCCGCTTCGCCAACAGCATGATCGAGCCACTTTGGAATCGGACATACATCGACCACGTGCAGATCACCGCCGCCGAATCCGTCGGCGTCGAGCATCGCGGGGGCTTCTACGACACCGCGGGCGCCCTCAAGGACATGGTGCCGAACCACCTTTTCCAGCTCCTCACGCTTACGGCCATGGAGCCGCCCATCTCCTTCGGGGCTGATGCCGTTCGCGACAAGCAGGCGGAAATCCTGCACGCCCTGCAAATCCCCACGCCCGAGGATGTTTTGCACAACATGGTGCGCGGCCAATACGGCGAAGGCACCATAGAAGACGAGAAGGTCCAAGCCTACCGCAACGAGCCCGACGTCTCGCCGGAATCGAACACCGAGACTTTCGTTGCCTTGAAACTCAAGATCGATAACTGGCGATGGGGCGATGTGCCTTTTTATCTGCGCACGGGAAAGCGGCTCGCCAAGCGCGTGACGGAAATCGCCATCCAATTTCGCCGCACGCCTTTTATGTTGTTTCGAAAAACTCCCATCAAGGACCCGCGCACCAACCGTCTGGTGATCCACATCCAGCCTGACGAGGGCATCTCCTGGCGCTTTGCGGCCAAAGTTCCCGGCTCGGTGATGAAGCTCGGCCTCGTGAATATGGATTTCGACTACGCGCGTGATTTTGGCACCTCGCACAGCACCGGCTACGAACGGTTGCTCTACGACTGCATGCTCGGCGACGCCACGCTTTTCCAGCGTGCGGACATGGTCGAAGCCGGCTGGGCCGCCATCGAACCGGTCATCGACGTCTGGAAAGCTCTTCCCGCGCGGGGCTTCCCAAATTACGCGGCCGGCTCCTGGGGGCCGAAGGAGGCTGAGGATCTGTTGGCTCGCGACAACCGCGCGTGGCGCACACTCGACGAAGATGAGGACGAAGTCAGGAGTTCCGCGACCGCAACCGAAAACCTAAAGAGCGCTGGAGCAATGCATGGGTGAGGCGCACATGGCCGCCAAGGAGTCAAACGTGGAGGTCCGGATCCTGCCTGACGGTGCAGCGATTGCGAGACGCGCTGCCGATAAGCTCGTCGAGATTGCCGGCAACGCTGTTCGTCAAAAAGGGTCGTTCGAGCTTGTCCTTTCCGGCGGTTCCACGCCCAAGACCCTCTACGGTTTGCTTGTGAACGAGCCGGCGCTCCGCTCGCAAATGCCGTGGGACAAAATGCATTTGTTTTTCGGCGATGAACGCCACGTGAAGCCAGACGATACGCAAAGCAATTTCCGCATGGCATTGGAAACTCTGATCTCGAAGTCCCCGCTCAAGCCGGAGCAAATCAGTCGTATCAAAGGCGAGTATCCCGAGGCCGAGGACGCCGCCAAGGAGTACGAGCAGCAGATTCGCTCGCATTTCAAGCTCGCGGAGGGGCAGTTTCCGCGGTTCGACCTCGTGCTTCTCGGAATGGGCAGCGAAGGACACACCGCCTCGATTTTTCCGGGAACCAAAGCTCTGCACGAAAATCGCCGCATCGTCGTGCATAATTGGGTAGGCAAAGTTCTGATGGACCGCATCACGCTCACCGCGCCGGCCATCAACAACGCCGCGCACATCCTGTTTATGGTGACGGGTGCGGATAAAGCTCCGGCCCTGACCGCGGTCCTGGAAAGGTTTTACGAGCCGGATCAGTTACCGGCGCAGTTGATTCAGCCGTTGAACGGCTCTTTGCTTTGGCTGGTGGATACTGCCGCTGGCAGCATGCTTACTCACGCAATTCGCGAATAATCTAGGAGACTCTTATGGCAACGATGACGACTACTGGAAGCATTGAAACGTACCTCGGCGCAAAAGCCGAATACTTTCTCGGATACAAGACGCCGAAAATCTCGAAGGAGCGTCTGCATCTTCCCGGCACGGATTTCATCGACCGCGTTTGGACCATTTCCGATCGCAACAGCCGGGTCCTCACTAACCTTCGGCGCATGTTTCATCACGGCCGCCTCGCTGGCACCGGTTATCTCTCGATCCTTCCCGTCGATCAAGGCATCGAACATTCCGCGGGCGCGAGCTTTGCGAAGAATCCCGATTACTTCGACGCGGAAAATATCGTGAAGCTCGCTGTCGAGGGTGGCTGCAATGCGGTAGCCTCGACTTTCGGCGTGCTCGGCGCCGTGTCGCGCAAATACGCGCACAAAATTCCCTTCATCGTGAAAATGAATCACAACGAGCTACTCACGTTCCCTAACAAGTTCGATCAAATTTTCTTCGGCACCGTGCGGGAAGCGTGGGACATGGGCGCTGCGGCCGTCGGCGCAACCATTTATTTCGGTTCCGACCAGGCCGATCGCCAAATCGTCGAAGTTAGCCGCGCGTTCGCCGAAGCTCACGAACTGGGCATGGCCACGGTCCTCTGGTGTTATCTCCGCAACAGCGCTTTCAAGAAAGACAAGGACTATCACCTTTCCGCCGACCTCACCGGCCAGGCCAATCATCTCGGCGTCACCATTCAGGCCGACATCATCAAGCAAAAAATGGCCGAGAACAACGGCGGCTACATGGCCCTCAACATGGGCGATTCCAGCTACGGCAAATTCGATAAGCGCATTTACACCGAACTCGCCAGCGATCATCCCATCGACCTTTGCCGCTATCAGGTCGCCAACTGCTACATGGGCCGCTCCGGTCTTATAAACAGCGGCGGCGCTTCCGGTGCCAACGATTTCGAGGACGCCGTCACCACCGCCGTCATCAACAAGCGCGCCGGCGGCACCGGCCTCATCTCGGGCCGCAAAGCTTTCCAGCGCCCCATGAGCGAAGGCGTCCAGCTCCTCAACACGATTCAGGACGTCTATCTCAGCCCCGACGTAACCGTCGCCTAACGGGCAATCCTTCGTCGCAGGGCCGCGCACTGCGGCCTTGCGATAGTTTCCCCCCCGCGCGTTTCTCTCGTCCCAATTTCCAATAAGCACGCCGCCTCGCCAATTTTGTTTTATCCTTGAATCTGTGAACGCTTCTTCGACACCGACCGCGCCCGCGCCACCGTCAAGCGGCCTCGACTCCCAGTCCAAGGCACACGCGCGCAAAGTTCGCGCCCTCTTGTTCCTCTCCTTCGGTTGGCTGCTCGCTCTCCTGATCAGCGCAGGCACAGAAGCTCTGCTCTCTCTGCGTCAGTTGGATACCGTCGAGCGCCAAGTCAGCAGCCGCTTCTCGGCGCGCAGCCAGGCCCTTTCGACAATCGTCGTTTCCGTTCGCGTCTACGATGATCAGCTCGAACGTTTTCTCCTTCAAGATCAGCTTCCCGCACCCGGCCCAACTCCCAGCGACGTCACAAAACAATTCGCCCAAATGCGCGCGGCGCTGCGCAATTTCCCGCCCGACCAGTTTCCGGAGGAGCAGCTCTTGCTCGCCGAAATGCAAAGCCAGCTCTCGGACCAGGAAAACTCCGTCGCCACGGTTTTGGGCTGGCGTCCCGGCGACCGTCAGCAGCACGCCCAACGATTCATCGGAGAAGATCTTCTGCCGTGGCGTTCGCACCTCCTCCAAATTTCCCAGCAAATCTCCACCGTCGATGGCAAGCGCCTCGCCGACGAAAATCTTGCTCTCGCTCTGAGATTTCAGTCCATGGAGGAGCGCCTCGTCTGGCTGGTCGCTCTCGCTCTCCTTGCTGGCGTCCTCATGTCGCTCGTTTGCGGCTGGTACATCCTGCGCCTCGAGCGCCAAGGCCGCCAGCGCTATCAGGCTCTCGCCCGCAGCCGTCTCGAGCTAGAAAGCCTGTCCGCCCGCCTCGTCGAAGCCCAGGAAGAAGAGCGCCGCTCCATCTCCCGAGAGCTTCACGACGAAGTCGGCCAGTCTCTCGGCGCGCTCCTCGTGGAAGCCGGCCAGCTCTCCAAATTAGTTTCGCCGGAAGACCGCGTCACGCAAGCGCAAATCGCCCACATAAAATCCGTCGCCGAAAGCGCCGTCAAATCCATTCGCGACATCGCCCTGCTCCTCCGTCCTCCGATGCTCGACGATCTCGGCCTCATCGCCGTTCTCGAATGGCAAGCCCGCGAAATCTCCCGCCGCAGCGATGTGGAAGTGGAAGTCCACTCGCAAAGCGTCTCCGAGGATCTCGGCGACGAAATGAAAGTCACTGTCTACCGCCTCGTCCAGGAAGCTCTGAACAACGCGGCCACGCACGCCTCCGCGAAAAACGCCAAAGTCTCCGTCATTCAGAACGAGGACAAAATCACGGTCGAAATAACGGACGACGGCGACGGGTTCGATCCCGAACGCAAGCGCGGCATGGGCATTCTCGGCATGGAAGAGCGCGTTCGCCGCCTCGGCGGCTCCTTCGCGATAAAATCCTCGCCCGGTAGGGGCGCCACGGTCAGCGCCGAGATCCCACTCCATCCCGCCGATTCTCCCGTCCACCAGCCATGAGAAAAATTCGCATTCTCCTCGCGGACGACCACAAGTTAATCCGCAGCGGCCTCCGGTTGCTCGTCGAGCAGCAAACCGATCTCACCGTTGTCGGTGAAGCCAACGACGGCCGTGAAGCCGTCTCCCTTGCAAAATCCCTCAAGCCCGACGTCGTCGTAATGGACATCGGCATGCCCAATCTCAACGGCATCGAAGCCGCTCTCCAAATCACGCAGGCCAATCCCGAAATTTCCGTCGTCATGCTCAGCATGCATTCCGACGAAAGCTACGTCTTGCGCGCCTTAAAATCCGGAGCAAAAGGCTATCTCCTCAAAGATTCCGCCGAGTCCGATCTCATCAAAGCCGTTCGCGCCGTCGCCGACGGCAAATCCTTCTTCAGCCCCGCCGTCAGCAAAGTTCTTCTCGACGACTACGTCCGCAAGCTCAAGCGCAGCGGCGCCGAAGACGCCTACGACCTGCTCACTCCTCGCGAGCGCGAAATCCTGCAGCTCGTCGCCGAAGGCAAATCCAACAAAGACGTCGCCAATCTCCTGAATCTCAGCGTCTACACCGTCGAAACGCATCGCTCCAACATCATGGAAAAGCTAAATCTCCGCGGCATCCCCGAACTCATCCTGTTTGCCGTCCGGCGGGGCATTATTTCTTAACTTTTGGCCAACATTTCGATCCGCAACTGCATCCTATTTAGCTGATTTAAGGACACTTAACGTCCTACCCAATCGTCGGCCCTCAATATACCCGCCGTCAGGGAGCAGCACCTTCCTCCCCCGTCGCGTCTTATTATGTGGGACCGAAACAGCAGCAACCACCCAACTTGCCGGTTGCAGCAAATCGCATCTGAAACAAGAGAGGAAACATGAACTCCATCACAACTCTGCTGAGATCGAAGCCAGCAGTTCTCGCACTTGGTTTTGTCTTGGGCGCGGCGGGCCTGGGCTTGGCCCACACAACGGAAAAATCTTCATCCGTCAATCCCCCCGCCATCCTAAAACTGGCCAGCCCCAGTGAGGGCCCAAGTAAGAGCAGCTACGCACCTCTCGTGAAGGAAGTCTTGCCTTCCGTCGTCAATATCTCTACCTCCAAAGTCGTGCACAATCGCATGAGCTCAGAAGAAATGCCAATGGATCCCTTTTTCCGCCAGTTTTTTGGAAACGGCGGAGGCGGTGAGTTCAATGCTCCCAGCACCTCCCGCGAAAATGCCCTTGGCTCCGGCGTAATCGTCAGCCCGCAAGGCTACATCCTTACCAACAATCACGTCGTCGATGGCGCCACGGACATTCGCGTCACTCTTTCCGACAAGCGCGAATTCCAGGCCCACGTTGTCGGCACCGACCCCAAAACGGACATCGCCGTTCTCCGCATCGACGCAGCCAATCTCGATCCCATCACCATCGGTGACTCCTCCAAAGTGCAAGTCGGAGACGTCGCGCTGGCCATCGGCGATCCATTCGGCGTGGGCCAGACCGTCACCTCGGGCATTATCAGTGCCACCGGCCGTGGCAATCTCGGCATCGAGGACTACGAAGATTTCCTCCAAACCGACGCTCCAATTAATCCCGGAAATTCCGGCGGCGCCCTCATTAACGACCGCGGCGAACTCGTCGGCATCAACACCGCCATTCTTTCTCACGGCTCCGGCGGCAACGAAGGCATCGGCTTCGCCATCCCGTCCGATCTCGCTCGTGAAGTTATGAACGAGCTCATCACAAACGGCCACGTCACCCGCGCCTATCTCGGCATTTATCCCCAAGACGTAACTCCCGCAATCGCTCGCGCCTTTGGCGAAAAACAGATCGAAGGTGTCGTCGTCGGCGATGTCTCCCCCGACAGTCCTGCCAAGGCTGCAGGCATTCAGCGTGGCGACATCATTCTCGACGTGAACGGTCAGCCCGTAGCGAACAGCATCCAGCTTCGTATGAACATCTCCATGATGCATCCCGGCACGGACGTAACCCTGAAGTATCTCCGCAACGGCGATGTTCGTGATGCCACCGTCAAACTCGCAGAAATGCCGGCGGATAAGTCTCAGGCCAATTCGAATGACAACGAGGGCGGCAGTAAAGCCCTGAGCGGCGTCGATGTCACCAATCTCAATCCCGACATCGCGCAGCAGCTCGGCATCCCCGCCACGACCAAAGGCGTCGTCGTCACCGACATCGACCCGGCCAGCCCGATGGCCAATTCCGGCTTGCAAAAGGGCGATGTCATCCAGGAAGTCAACCATCAGCCCGTCAACAACGTCTCTGAATTCGAGAGCGCCGTTCGCAAAGCCGGAGACAACCCGCTCCTGCTCGTAAATCGCGGCGGCATCACTCTCTTCCTTGTCGGATGACCCCGCGAGTCCCTCCTGACTCCCCGCGCCGGCCAGCAATGGCCGGCGCCGGATCAGGACTGCAAGTCAAAGCCTCGCAGGACCAACCAAACCGCATCCGCGCCTTTGGCCGCGCGAGCGCCAAAGGGGCCAAGACCCAATTTAGCTGGCCCTCGCAGGGGCGGGGCTAGCCCCGCCCTTTTTCCGCGCGACCCACACAGATTGCGCCGCATCTTCCAAACACAGCATCAAAATAAAAGGTTGAGCACCATGAGCAAGAAACAAACCAAATCCTTCGCCGACGAGTACCGCGAACGCCTGAAACGCGAAGACCTCGAGCGCCGCTGGAAGCTCGAAGCCCTGGACGTCCTCTTCTCTGAATCCAATGACGACCCCGACCGCTTCGAAAGCCTCTGGATTAAGCCCCTGCTCGCCGCCGGCCTAAGCCTCGAATCCGCCCTAAACCTCATCGTCGAAGCCCGTTTCCACCCCAACTAAGCTGGACCCCTACAGGGCTACGTTAGCAACTCCAGTCCTTTCATCCATTTACTTCACACTCTTCTATACGTCGAGGGAGGCGTGCGCGTCCTTCATTTCCCAGCTCCGACAACGCGGCCGAAACATCCAAATGTTACCCTTATGGAGGCGGCATTTTGTAACCGCCCTTTGGGGAATGGAGGAGCGACCTGTGTCAAAACGCTTGGAAGGTAAAGTAGTGGCCATCACTGGAGGCAATCAGGGAATCGGCTTGGGAATCGCCGAGCGGTTTATCCAGGAAGGCGCGTCTGTCTCGATCTGCTATCTCTCGGACGCCGCCGGTACCGAGAAGGTCGTCGAAGGCCTGCGGAAAATATCAGCCGGCGGTAAAGCCGTCGCCATCCAGGCCGACGTCTCGAAGCTCGCCGACGGCCAGCGCTACATCTCGCAAACCGTCGCGCAACTCGGCGAGCTGGACGTCCTCATCAACAACGCTGGCGTCGAAAAGCGCGCACCTTTCTGGGAAGTGACCGAAGCCGACTACGATTTCGTGCTCAACGTCAATTTGAAGGGTCTCTTCTTCATGACCCAAGCCATGGTCCGCTATCTAATGCAATCCAAGCGCCCCGGAAAAATCATCAACATCAGCTCCGTTCACGAAGAGCTTCCCTTCCCGCATTTTGCTTCCTATTGCGTCAGCAAAGGCGGCCTGAAAATGCTCACCCGCGATCTCTCCATCGAGCTTGCTCCATACAACATCACCATCAACAACATCGCCCCCGGCGCGATTGAAACGCCCATCAACAAAAATCTGCTGAACGACCCGGTAAAACTGAAGAGTCTTCTCGAAAACATCCCGCTGGCCCGACTCGGAAAACCTCAGGACGTCGCAGCCGTCGCCGCGTTTCTCGCGGCCGATGAATCCAGCTATGTCACGGGAACTACGTTCGTCGTCGACGGAGGTCTGACTTGGAACTACCAGGAGCAGTAGCGGCGCGGCGAAGCCGCGTCACCGGCGCGCTCCCGGCCGCTGCGGAGCGCGCGGCGCGCAATAGCGCTTGCGCATTTTCGCGAATATCGCCGTGAGCGAATACCGCATTTCCGGCGACTAGGATTGCCGCGCCCGCGCGAACGATGTCCCCGACGGTATCCAGCGCCACGCCGCCGTCAATCTCGATGCGGAATCCTAAGCGCCGCGATTCGCGAATGCGAACCAGCGATTCCACTTTCTTAAGCGAATTTGGAATGAAATGCTGCGCGCCAAATCCCGGATTCACGGACATGACCAAAACGTGATGCACGATCTCCAAAACGTCGTCGAGCATGTGCACCGGAGTCGCCGGATTAATCACCACACCCGCCTTGCACCCGTGCGATTCGATCAAATGCAGCGTCCGGTCCAAATGGACGCAAGTCTCTTGATGAACCGAAATCCAGTTCGCGCCTGCTTCCGCAAACGCCGGAATAAACTCATCCGCATTTTCAATCATCAAATGGCAATCGAAAGTCGCATCAGGAATGGTTTTCCGGAGCGAAGCGACCACCGGCGGACCAATTGTCAGATTCGGCACGAAGTGCCCGTCCATCACGTCGAGATGCAAAACCGTGCCGCCGCCATCGAGCGCGGCTTTTGCCTCGGCGCCCAGTTGCGCAAAGTTCGCGGACAGAATCGAGGGTGCCAGTTCAACGCCAGACGCCACGGCAGCTCTCCTTCTTCGCACTCACAATTTGATTATACGCGAGAGCCTCTGGATACCTTTGCAATTCAATTTTCTCGCGTTGCTCATAGGGGTTGCCGCCCTTCCAAGGCCAGTCGCTCAATTTTCGCCAGCCACAGAAATGGTCCGCCGCTCGTTGCTGCTCTGCCGCGCCAATTCGAGCAACCGCATCACGTCAATCGCCCACTGCGGCGAAACCGCCAACTCCGTTTTGCCGAGCATGGCATCGCGCAAATTGGCATAGAAATCCCGGAAATCGCAATTCACAGAGGGCACGCGTCGCTGAGTCAGTTCGCCGTTATCGGAAGTCGTCAAGACGCCCCAATTTTCTTCAGGTTCAGCGCCCCAAGGGCCTTCAGCGGGAATCTTCCCGAATCTCAAGTTCAGTTCTTGCGGATCGACGGTCTGTTTGAAAAAGGCGCCAATCGTTCCATGAACAACAAAGTGAGGACGAGGCACCACTGCAAGAATCGACGATCTCAAATCCGCGCGCAGCCCGTCTCGGTAGTGAAACGCAACATCAAACGTATCATCGACCACGGCCCCGTCGCGCTCGATGCGAATGTCCGCAGTCACCGCCTCCGGCATTCCGAACAGTGTCAGCGCGTAATCGATCAAATGAGGCCCAAGGTCAAAGAAGATTCCGTTGCCCAGCCCGGAGCGCTCGCGCCAGGCCCCAGGTTTCAACTGCGGACGATAGCGGTCGTAATTTGCTTCAAAGCTGACGATTCTTCCCAGCACTCCGCTCTTCGCAATTTGCAGAAGGGCCTGAAAATCCCCGTCGTACCGCCGGTTTTGATAAACGCTAATGAGCCGCTCCTGTTTCTTGGCAAATTCCACGAGCGCGATCGCTTTTTCCAAGGTAGTCGTGAATGGCTTGTCCACCAGCACATCGCGCCCGGCGGTCAAACACCGATGCGCGAGCTGATAGTGCGAATCATTCGGCGTCGCAATGACCACGAGCCGAATTTCTCGAATGTTGAGAAGCTCAACCAATGTGCGCACGACGCGAACATCCGAATATTGCGTGGCAGCTTCATTCCCATTGCGCTGAACGATGGCCGCCAGCCGCAATCCCGGCACCGCGCGAATTACCGGCGCGTGAAAAGCGCGCCCGGCAAGCCCAAATCCGACAAGGCCGACATCAATCATGAACGCATCCGAGTTGGAATCATAAAAGCAGCCTAAAAAGAATCCTCATAGTCTCTGAAAAGGTTTCCCATACTATCGCATCGCCGAACAACACGGACGAAGTTTTGAAATGAATGAGATTAAGTTTTCGAAATTGAAAAAAATGAATATTTTGTATCCGCAAGAAAGCCGCAAAAACTCCGCCTCAAACGCTTTCTTGCTCGCGGCGCGCCAGTCCTGCAAAATGGTTGCTCACCCGTGAGCGCACAAGCCATCGCCAGCAACGCGCAAGCACGCCAGCGCTACCTGCTGGTCCTTCTCTTCGCCGGTTTCGTCCTCACCGGCATCGAGATCACCGTCGCCGGGCCTATGCTGCCGCTTTTCATCTCACGGTGGTCGCTCACGGATTCGCGCGCCGGCATATTCCTAACGCTCGAGTTTGCCTGCTCGCTCGGTGGTGTCTGGCTCTCAAGCTTGATCTCACATTACTTCGGCAGCCGCACTTCTCTCGTGCTCGGCTACCTCGTCATTGGTGCTGGTCTCGCAACCTTAAACTCGTCCTCCATGACCGTGGCCCAGCTAGCCCTCGCGGCGCTGGGGACCGGCTACGGACTGGTCGTTCCGATCACCAATCTCGCCGTGGCGGAGATTGGCGGAGCGCGCAGCGCCTCGCTCGTGAGCTTGGTGAATTTTGCTTGGGGCGTGGGCTCTTTTGCTTGCCCTCCCCTTGTGCTCTTCGCTTTGAAGAATGCATCTCTTACGAAGATGCTCTATCTCTTCGCTGGATTCGGGTGTCTGCTCGCTGTCTCTTTTCTTTTTTCGCAATTCCCGCATAGCCACACAGCCGCCTCCCGCTCGGAATCGCCCTCGCCGGCCACTGGAGTCAGCCTTCTCGCAACCTGCTCCCTCGCCGCTCTCTTTCTTCTGTACGTTGCCACCGAAACAAGCTTCGGCAGTTGGGCGGCCGCGCACGTGAAGCGTCTCGCGATCGGTAGAAGCGACATCTGGACGCTTGCTCCGATGTTCTTTTACGGCGGGCTCATGGCTGGCCGCGCCGTGGCCCCTTTCGTTCTCCATCGAATACGCGAGTATCGCCTCGTGATGGCCGCCTTGGTTGTGGTAATCATCAGCGGCTCGTTCTTCATCTTCGCAAATACGCAGGCATTCGCTTTTGTCACCGTGACCGTCACCGGTTTGGGTTGCGCAACTATTTTCCCCATCTACGTCGCGTGGCTCTCACGCTGGTATGGTGCGCGGGCGGCGCGCGTCCGCGGCGTCATGTTTTCGATGTCATCGATCGGATCCTCCACGGCGCCTGGCCTCGTAGGGATTGTTTCCACGCACGCCGGCGGCTTGCGCATCGGCTTGCTTGTGCCGCTCTTCTGTACGGTCGCGATGATTTTTCTCCTCCTCCTCGTGCGCCGCCAAGCCGCCGCCTGAGGTATCCTCTCTTCGTGACAACGCCTGCGCAGCGCTCGCCCACCACCGCCCTCCTCCTCGGCTTGATCATCACACTCGCCGCCGTTGTCGCCTATTCGTTCTACATCCGCGTGCAACTCTCCGGCCTTCGCAAACTGCAAAGCGAAATGGTCGACCGCAATCGCAAGGA
>JBARBE010000313.1:0-3914 GCA_049792735.1 Candidatus Acidiferrum sp.
CTGAAGACCCCTGTACCCACCCCCGGGGTGTCCGCTGGTCATGAAGTAACGGCATGAAGGGAAAGGGTTTGCGGCGTTTCCTGCGTGTACGCGGAGAAGGGGAGTGGAGCGGTGGGTGGTGAATCGAGAGTAGAAGGAATGCAGGGGCGTGGAGCGGCGCCGAATCATAGGGAATAGTAGCATGGATTTTGATTATTGTCAAGGTAACAGTACCATTATTTTATCATTCGAACGTGAGGCGGGGAAGTGGAGTGGATGGAGGGGGTTGGCGGGAATTGTGGAGTTTGGTGAGACGGATAGGGAAGTGGGCAGTGAGTAGTGAATAGCGGTGATGGGGCGGGAGTCGCGGCTGGTGCGGTGCCGGAGAGTTGTGCGATGGATCGAGATCAGAAAAAGAAAGACCCACCCTTGCGAAAACCAAACCCGCAAGGATGGGGCACCCGGCTGGTGTAAATATGCTCGGCGTCGAGTTCTAGGAGGCGGAATCCAACTGCGATGAAAGCGAAGCCAGCGAGGCAAGCGTATAGGAGTTTTCGCATCGCGCGTTTTACGAGCGGAGGAGCCAGGAGGAGATTACTAGGCGCTGGATTTCACTCGTGCCTTCGTAGATTTCGGTGATGCGGGCGTCGCGGTAGTGGCGCTCGACGGGATATTCGCGGGAGTAGCCGTTGCCGCCGTGGATTTGGATGGCTTTGTGGGTGACGCGTGTGGCCATTTCGCTGGCGAAAAGTTTGGCGATGGCGGCGTCCATGCTGAAGCGGGCGCCGGTGTCCTGCTTCCAGGCGGCTTTGCGGACGAGGAGGCGGGCGGCGTCGAGGTCGGTGGCCATATCGGCGAGCATGAATTGGATGGCCTGGAATTGCGCGATGGGATGGCCGAAGGCGAGGCGCTCCTGGGCGTAGGCGCGGGCGGCTTCGAAGGCGGCTTGGGCGATGCCGAGGGCTTGCGCGGCGATGCCGATGCGTCCGCCGTCGAGCGTGGAGAGCGCGACTTTGTAGCCTTCGCCTTCGTTGCCAATGCGATTGGCGGCGGGGACTTCGCAGTCGGTGAAAATTAATTCGCAGCAGGCGGTGGCGCTGATTCCGAGTTTTTTTTCTTCTTTGCCGGTTTTGAAGCCGGGCGTGCCTTTTTCAACGACGAGCGCGGTGATTCCTTTTTCGCCTTTTTCGGGATGGGTGTTGACGTAGACGATGGCGGCGTCGGCGGCACCGCCGTTGGTGATCCAGGCTTTGGTGCCGTTGAGGATGTATTTATCGCCGCGAAGGATGGCTTTGGTTTGGAGAGCGGCGGCGTTGGAGCCGGCTTGCGGCTCGGTGAGAGCGTAGCAGCCGATTTTTTCGCCGCGAGCGTACGGTTCGAGAAATTTCCTTTTTTGCTCGGCGGTGCCGTAGCGATGGATGGGGTCGGCGTAGAGAGAATTTTGGACGGAAAGAATTACGCCGGTGGAGGCACAGCAGCGGGAGATTTCTTCGATGACGATGGTGTAGGCGACGTGGTCGAAGCCGGCTCCGCCTTCGGATTCGGGGAGAGCGATGCCGGTGAGGCCGAGTTCGGCGGCTTTGGCGAAGAGGGCGCGAGGGAAGTGGCCGGTCTCGTCGAGATCCTTGGCGAGAGGGCGGACTTCGGATTCGGCGAATTCGCGGACGGTTTTTTGGAGAAGAGATTGTTCTTCGGTGAGATCGAGATTCATCGGTGGGATAGTTTAGCGCAGAAAAGAGCCGGCAGCTTACAGCTCACAGCGGACAGCTGACACGGGAAGAGGTTGAAGGTTCAAAGTTGAAAGTTGAAGTCGGAGGAGCGGGAGTGTGAAAGGTACGGGAGACGCTTTCACGGCGCGACCGTGATGAAAGTCGACGGTGTTCTTTTAACACAGAGTGCACAGAGAGCGCAGAGAAGAGAAGAAAGAAAAAAGCAGATTCCTCGCTTCGCTCGGAATGACAATTTTGAGACTGGGGTGACTTTGACGGCGATGCGAAAAGATTAGCTAGCGAGGGTTTTGCGGAGGCGTTGATAGGTGACGCCGAGTTCTTCGGGATGGACGCGGGTTTCGCCCGTGACGGTCATGAAATTGGAATCGCCGAACCAGCGGGGGAGGACGTGGAGATGAAGATGACCGGCTACGCCGGCGCCTGCGGCTTTACCGAGATTCATGCCGAGATTCATGCCGTCGGGCTTGTAATTTGCTTGGAAGGTTTTTTCGACGCGCTGGGCTAGGTGCATCATTTCAGCGAGGGCATCGGAATCGCAGAGGTTCAATTCGGCGACGTGGGCGTAGGGGACGATCATGACGTGGCCGGATGTGTAGGGGAAGCGATTGAGGATGATGAACGTTTTCGCGCCGCGATAGGCGATGAGCGTGTTCTCATCATCGTTGCGGGCGACGGCGTCGCAAAAAATGCATTCTGGTTGCTTGCCGGCGGTGACTTGGGACATGTATTGATAGCGCCACGGGGTCCAGAGATAGTCCATCGAGAGGCGTCCTCAGGAGCGAGAGTTGAGCGGACAGGATAACGCAAAAGAGGTTGAGACTGGTGCGGTTGCTTTCGGGGGCACGGAAATCGTACGGGAATTGAAAATACGCTTGCGCGGCTTAAACTTAGAAGATTCAAAGGCCAAAGAGCACAGGCTGAAGCCTGTGCCACTAGGGATGTTTGGCGTCGCCAGATGCGGGAGCCGACGCTGCTTCGGCGGAAGCCGCGGATTCGGAGCTGTTCACAAAATCCTTGAGCTCTTTGCTGGGCTTGAAGAAAGGGATCTTTTTGGGCGGGACTTCGACTTTTGCGCCGGTTTTGGGATTGCGGCCGATGCGGCCGCGGCGCTGGCGCGTGCGGAAGCTGCCGAATCCGCGAATTTCGATTTTGTCGCCCTTTTGGAGAGATTCGATGATGCTGTCGAAGATCGTTTCGACGACGGTCTCGGAGTCGGAGCGCTTGAGCTCCGTGATGCGCTCGACCTCTTGGATGAGGTCGGCCTTCGTCAGCGTAAGTTGCTTGGTCATCGTGCCTATGCCTCGTTGCAGAGCCAGAATAGCAGCGCCCGCAGGTTCATGGTGCGAAACGGCTTAGCAGGGCGAAACGCACCCGGTTGCCCTTCTTCCTATCACTAAATTGACCCGCAGGTAAATGAAATTGTGTTGCCCTAGTACTTTACGGCCGAGCACCCCTGGGAAGCGTAGCCCGGTTTGTTACATGAAAAGTTGCGGCCTGGTCTTTGCTGAGCTTAACGGGCCGACAATTTCGATTTGAGCGCGTCGCCGATCGTCGCGGTCGATGAGGACTTTGACGTGGAGCGATATTGTTCGATTTCCTTGCGCTCGATTTGTTTGGCGGCGGCGCGATAGCTCAAGCCGATGCGACGCGTCTCCGGGCTGATCTTGATGATCTTGAAATCGTACTCCTTGCCAGGCTCGAGCGGACCGGCGCTCTTGAGCGGGCCGGTGCTGGTGCGGTGCATGGGAGAGTGGCCGTCGTCGCGGCGCTTGCGGTCTTCGATTTCGGTGTTGTGGCAGAGAGCTTCGATGTTGTCGCCGAGTTCGACGAAAGCGCCGAAGGTGGCGATGCGCGAAACTTTGCCCTTCACGATCTGGCCGACTTTGTGCTGCTTGAACCATTCGCCCCAGATGTCGTTGACCTGCTTGATGCCAAGAGAGACGCGGCGATTATCCGGATCGATCTTCAAAACTTTTGCGGTGACCGGCTCGCCCTTTTTGAAGACTTCGTGGGGATTCTTGATGCGCTCCGTCCAACTGACATCACCGACGTGAACGAGGCCGTCGAAGCCTTCTTCGATTTCGACGAAGGCGCCGAATTCGGCGATGTTGCGGACTTTGCCAGTGACGATGGTGCCGACGGGATATTTATCGGCGATGAGCAGCCAGGGATCGGGGAGCGCCTGCTTGATGCCTAGAGAGACGC
>JBARBE010000314.1:0-4650 GCA_049792735.1 Candidatus Acidiferrum sp.
CCGCGGATGCGGTGATTCACGCCGCTTTTATCCACGACTTCTCAAACTTCGCAAAGAACTGCGAGATCGACAAGCGCGCGATTGAGACTCTCGGCTCGGCGCTCGAGGGCTCCGAGCGGCCACTGCTTGTTACCTCCGGGCTAGCGACCGTAGCCGAGGGGCGGCCAGCTACAGAAGAAGATGCCCCTCTCCCCCCGTCCCCCATGTTGCCGCGCGTTTCGGAAGTGACGGCTGAGGCGCTTCTAGAGCGTGGCGTGCGTGCCTCGGTGGTGCGCCTTCCTCAGGTTCACGACACAATCAAGCAGGGCCTTGTCACCTACGCAATCGCCGTGGCTCGCGAGAAGGGTGCGTCGGCGTATGTCGGTGACGGGCTCAAACGCTGGGCGGCCGTGCACATCCTCGATGCTGCCCGCGTCTACAGATTGGCGCTCGAGAAGCAAGAAACAGGCGCCAGATATCATGCGGTCGCCGAAGAGGGAGTGCTGGCCCGGGACATTGCTGAGGCCATCGGCCGCGGCCTGAAGGTGCCGGTCGTGTCCAAATCGCCCGAGGAGGCGGCAACCCATTTCGGCTGGCTGGCGATCTTCGCTGGTCGCGACCTCACCGGCTCAAGCGAGCTAACGCAGCGGCGGCTGGGATGGCGCCCAACCGGGCCCGGACTCCTTGCCGATCTCGACCGGATGCACTATTTCTCGGCCAAACAGACAGCGTAAGCGGATTCGCACCGGACCGCTTCCGTCCAGCGGCCCATCATCGATAATTTCCAACACGAAAGGAGAGTCTAACATGAAGACTTGGTTTATCACCGGCGCCTCTCGCGGCTTCGGCCGCATCTGGGCCGAAGCGGCACTCTCACGCGGTGATAAGGTTGCCGCCACCGCTCGCAACCTGTCAGATATTGCCGATCTCAAGGAACGTTTCGGCGATGCCGTGCTTCCTTTAGCGCTCGATGTGACGGATGCCGATCAGGTGCGGCGCGTCGTTGCGGAAGCTCACGCGCGCTTCGGCAGGCTGGACGTTATCCTCAATAATGCCGGTTACGCTCTGGTGGGCACGGTCGAGGAAGCGAGCGAGGACGATGTCCGCGCTCTGTTTGACACGAACTACTTTGGGATGCTTCGGGTCATCCAAGCTGCCTTGCCTTTGCTTCGGAAACAGGGCAGCGGCCATATAATCGGCGTCTCAAGCGGCCTTGGAATTGGGACAATGCCGCTCATCGGCTTCTATTGCACCACCAAATGGGCAGTCGAAGCGCTCCACGAGAGCTTGGCGCAAGAGGTCAAGCCGTTCGGCATCAAGGTTACGATTCTTGAGCCGGGCGCCTATGCCACCGATTTTGGAAGCCCTGCCTCGCGAAAGGTCTCAGCCGGCATGGACGCCTATGCCGATCTTCGCCAACGCATGTTCGCGCATCTATCGAGCGCGGAACGCGGCGATCCAGAAGCCACAAGGGAAGCCATCCTGAAGCTCGTGGACACAGACAATCCGCCGCTGCGATTGGCGCTGGGTTCCCACCTTCTGCCGGGGGCGCGTGCCCTATATGTGGATCGCATTGCCACCTGGGAGGCTTGGGAAGCCGTTTCGAACGCAGCGCAGGGCGAGCCGAAGAAAAAGGAGATTGCATCGCTCTAGCTGCAATTTCCGCCTGATGGAAGCCGGCACGAACGCCACGATGAGTTTGTGTCGGCTCCTAACCCCTTATCCTAAGTCTCCTGTCACCAGCGATCATGGCGATCACCTGTCAGGAACGGTAAGTCGGCTTCTCGTCGGCAATTGGTTGGGTCATTGCTAGCGCGTTTATTGATACTAATCCGACCTCTCTCTTATCTGGTTCTCACCACGGGCCGATGGCATCTGCACACCTGTGACGATGACTTAGATCTGGGCCGTGCCGCCGTCGACAAAGAGTTCGATGCCGTTGACGAAACTTGAATCGCTTGAGGCGAGGAAGAGCGCGACGGTTGCGATCTCTTCGGGGCGTCCCATTTCGCCGCGGGGGATCTGAGATTTGAAGAACGCCTTCGCGTCTGGCCCGAGCGGGTCTAGGATTGGCGTGTCGATGGTGCCGGGGCTGAGAATGTTGACTCGAATTCTGCGTTCCTTGAGCTCTACCAGCCAAGTACGAGCGAAGGAGCGCACCGCAGCCTTACTGGCGCTGTAGACGCCGAAGGCCGGGAACCCCTTGATGCTGGCGATGGATCCGTTCATGAAGATGGAACCGTTGTCGTTGAACAGAGGCAGCGCCTTCTGCACTGTGAACAGCGTGCCGCGCACGTTCAGGTCGAAGGTTTTGTCGAAGTGTTCTTCGGTTACTTCTTCTAGCTTGGCAAACTCGCCCTGTCCGGCGCTCGCGAAAAGAATATCGATCTTGCCCTTCTCGCGCTTCACCGTATAGTAGAGGCGGTCGAGGTCGGCTAGGTTACTGGCGTCGCCCTGCACACCGGTGACGTTCTTGCCGATGAGCCTGACGGCCTCATCGAGCTTATCCTTGCGGCGTCCTGTGATGAAGACGTATGCGCCCTCTTTGACGAAGAGTTTGGCGGTGGCGAGCGCCATGCCGGACGTCGCTGCTGTGATGACAGCTACTTTTCCTTCGAGCTTTCCCATGACTGCTCTCCCTTCATGCGTGCGATAGATTAATGCGAGAGCCCGGTGCCATCGTTATCAGCGGCGTCTCGGGGCTGTTGCGCTGGGCCGCCCCGCCCTCGTCTCCTCTGACTAGATGAAACTGGACCCTGAAAAGATTCAGTAGTTCAGGATAATAGAACTATTGAACCCTTTCCCTTGGATGACCACTCTCACTAGCATGCGGCCTCTGTTCGATCCATCGATTGAGGAGATTACGGTAGAAAGAATTCTGCACGCCTTGTCCGACCCGGTGCGAGCGGCAATTTATGCGGACATCGTGTCGTAGGCGTGCTCGCAGAACTGCTCGACGTTTCTGACAGTCAGCGATAAGACGATCCCGAAGTCCACACTCTCTCAGCACTTTAGGGAACTAAGAGAGGCGGGGCTCATCCGTGGTGAGCGTCGCGGCGTGGAAGTCCACAACACCTCGCGTTGCACGGAACTCGAGCAACGCTTTCCGGGACTAATTCGGGCAATCGTCAACGCGCATGCCATCCGGTCGAGAGACGAAGCGCAAGGAAAGAAACGTGCTGCGCAGAGAATAGCCAGACGTGCACTGAAAATAAGTAAAGAACCAGACTCTTTTCCCTCGATCAATCCAACCTCCTCGTCGTGCATCGGCTATACCGGGGCGCGGCTCCTCAGAACCCTACTCCGTTAGGGATCATCGATATCGGGAAATCGGCATCTCGTCAGGAAATCAAGCACTGACGAGATGCGCGCTTCTCGGTACTAACCTAACGGGCGAGCTAATAACTTCCGGGTTGTCCGTCACTAGGGCGCAATTCTAGCGAGACTGTTGAACCCAGATGAAATGTACTCTGAACTGATCTTGGACAGTGATGGAGAAATAAACGCTTTGACTAGTTTCGTCCCTGAGTGTTCTGCAACTGGAGATAAAAGTTTTGCAAGACGAAGAAGGCCTTCTTCGTCTCCCCAAGATTGGTGACAAGTCCTTTGCGATTGAAATAATCCTCAAAACGAGGGAGAGTTCGCCGCGGACTTCGAAAATCCATGAGAACCCATGGCGTCATTCCGCGAAGAAAGGAAATGCGCTTCAGCATGGAGAGCTGATGCTGGTAGAGATTTTCCTGGTATTCCTCGGTCCAACGGGTGGCGGCATCGCCGTGGTATCCATAGAGGGCGTCGCCACCGAATTCGCTCATAATCAGAGGCTTGTTGTAGGCAGAAACCCAATCGGTGGAATCCGCATCCTCGGGACGGCGCGTGTACCAGCCGATGTATTCGTTGTTGCCGAGAACGTCGAGATCGCCGGCGATGGGATCATTGATGTGAATGGCCACGCGGTTTCCCTCTGCGACTTCGGTGCTCTGAAGAGCCGCAGAAACCAGGCGCGTCGTGTCGGCGGAATGGGCTTCGTGAATCAGTTCTCGCAGAAAATGATTGCGGGCATCGCTGACGGGAGTCTCGTTCCCAACGGAGTAAATGATCAGCGCGGCGCGATTATGGTCTCTGGTGATCATGTCCCGCAGCTGATTTTCCGCATTCTGCAGCGTGCTTGGGTTTTCCCACTGAATGGTCCAATATACAGGCACTTCAGCCCAAACCAACACACCCATTTGGTCGGCCATGCGCAACATGGATTCATCATAAGGATAATGCGCGAGGCGAACGAAATTACACCCCAGCGCTTTGGCCCACCCCAAGAGGGTGCGCGAATCATCCTCGCTCCAAGCGCGGCCAGAGCGCATCGGCGCTTCTTCATGCATGCTGATTCCGCGCAGGAACACGGGCTTCCCGTTGAGGAGAATGTCCGTGCCGCGAGCCTCAATTGAGCGAAAGCCGACACGGTCCACAACTTTGTCTGTGTCGCTTGTGATTTCAACGCCATACAGTTTGGGATTCTCTGGGCTCCAGAGCGTCAGATCAGCCGCAAAGGAAAATTGGACGCGTCCCTGTGCGTCGGTCTGGAATGTCTTGCTGAGCCCCGTCTCCGGGATGCGAATGCTGACTGTCTGCTGAAGTTTTGGTCCATTGAGTTGAATCCAGCCCGCGATTTGG
>JBARBE010000315.1:0-1541 GCA_049792735.1 Candidatus Acidiferrum sp.
TCTGCGCCGGCCTCCGGCACCTCGATGTCGGCGATAACCACGAAAGAGCGGTTTTTGATGTTGATGAAGCCATTTTCGGGACTTCCCTTCATTCCCTCATAGACCGTTATCTCGGTGCGACCTTCCAACAGATCCGGACGGCCCGCCAGACCGGCGTTGAAGCGCTCCCAAGCGCGGTCGTCAAGAGGAAGCACGTTGTACTTGACGGCTTCTTCCAGGAAGAGTCCCTTTAGCTTCTCAAGTTTGTCGGGGTACTTCTCGGCAAGGTCATGCGCGCAACTAAAATCTTCCTCTACGTTGTAAAGCTCCCACTTGTCGTTCTCAAACGTAGCCCGCGCCTTGGGCTCCCACGGCGGGCGGTGCACGGTGGTGGCGAACCAGCCGTCCTGGTAGATGCCCCGGTTGCCGGCCATCTCGAAATATTGCGTGGTATGGCGCGACTTCGCCCCGGCGTCAGTAAAGCTGTCGAGCATGGTAACGCCTTCGAGAGGTTTCTGCCGGACGCCATAGACGACGCCGGGCTGGGGCACCCCAACCGCTTCCAATACTGTCGGGGCAATGTCAATCATGTGGTACCACTGCGTACGCAGGCCGCCCTTCTCCTCTATACCGTTCGGCCAATGAACCACGATGGGCTGGCAGATGCCGCCATAGGAGGCCACTTGGTGGCCCCAACCAAACGGCGTCGCGCCGGCGAACGCCCAGCCATTGTTATACAAAATGTGAGATTTCGGCCCGCCGATCTCGTCAAAGTGCTTGAGCGGAATCTCGAGGGGTTCGGGCAGTCCGTTGAATACGGACAGCTCATTGAAGGCGCCGTTGAGGCCGCCTTGGAAAACCGAGCCGTTGTCGCCCGTGATGTAGAAGATCAACGTGTTGTCCATTTCGCCCAGGTCTTCGATCGCGTCCACGAAACGCCCAACTTCATAGTCGGTCACCTCGGCAAAGGCGGCATAGATTTCCATGTACCTGGCAAAGACCTTTTTCTCGTCGGCGGTCAACTGGTCCCATTCCTGGATCCCAGGCGGCTTGGGCGCAAGTTCGGTGCCCGGCGGCACGACTCCCATCTTGAGCTGGCGGGCCAGCGTATCCTTGCGTACCTGGTCCCAGCCCTGGTCGAACTTGCCCTTGTACCTATCACGCCAGTTCTCGGGCACCTGGAATGGCCCGTGGGTGCCAATTGCTGAGTAGTAGACGAAAAACGGCTTGCCGGGGGCCAGTGAATGCTGGGAACGCAGCCACTCGATGGCCTTGTCGGTCATATCGGTGCTGGCGTAGTAATTGGCGTCGGGGTGCAAATCCATCCTGTTCATGTTGTCGTAAATGACCGGATGAAAGAGGTCCGCCTCGCCAGACATGAAGCCGTAGAACCTCTCAAACCCGCTGTACATCGGCCAGCGGTCGAACGGTCCGACAACGCTGGCTTCCCAGGGGCCCAGCTCGTGACATTTGCCAAACATGGCGGTGCTGTAACCGTTGAGCCGCAAGATCTCGGGCAGCATCGTGACGCTGGGGGGACGCATCGCGGTATACCCCGGGAA
>JBARBE010000316.1:0-4919 GCA_049792735.1 Candidatus Acidiferrum sp.
TTACGGGCGCGGGGAGCGGGATTGGGCGGGCGTTGGCGCAGCAGCTCGCCGCGGCTGGATCGGCGCTGGCGATTGCGGACATTGATGAGAAGGGACTGACGGAGACGGCGGCCTCTCTGAGGGACAAAAAGGCTGCGGTTTCGACGCATGTGGTCGATGTTTCCAATGAAGAGGGCGTGCGAAGCTTTGCTGAAGACGTAGTGGCGTGGCATGGACGCGTGACGCTGTTGATCAACAATGCGGGTGTGGCGTTGATCGGCACGTTCGAGGAAATATCGCTGGACGATTTGCGATGGGTGATGGGGATTAATTTTTGGGGCGTCGTTTACGGAGTGAAATATTTTCTGCCGATCTTGAAGCACCAGCCGCGGGCGCATATCGTGAATTTGTCGAGCGTGTTCGGGATTATTGCTCCGGTCGGGCAGAGCGCTTATTCTGCGAGCAAATTTGCGGTGCGCGGGTTCACGGAGTCGATCAGACACGAGCTCGAAGGCACTTCGGTTTCTGTATCTTGCGTTCACCCGGGAGGAATTCGTACGCCAATCGCGAAGCGTGCGCGCCTGGGAGCGAATGCGCCAAAAAACAAGCAGGAAGAGGCGGCCGCGCGATTTGAGCGGCTGACTCCAACTACGCCGGAAGCTGCGGCCGCTCGTATTCTTAAGGGAGTCGAGAGGCGCGAGCCGCGCATCCTCATTGGGCGCGATGCGCGGCAGATCGACATCGTGCAGAGGTTGCGCCCTGCGACGTACTGGAAAATGATGGCGAAGCGGGCTTCGTAGCTAACTCGTGCGAGGAATTGCCTCAGGTAACGGTTTTGACGGCAATTCGAGGCAGCTCTATACTGCGCGGCAGAATTTGGGAAGAGATTCATTCAATTCTTGTTTTGAGGAGCAGGTATGCCATTTGCGCGCGCCGCAAAAGTTGGCGAAGTCTCAGTTGGGACAATTCACCAGTTTCAAGTGGGGGGAACGGCCGTGGCGTTGGCGAATGTGGCCGGTAGGTTCTATGCGATCAACGATGTGTGCGTGCATCGAGGGGGGCCGCTAGGTGAAGGCGAGCTTGAAGCGAATGTTGTGACGTGCCCATGGCACGGGTGGCAGTACGATGTCACGACGGGCAAGGTCACGCAGAACCCCAATATGGGGGTGGCTTGCTATGCCACAGAAGTGCGCGGGGATGAGATTTTCGTGGATGTTCCGTGAGGAGTTTCGCTAACTCTTTGTAAATGAGCTAGATAGGGGTGAATTGGTGGCTCCCGCGGGCCATCGGCCCCGCAGGGTCTCCGCTGCAAACGCCGGGCTAACCGCCATATTTTTGTTCGCTTTTTGGCCGTGCCCGTGTATATTGCTGCCGACTCGACGCCTCGATGGCAACTCCGACTTCGCAACGACACTACTGGATCTTCAGCGCCGACCCACACCACTACCATTGGGATACGCTCTTCGTTAAGGGGAAGGAAATGTGGCACGGCGCGGAGTCCAAACCGGACGCGGTGCGCGCGCTGAAACAGGTGCGGAAGGGCGACCGTGTGCTGTGTTACCACTCTGCGCCGGAGAAGGCGCTGTATTCCATCGCCGAGATCACGCGCGACCCCTACCCCGACCCTCATGACCATAAGGAAAAAAACCTCGTGGCGGACTTGAGAGCGTTTGACCGGCTGCCGAGGCAAGTCTCGTTGGCGGAGCTGCGCTCCAATCCGGCGCTGAAGAAAATGAAACTGCTGAAAAATGTGCGGGTGTTGGTTTCGCAGATTACTGAAGCGGAGTATCAGGAAATCCTGCGGATGGCTGGAATCGTGGCGTCGCCGGGGATTCCGCTGCCCTGAAGATATGTGTGACGGGGCGCTGTGCCCGAGACGCGAATCGCGGGCTTCGCTTGGGCAAGCAGCGCCGAACGCGCGTCTTAGCTGGACGTTAGGCTGTGCTGACCAACCGCTGCCAATGCTGCGCTAAGAAAAACTTAAACATTTGATGGGCTTCGTACGTCTTAAAAAGATAGGGGTTCCGTCTGAGGGTGGCTTCATGAAAGCAATATGGTATCGCTGCACTGTCCTGGTGCTTTTGTGCGCGTTGAGTGCGGCTGGCGCGCCGGCGTGGGCGCAATCGCAGGAGTTTCCTGTTAGCACGCATACTCTGAAAAATGGGATGAAAGTGCTGGTGCAGCCGGACCACAGCATTCCGAACGTCGCGCTCTATATTTTTTATCGAGTTGGGTCGCGGAACGAACGGCCCGGCACGACCGGGCTGTCGCACTTTTTCGAGCACATGATGTTTAACGGCGCGAAGAAGTATGGCCCAGGTGAATTGGACAAGGCGATGGAAGCGAATGGGGCGTCGAACAACGCATATACCACGCGAAACGTTACGGTTTACCAAGATTGGTTTCCGCGTTCGGCGCTTAACTTGATCTATGACATCGAGTCCGACCGGATCCGCGACTTGACGTTTGATCCGAAGAAGATCGCTTCTGAGCGAGAAGTGGTGGCTTCGGAGCGGCGGCTGAGCGTGGACAACGATAATTTTGGGTTGCTCGATGAGCAGCTTTGGGCGACCGCGTTTATTGCGCATCCTTATCAATGGCCGGTCGTCGGCTGGATGAGTGACATCGAGCACTGGACGATGGCCGATTTGAAACACCATTTTGAAATGGGGTATTCGCCAAGCAACGCGACGATGGTCGTGGTGGGAGATGTTTCGCCCGAGGAAATTTTTCAGCTCTGCGAGAAATATATCGAGCCGATTCCTTCCCACGCGCCGCCACCGCCGGTGACAACAGTCGAACCCGAACAGCTTGGGGAGCGGCGGCTGGTGGTGCATAAGCCCGCGCAGTTGCCGTTGCTGATGATCGGCTATCACATTCCGCAGACTGACAATCCTGATTTTTATGCTCTGAACATTTTGAGAAGTGTGCTGTTCCAGGGAGAGAGTTCGAGAATGTACCAGAGGCTGGTGGACAAGGATCAGATCGCGCTGGACGTTTCCTCTGAGGTAGAGCCGGCGTTCGATCCTACATTGGCCATTATCACCGCGCAGCCGCGGCAGGGGATCGATCCGTTGGCATGCGAAAAAGCGGTTTATGAAGAAATTGAGAAAGCGAAAGACACACAAATCAGCGATCAGGAGCTGGAAAAAGCTAAGAACTACCGGCTGATTGAGTTTTACCGGGAGATGCGGACCATCAACGGGCGGGCGAATACGATCGGAACTTATGAAGTGTTCATGGGCGACTACCACAAGCTGTTTGACGCGGCGAAAAGTTATTCGGCCGTGACGAAAGAGGATGTGCAGCGCGTGGCGCAGAAATACTTCGGCGCGAACAACCGCACGGTGGCGACGTTGCTTCCCGAGAGCGAAGGGAAGGCCAAGCCATGAAATGGGAAAGCAAGGTCCTGCGGATTTTGGCACCCGTAGCGTTATTGCTGCTGATCTGTCCGGCCGTTCCCGCGCAAACCCTGCATTTGCCCCCGCACGAGAAGGTCGTGCTCAAGAATGGGTTGACTGTGTTGCTGATGGAGAAGCGTGGGGTGCCGCTGATCGATGTGTTCGCGCTGGTAAAAACAGGCGCTGCGGCTGATCCGGCGGGAGAAGCAGGGCTGGCGTCGGTTACGGCCTCGCTCTTGCGGAAGGGGACGAAGACGCGTACGGCGCAGCAGTTTGCTGCGGACCTGGATTACATTGGCGGTTCCTTCGAGGCGGACGCCGACGCTGATTATAGCTACGTGAGCGCTGAATTCATGACCAAGGATCTCGCGCGGGGATTGGAGATTTTCTCCGATGGCGTTCTGCATCCGACGTTTCCGCAGAACGAAGCAGACAAAATACTGGCACAGAGCGTGGACGGGGTGAAATCGTCTAAGGACGACCCGCGGTCGGTACTGAGCTTGTATTATCAGGGTTATCTTTATGGCGCGAAAGCGTACGGAAGACCGCCGGGCGGCGATGAGCTTTCGCTCAAGCGCATTCAGCGTAATGACATCGTGAACTTTTATGAAGCGAACTACGCGCCGGGGAATACCATTCTTGGAATCGCGGGCGAGTTTGATCCCGCGGAGATGCGGAAAGAGATCGAGCGAGAGCTGGGTGCGTGGCCAGCGCGCAGTGTGACGAGCGCGCCGGTTCCCGCGACTCCTCCGGAAAAAGGGAAAAGACTTTTGCTGATCGACAAGCCTGATGCGACGCAAACCTATTTTGCGATCGGAAATATTGGAACGGCGGTGAATGATCCCGATCGCTTTGCGATTCGCGTGGTGAACACGATCTTTGGCGGGAGATTCACCTCCGAGCTGAATGAATCGCTGCGCGTCGAATCGGGGTACACGTACGGCGCCGGATCGTTCTTTGATTCCCATAAATCTCCCGGCCCCTTTGAAATCTATAGCTTCACGAAAAATGAGACCACAATTCCGGCGATCGATCTGGCGTTACAAGTCTTGGATAAACTGCACAAAAACGGCGTGACTGCGGAACAACTGGCTTCGGCGAAGAGCTACATCAAGGGGCAATATCCACCGACGATAGAGACTTCGCGGCAGCTTGTGCGCCGGATTGTGTTCAACGAGTTTTATGGGTTGGGCGACGACGAAGTGAACCAACTTGAAGCCCGGATTGACGCGGTGACGCCAGAGATCGCGAAGCAGGTGATCGAAAAGCATTTTCCGATGGACAATCTCGTATTTGTGCTGATCGGGAAAGCTTCCGCGGTCGGACCTGCCGTGAAAAAGTATGCCAATAAGATTGACGAGCGTCCCATCAGCGATGCCGGATTCTGGCCGCCGCCGGCAGGGGCTCAGGAATAGGCTAGCGCTGGCTGCTTATACGGCTTGTGGATATTATTCGGAAAACTTCAGGAGGAACGATGCGCTTCAGAATCTCGGCAGTATTAGGGGCTTTGCTGTTTGGCTTGTTGTGGACGGCGAGCCA
>JBARBE010000317.1:0-2442 GCA_049792735.1 Candidatus Acidiferrum sp.
TTCGCGGTCGCGAATACGGAGCCGGCGCAGCAGGTGAATGGCGGCGGAATGGAGTTGATCGGCGACATCGATGGCCGTCAAAGGCGGCGCCACAGGAGTTGACGAGTCAACAGCGGCGGAAGCAGCGGCAGGTGTAACCGGCGGAAGAGCGATGGCAGAGGTTTTTGAAGCAGGCGTTTTTTCGTGCTTGTCAGGAGGCATGGAAGATAGTTAGCTATGGTAACTAATCTTCCCCCGGAGGTAAAGCAAAATGAGCGCAACCGCCCCAGTCCTGGGAATTCAAAACATCGGACAGATTTCGATCATTGTGAAGGACGTCGAGCGCGCGACGGCGTTTTACCGCGACGTGCTGGGATTGCCGCTGCTGTTCACGGTGCCGAGCATGGCGTTCTTTGATTGCGGCGGGGTCCGGCTGATGCTGGGCGCCGCCTCCTCGCCGGAATACGACCATCCCAGCTCGATCCTCTATTTCCGGGTGGCGGACATTCAGGCCGGCTACCAGCGGCTGGTACAGCAGGGTGTGGACATCGTAGCGCCGCCGCGGCTGATCGCGCCGATGCCAACGCACGACTTGTGGATGACCGCGTTCAAGGACAGCGAAGGGAACTTCCACCAGTTGATGAGCGAAGTCCCGCGCACGGTACACGCGTAAGAGTCAGGCCCGTTAGACAACGGCCGCATGCGTCACCGGTAGATTTCTCGGCGATGGCCGATCCGGAGGACCAGCATGAGCACGCGAGCGTCTTCGATTTTCAAGATGAGGCGGTAGTCGCCGACGCGGTATTTCCAGAACTCGCCAAACTTGGAGCCGTGCAGGGCCTGACCGATGCTGCGCGGATTCTCGAGCGCCGCGAGGCGCTCGTGGAGAAACTTGAGGATGTGCTTGCGTTGCGGCGAGTCGAGTTTTTGAAGCTCGCCGGTGGCGGTGGCGGATAGTTCGACCTGCCAGGGCATGCTATTTTAGAAGTTCTTCCAGTGGAACAGTTTGCTCCTCGCCCTTCTGAATACGGTCGAAGGATTTCTCGGCGAGATAGAGATCCTCGAGGTCATCAAGGTGCTCGAGGATGGCCTCGCGGACATAGAAGGTCTTGGTGCGTCCGGTGCGGCGGGCAAGTTTTTCGAGGCGTTTTTCGATGGATTGGGGAAGACGGATAGCTAGCATGGCGACCTCGCTATACAAGTATAGCGGAGGAAGCACCGAAAGTCGAAAGTGAAAAGTTGCAGAGGGAAGCGGCGAAGGCGGGCGGCGGTGAGCTGGCAGAAGGAAAGTCAAAACGGTAGCCTTTAAACAGAAGGCTGCGGCATCCGCCTTCCTAGAATAGTGTCAGGAAGCTCACGGTTTACTCTGTCAGGGAGGTGCCCGGTCTGTACCGACGGACCTAACGAGCAGCCCAACGAATGGCTTGCAGCGTGCCCCTACCTGGCGGCCGCCAGCCGCCGCATTAGATCCTGCTTCTTCTCCAGCAGTCCGCGCATCTCCGTGCTGGGAGGATTGGCCTCGATGCTCCGCTGGACGTCCGCCAGCTCCCGTTCGGCTTGCCGGTGCTGCAAGGCCTCGACGCAACTGACCGCCTCTTCCCAGGTCGGCTCGCTGGCCTGCTCAAAAAGAATCTCGAATAGAATGCGCCGGTCGCGTTCTTCCAGTAGCGCGGCAACTTCCGTGGCCTGCATCGGGTCATCGGCCAGGCAAGCAAGGATCAACGCGGAGAAGACTTTCTCGGTCTCGAGCCCGCGATGGAGCTGCGCCGCCTGAAGTTGTTGCGCCAGCTCGCGCCGAAATCCTTCGGCCTCCGCCAGCATGCGAATTAGCCTCCGCTCGACAGGCTTTGCCGAGCGGCCCACTAATTCCGGCTGAATCTTTAGTTCGCTGTGGCGCTGCGCCGCCGCTTTGCTTAACGCCGCGCGCAACACCGGTTCATCGAGCCGAAGCTGCTGAGCGATCCGCGTCGCCCATTCCGAACGAAGAATCGTATTCGGAATTTTTTGCACGTAAGGCAAGAGAAAATTCACCGCGCGCCGTTTTCCTTCGCCAGTCGTCAAATCCATCTTCCGGGCACGGGCTATCAAATAGTCCACATACGGCGGCGCATCTTTCAGCAGCTTCGTATATTCCTCGACGCCCTTTTCACGGATGAACAAATCCGGATCGGCTTTCTTGTCGCCGACGGGCGGCAGCGCCAGCACGCGCACCTCGAAATCCTGTTCAAGCAGCAGCGACACGGATCGCTCCGTCGCCGCCTGACCCGCATTGTCGGGGTCGTAGTTCACAATCACGCGCTTTGTAAAGCGGCTCAGCAATTTAATCTGTGGCTCCGCGAGGCTCGTCCCGCAGCTCGCCACGACGTTGCTGATACCCGCGCGCGCCACGGCGATCGCATCCATGTAGCCTTCGACCAGCACCGCAAAATCCGACCGCCGCAGCGCCTCCTTGGCGCGGTCCAT
>JBARBE010000318.1:0-18758 GCA_049792735.1 Candidatus Acidiferrum sp.
ATATTTCGCTGCCTGACCGACAGCGCTGGCTTCGCCGGGTCAACCTCAATAGAAAATGATTTCCTGCGTCTTCGGCAGCGAGGCCGCCCGGGACTGCAAGCTGGTGAAGGATATGGACCCGTCCAGATTCAGCATCCGGCATTTGGCCTCGTCCTCGTAGGCGCAGACTAGCAGGGCTTGGTTTGACTTGGTTTTTGTATGCGCTTGTTGAGCGCTGATTCGTTCGATGTCTGCCATGTGACCTCCTTATGTAGAGCGTACCACGTGCGGTTCAGCGAGCGGCGGTGTGGACGTTTGAGTTCTCTCTAATGGATCAGTGGGTGGTGGATAGTGAGTAGATAGGACAGAAACGGAGAAGAGTGAGCCACCCAGGAATAAAGGCGCTGCCAACAGACCGCCTGGCCGGGGTTTCCTGATGCGATGCACCAAAACCGTAAAGGGATGCAGCACCGGGAACCACGACATTTACTATTTTGTTGGCCACCCGTCCGGGCTATGTGAGAATGAGAGGGGAAGAAGATTCATGGCCGACACCAAAGAGCACGCCTACGAACTGATTGACCGGCTTCCCCCGGCACAGCTTTCCGCCGTGGTCGGCCTGCTCGAAGCCATCCTCGATCCCGTCTCCAGCAGC
This sequence comes from Candidatus Acidiferrum sp., assembly GCA_049792735.1. Classification (GTDB taxonomy): domain Bacteria; phylum Acidobacteriota; class Terriglobia; order Acidiferrales; family UBA7541; genus Acidiferrum. The sequence goes on from JBARBE010000318.1 coordinate 635, forward strand.
CTCGCCAACGCTCCTCTGGACGATGAACCGGTGTCTGAGAACGAGGCCCGTGAGATCGCGGCTGCTCGCGACTCCCTCGACCGTGGCAAGGGCATTCCTCACGAGCAAGTGCTGGCCGAATTCGGCCTCAGCCTCGAAGACTTCAAGCGCATGGGCCGCACCCCGCACGACCCGCACGAAACGAATCGCTAAAGCATCGGCAAAAGCGTAATTTGGAGCGACCAGGCCAAGGCACAACTCCGCGTCATTGATCAGCCTACCGCCCTGCGTATCCTCCACGCGCTGGCCCGCTATCTGGAGACCGGCGAAGGCGACGTCAAGCGCCTCCAAGACATCGAGCCTGCCGAGTTCCGCCTCCGCGTCGGCGACTACCGCGTCCGCTTCCATGAGCAGGGAGACACCCTACGCATCAGCGCCGTGAAACACCGCCGCGAAGCCAACCGGTGACCGGCCAAAACGCAAAACCCGCACCCTTGAAAAGCACAAGGGATGCGGCACCCCGTAGGCATTCTCTGCTCCACAGGCCAGCTCTGGATTTCTCGTTTTCGAAAGACGAAGTCTAGACCCAAGACCCGCCCTCAAACACCGAGTACGGTGTACCCGCCAAAATTCACACTTGACAACGGCGGATAATCCACTACCATATGGTTGTGGATAGGTTGGATACAACATTTGCAGCTCTGTCTGATCCGACGCGCCGGGCGATGATCGAGCGACTCTCCCATGGGCCTGCCTCGGTGCACGGATTGACGGAACCGTTTGCGCTCTCGCAGCAGATGATTTCAAAACATATAGCCTACCTGGTGCGGGCGCGGATTGTGATGAAGACGAAGCGTGGAAGAGAGAGCGTGTGCACGCTTAGGCCAGAGGCGATCAAGACGGTCAGCGAGTGGGCGATTAGTTATCGCCGATTCTGGGAAGAGAGATTCGACAAGTTGGATGTCGTTGTAAATCAAATGAAAAAAGAGGAGGTCAGAAATGACAAAAAACACGGTTAACGAGACAGAGCGGATGGTGGTCACTAGAGTGTTTGATGCCCCACGCGCATTGGTTTGGAAGGCGTGGACAGACCCGAAATATGTGATGCAGTGGTGGGGGCCGAAGGGTTTTACCGCGCCTTCTTGCAAGATGGATTTTCGCGTGGGAGGAAAATTTCTCTGCTGCATGAGATCGCCGGATGGGCAGGAGTTCTGGAATGGGGCGGATTACCACGAGATTGTTCTGCACGAGAAGATCGTTTACTCCATGTACTTTTCCGACTCGAAGGGAAACAAGGTTGATCCCGCGGAGCTTGGAATAGAACATGAAGCTATAGACGGCGCGAACGACGTGGTTATTTTTGAGGATTTTGGAAACGGCCAGACGAAAGTCACCTTGATTGGAAATGAAACCATGGAGCACGCGAAAAACAGCGGGCAACTCGAGGGCTGGGTTGAGATACTCGATAAATTTGCCGCAGTTGTTGCGGAGCTAGCGCAGGCGAAATAAGAAGTTGAAGTTTTGATGATCGTCATGCGCGAGATACAGGACGGGCGGCCCGGACGCTTGGTTATGCGGAGGGTGGCCCGTCCTTGGTTTTTGAGGGCGGGTCTTACTTCCTTTACTTCCTCTACACCTTTTGCTGGCAGTCTTCGCAGTAGCCGCCGACTTCGGTGCGGGAGACGGTGACTTTCATTTTGAAGTCGCGGGCGATTTGCTGCTTGAGCTGCTCGTAAAGGCGGCTTTCGAATTCGCGGACTTTGCCGCAGCGGAGGCAGGCGACGTGGATGTGGTCGCGTGGGCCGTGGCTTTCGTAATAGTGGCGGTCGCCGCGGAGGTGGAGCAGGTCGAGCTCGTCGATGAGGCCTTCTTTTTTGAGGAGATCGATGGTGCGGTAGACGGTGACGAGGTGGACGCCGGTGTCGATTTTCTGGGCGCGTTCGAGGATTTGGTCGACGTCGAGGTGCTGCTCGGCGGCGTCCATGACTTCGAGGATGACGCGGCGCTGGCGCGTGAGGCGAATTTTGCGCTCACGGATGGCTTGCTGGAGTTTACCGGTGGTTTCGGCAGTATTGATGCGCTCGCCCGTGGAAACGCGGTGGCTCGGCGATGCAGACATCAGTCGCCCTCCGGATGCGCGGCGCGGCGGCTAGGAATGGCTGGAAATCCGCCGCAGGATGTCATTGTACATAACGATGGCGAAGATGACCAAGAGGAAGACGAGTCCGACTTGGACGAAGCGCTCCTTGAAGCTGAGGCTCAGGTCGCGGCGCATGATGCCTTCGATGGCGAGCAGAAGGATATTGCCGCCGTCGAGAATGGGAATGGGCAAGAGATTCAGGATGCCGAGGTTGATGCTGATGAGCACCATTAGAGAGATGACGTCGAGCGGGCCGCGGCGCACGGCTTGGCCAGCCATGTGGGAAATGCCGACGGGGCCCTGGAGCTGCTTGATGGAAACGCGGCCGCTGAAGAGTTTGCCGACCACGTCGACCGTTCGCCCAATAGTGTCGTAGGTCTCGGAGCTGGCAAACTTCACGCTCTCCCCAAAGGATACGTGCTTGTAAGCGACTTCGTCGCGCCGGGCCACGCCAATTTGATAGACATTTGTGTCATCGTCCGCGGCGCCTCTCTTTGGCGTCACAACCAGTTGGACAGATTGGCCTTTGCGGTTCACGTCCAGCGTCATGGGCTGGCCATTTGAAGACTGGGTAGCCTGCATGAACTGTTCCCAGTATTCGATTTTCTTGCCGTTGACTGCCGTGATGATGTCGCCCTCGCGCAGTCCGGCGCGATCCGCCGGCGTGGCTGGAGCGACTTGATCGATGATCGGGCGGATGGGGGCATAGCCGAGGATTTGGCTGGTGTCCGATAAATTTTTTGCAGGGACCTCAATTGTTTTGCGCGTGCCGGCATCTTCCACTTCCAACTTGAGCATCGCCGGGGGCGCAGCTTGTTTCAGCGCGATGAGAGCCTGTTCCCAACTGGGCGTGGGAATGCCGTTGATGGAGAGGACAGTGTCGCCCACTTTAAGCGGATTTTGTTGTCCACCGGATTCCGGAGGAAGACCCGTTACCCGCACTGGCGCATTCAAATACGCGGAATACGGCACGCCGGCGATGGCAAAGAGGCCGGTGAGAAGAAAGATTGGGAAGATGAGGTTGACGGCCGGGCCGGCGAAGGAGATTAGCGCGCGCTTCCAGCGCGACTTGCTCATCAGCTCGTCGGGCGCGCCGGTGGGCGGCTTGTCGCTCGAATCGATTTCGGAAAGGTCTTGGCCGGCCATGCGGACGTAGCCGCCGAGCGGGAGGGCGCTGACGCGGTAGTCCGTTGGGCCTTTCTTCCAACCGAAGAGGCGCGGGCCGAAGCCGATGGAAAAAACGTCGACGCGGACGCCGCACATGCGCGCCACGATGAAATGTCCCCACTCGTGGATAAGGACCATTACGCCGAGCACGAGAACGACGCCAACGATAAGGTAAACAGCTGCCATGTCTCCGTCTTTCCCTTCTTATGACGCTTATGAAACCGCTACTGCTTTGGCCGAGAAACGGGTCACTTCTTCGTGCGCCGTACGGCGCGCTTCGGCATCGGCGGCCAGGACGTCGTCCATTTTTTCAAAACGGACGCGCGGCGTACGAGCCAGGACGCGTTCGATGACTTCCGCGATGCCGCTGAACGGAAGGCGCCGATCGAGAAACGCGGCCACGGCGACTTCGTCGGCGGCGTTGAGCGCGCACGGCATGGCCCCGCCCTTCTTCATCGCCTCGCGGGCCAAACGAAGGCAGGGGAAACGCCGGGTAGAAACTTTCTGGAAATCCAACCGCCGGAGCTTGCGCCAATCCAGGGCTACCTGATTAGACGTGACTCGCTCTGGATAGGTTAACGCATATTGGATTGGCATGCGCATGTCGGTTGGGCCGAGTTGCGCGAGAATCGAACCGTCGACATATTCGACCATGGAGTGAACGGTGGACTGGGGGTGGATCACGACGTCGATCTGGTCGGGGCGCATGCCGAAGAGCCAGCGCGCTTCAATGACCTCGAAACCCTTGTTCATCATGGTGGCGGAGTCAATGGTGATGCGGTTGCCCATCTTCCAATTTGGATGCGCAAGGGCTTGCTCGGGAGACACTTGGTCGAGTTCAGCAAGCCGAGTTTTGCGAAAAGGGCCGCCGCTCGCGGTGAGGACGATACGTTTTACTTCGCCGTGCGTTCCGCCGCGGAGACATTGGTGGACGGCGTTGTGTTCGCTATCGACGGGCAGCAATTCATGTCCGGCTTTTTTCGCGGCGGCCATCACGAGTTCGCCTGCGGCGACCAGGACTTCTTTGTTTGAGAGAGCTACGGTCTTGCCTAGTTTGACGGCTTCGTAGGTGGCTTCCAGGCCGACCACACCGACTGCCGCGGAAACAACGATGTCCGCATTGGCGTGCGTTCCGACAGCTAGCATTCCTTCGCGGCCGTGATGAATCGCGGGTAGTGGTGAAACTCCTCTAACGCGAAGCATGGAAGCCAGCTCATCGGTTTTTATTTCGTCACCTACGGAAACCAATTGGGGTTTGTGGCGAGCAATTTGGCTGCTTAGTTCTTCCAGGTTGCCGCCAGCAGCAAGGGCGGCGATAGAGAATCGTTCCGGCAAGGCTTCCACAACGGAAAGACACTGCCGTCCAATTGAACCTGTGGAGCCTAAGATGGATAGCTGCTTCAAGGACGAAACTTTTCTCCGCTTAACACAAACTGGTGGGACAGATTTTCCGTCTGTCGCTCGCCGCCGACCTGGTGAGCCAGAAGTTCTTGTCTGTCTCACGCCCCAAGAATGGAAGGACCTGTGGACCTACCTGCTTGGCAAGTAAATCCAAATCCAATAGTACCAGACAACCGGGATTGCCAATATCAACGCGTCGATCCGGTCAAGAACACCGCCATGCCCCGGCAGTAGCGAACCAGAATCTTTGACTCCGGCGCTGCGCTTATATGCAGATTCCAGCAAATCGCCAGCTTGTCCGGCGACATTGCCGACCGCAGCCATCGCCAACATATGCGCCATCGGCACGGCGAGAAAATATCTTGCAAACACCACCGCGACGATCAGCGCCCCCAGAATGCTAGCGATCGTTCCCTCCCACGTTTTGTTCGGACTGATCTTCGGCGCAATGTGGTGCTTTCCCAACTCTCGGCCAGCAAAATACGCTGCCGTATCGCCAGCCCAGGTAATCACCAGCGCAAACATCAGGAGCCATGGCCCTTCCTTGCCGATCCCATGCAATAGCACTGCAAACGTTAGCGGAAAGGCGACGAGAATCAGGCCGCTGGCACTGATACCGGCCGCAGGCAAAGCCTCGACGATCGGGCGTTTCGTCCAGAGTGTCAGCGCAGTGACGCCTAGCACAAAAAGAAAGAAAACATCCATTACCAGAATGTTACCGAGGATCCGACCGACCGTGGGATGACCCGTAAGTCCGCCGGCAATTGGGCCCTCGTACGAGCTTGCGACCCACTGGACGTAAACCAGGGCCAATGCGCAGGTCGCCGTCCAGAAGCGGTAGGCGCGGTGGCCAATGGCATTGCCTAGAGCGAAGTATTCAAACAGCGCGAGAAGAATGACGAGCGCGGTGCCGATGGCGAGGAAGGCGGTCGAGCCCCACAAGACGAGACCAACCGCGCAAGGAATCAGAACTGCGGCTGTTGCGACGCGTATCCAGGTCATTGAACAGGAATCTCCCGACGAATTGATTGTTCCATCTCATCACATCGAGGGGAATAAATCACGAGGGAGGGCGGAAAAGATCGATGAAAGTGCGGGGCGGTCATCCTCGGAAGGGTGAGCCTGGACCAGATGGCGATCCACCTCGGAAGGCGGCCCTGGATCACTCGCCGACGACGCGGGCTGTTTTTTGCGTTTCGGGCTGGCCTTCGCGGATGCCGCCGTAACGACGCTCGCGTTTTTGATATTCCACGAGGGCTTCGAGAAGCCGCGCGCGGTTGAAATCAGGCCACAGCGTTTCGGTCACGAAGATTTCCGCATAGGCGATTTGCCAAAGCAGGAAATTGCTGACGCGCATCTCGCCGCTGGTGCGAATCAGCAGATCGGGATCCGGCAATCCGCTCGTGTACATGTGGCGCGCGAGCGTTTCTTCCGTAATGGGGTCGTGGCTGGAGTGGCCGTTGCGCTCGGCGAGGATTGCGTTCATAGCATCCACGATCTCGGCACGGCCGCCGTAGTTCAGCGCCACACAGAGGACCGTGCCCTGATTGCCAGCCGTTCGGTCCATCGCGTCGCGGACGTCGTCCTGCACGCCTTTGGGAAGTTCGTCCGTGCGGCCCAAAAACCGCATGCGGATATTATTCTTTTGCAGAAGCGGCATTTCGCGGCGCAGATATTCGCGCAACAATTGCATTAGGAAGTCGATTTCCGTTTTCGGACGCCGCCAGTTTTCCACCGAAAAAGCGTAGAGGGTGAGCGCCTCGATTTTGAGCCGCGCGCAGGTCTCGATGGTGGAACGTGCCGTTGCGGTGCCAGAGCGGTGGCCCGCAACGCGCGGCAGGTGCCGCTGCTGCGCCCAGCGTCCGTTGCCATCCATGATGACGGCGACATGCCGCGGCAGGCGCGCCAGATCGAGCTTTTCGAAGAGCAGGGCTTCCTCGGGCGTCAAGGGGCCGAGAGCGCCGGAGGGGGAAACTTGCAGTGTCGTGTGTGATTTAGTGAGCGGCACGGTGTTTAAGCGGGCTTCTTCTTTACGCCGCAAAGTTAACATACGATTTGGCATCGGCGCAATGGCAGGTTGCCTTGTCGTACATCAGCGAGAGGTGCGCTGTTCTGGATGGAGTCAGCCCGCCGGCGGCGCGGCTTGGAAGATCGAGGTGTAAACCAGCACGAGCGTGAGGATAATCATGGCAATCGCCGTCACCCACGCGACGATATTGAACGTGAGCGTATTCACGTGGTCACCCATCAGGTCCCTGCGGTTCACGAGGAGCAGGATGAAAATGATCACGATAGGCAGCCAAATACCGTTCCCCACTTGCGAAAAAATGAAGATCTTCCAGATAGGAACGTGCGGAATGAGGATGATGCCCGCGCCCACGGCAATCAAAACGGTGTACAAGCCATAGAATATTTTCGCGTCCTTGAATTTATGGTCGATACCGGCCTCAAATCCCAGTCCTTCGCAAATGACATGCGCCGTCGAGAGAGGCAAAATCGAGGCCGCAAAAAGCGAAGCATTCAACAGGCCGAAAGCAAAGGTAAATCCGGCCCACTTCCCTGCCAGGGGAATCAATGCCTTGGCCGCCTGAACCGCATCAGTGATGTTGCGCTGGCCGGAGACATACAATGTCGCAGCCGTAGCCACGATAATGAAAAACACGATCACCATGCAGCTGATGCTGCCCACCAAGACGTCCGCGCGCGCTTGGGGATATTGCCTTGGCCCAACTTTCTTTTCGACGAATCCCGCCTGCAAATAGAAAAACTGCCACGGCGCAATGGTTGTGCCGACCAGCGCGGTCAACGTGAGCAAATAACCCGCATTGAAATTCAGGTTCGGGACAACGACGCCATGAAGCGCGACCACCCAATTGGGTTTCGCCAGGAGCGCCGAAATGATGTAGGTCACGTAGAAACCGCACGCAATCAGAAATATCACTTCGACCTGGCGGTACGTCCCCCGCATCACCAGAACCCAGACCAGAATTGCAGCAATGGGAACGGCGATATACCGCGAAACGTGAAACATCTCCATGGACGCGGCTATGCCTGCAAATTCCGCCACAACGTTCGCCAAGTCCACGAAGAAGCCGGTGATCATCACAAAGAACGTGGGGCGGAAACCGAACTCTTCACGAATCAGGTCGGATAGCCCTTTGCCGGTGATGACGCCCATGCGCGCGCACATCTCTTCGGTTACGTACAGCGCGATGGTCATGGGAATCAAAGCCCACAGCAGAGCGTATCCATACTGAGCGCCTGCCTGCGAATACACTGCGATGCCGCCGGCGTCGTTGTCGACGTTCGAGGTGATCAGCCCTGGCCCGACCACGGCAAGCAGCAGCGTCAGCCTACGGCGGAGGTCGCGAAACTTGTGCTGCAAGTCTTCGCCCCGCGTTTGCAGGCCTTCAAAACTCGATTTGAGGCTTTCCCAATTCATTCGCTGCTACCGATTCCCTCTTTATTTCTGGACGAGCCGTGAAACCACGTCATCGACAGTGACCGTGCCAATGGGGCGCTTTTCGTCATCCACCACGGTGAGCATCCGCAGATTGTATTTGTCGAATAGCTCGAAGACCTCTTTTTCATCCGCATCACCGGCGATGCTCAAAAGCGGCTCGCTGCGCAGTTCCTTCATGGTCTGCTCGGGAGCAGCGAGGAGCAAACGCGCGATGGAAACCGTGCCAGAGTATTGCGCCTCGGGATCCAGAAGGACGATGGTGTCGAGTTGGTCGAGGTTCAATTCCTGGCTACGAACCCATGCGAGCACTTCTTCACGGTGAGAACCTTCTCCCACGAAGATGAATTGCGTGTTCATCATGCCGCCCGCCGTCGAGGGATCGAAAGCCAGCAACTCGCGGACTTCATCGGCTTCCTGGCCGGGCATCTCTTCGAGCAGTTCCTCGGACGTTTCTCTCGGAAGGTCGGCGAGGAGGTCGGCGGCGGCGTCGGGGGCCATTTCCTCGAGGATGTCGGCGGCTTTTTCGGGGTCCATTTTCTCGACGATTTGGGTGGTGAGGCGTTCGTCCAGCTCAGCGAGAACGGCCGCAGCGGTTTCTTCGTCGAGAGAGGCGATGATTCCCTGCCGCTCGGCCGCGGACAGAGCTTCCACGATTTCCGCGAGATCGGCGGGGTGCAAGTCTTCGAGTTTTTCGTGAGTGATGCGCAGTTTGACGCGGCGCATGGGGTCCGACTCAATCAAATTCACGAATTCCCAGCGAATGGCTTTTTGAGGGAGCTTCTTTTGCAGCTTGCGAATCATGCCGGGGGACACCACGCCCTGAAGAAGCCTGCGGACAGCGCCGGGCAGACCCACGTCCACTTGCGTCACCCGGAGCTCCACATTTCCATTGCTGCGGTGTTCGGTCAGGTCTACGTCGTTAACACGAACGACTTTTCGGCCGCGCGTGTCGATAATTTGCTGGTCGAGCAAATCCTTGCGCACCGCGAGCAACGACTCGTTTGGTTCGTAAAGTTGCAGTGCCCGTTCGCTAACGCTTAGACGGATCGTCCCAGGAGCAAAGGTGGCCACCTGATCGTAACGAGCGAGAAGCGGCTGAAAACGGCCGCGCGAGAGCAGAAAATGGGAAAGGCGGTTCGTGGCTTGCGCGGGCTCGATGAAAAATTCGCGCACCCGGCCTACGAAGTTGCCTTGGGCGTCGTAGGCTTCCGCGCCCATTAGTTCCGTAGCGTAAATTTCCATGCTCTCGCCTCCCTACTGTCGCCGGGCGGGTTCTGTTGTGTTACGGGGCCGGAGCTCACTTCGAAACTAGGACCCTGCGCCAAAAAAAAACCGCGTACCGAAAATAGCCTCGGCCGCGGGCAAGTGCCTGATATAAATAGGCTTACCGTTAGCCAGGCGCGAACCCTCCCCATCCTGCCGCTTGCGGAAAGCCTTTCGGCTCGCGCGGCGTTGCCCAGTCGTCCGTACCTACGCTTAGCCCTCTCGACCGGTCTTTGCCGGTGCAACTAGGGCCAGGTTCGAGTTCGTTGGACGTACTCATCGGAAGAGAGTTCACCCTAAAGCAAAGCGCGGCGTTGATGCGTGCCACGCATCGAGCCACGACGAATGGGAGCAATTTCGATACCGTTCCCGAATCGCTGTTGCAGTGTCAAGCCGAGTGCGTTTCCATGTCAAGAAAAGAATGGGGTTGCGAGCAATTTTTTCGCATTTTTTGCGGAGGCTGGCTATTTCTTCGCCGCAAAGACCATGTCTCCGGGTTCCTTGCCCTGCCGACGGCAATCTTCGACGTAGAGGGCGAGATAACTCATTACGATGTAGTCGTCAGCGGAAAAGCCCAGCTTACGCGCGGCTTGGTCTATGGCGGCGGAAGGGCCTTCCAGTTCGACAAAGGTCCCGATGGGCGTTTCATCCAGTTCGATCAGCAAATCCTTTGCCCACCCTGCGGCGGGGGGCAGGCGGAATGTTGTTCGGTACTTTTCATAGCGGAACCAGCCGCGCATCCCGAGACCTTCAAATATTTTTGTGAGGATGGCGGGGTCGGCTACTTCGAGTTCCAGCTCCTCCCGCACTTTGTGGCGATAGTTTTCTCGCGAGCCCACGGAAACTGAACCAGGCGTTCCGTCGCCGAGCGGCCGCTTAAAGGTGAGCAGCACGCGCCGTGCCGACGGCGCTCTGTGCTTTTTGGATTTTGCCTCGGGCGTTTCTGTCCGGATGCGGAGCAATTGTCCGCGCTTGGCAAGGCTGCCATCGGGCGTATCGAAAATGACGTTGTGCTCGTGGACGCAGCCGGTTCCCTTGCTGACGAGACGCGCGCCTAAGCGCTTGAGCGTACGCCTGAAGGCCTTTGTGTCGCTAACCTTGAGCTTGATCTCAATTTCCTGCGGCATGTTACTCCCAGCCACTGCGTGCTGCGGCTTTCTCCAGCAGAGGAGTTCCGCTAGTATAGCGGACGAACGTATTTCGCTTTTGTTAAGCGTGAACCCGGCTGAACCTATCGCTGCACTGGGCGACCGCTCGCCGAGCGCACCCGATCAATCGACGCATGAACCCAAACGCCAAAGCACCAGCACCGGCTTTTTCGGATGTGGGAGCCGGGACTCCATCGCTGTCGCCGCCGCTCGCGCGGCGCGAGCCGGTTGAAACCATCGTGCACGACGACCGCCGGGTCGATCATTACGCCTGGCTGCGGCAAAAGGAAAACCCCGAGGTCATCGCTTGTCTAGAAGCGGAAAACGCGTACACCGACGCGATTCTGAAACCCACGGAGAAGTTTCAGGATGCGCTTTATCAGGAAATGCTTGGACGCATTTTGCAGACGGACTTGTCGGTGCCCTATCGCTTGCGTGGCTACCAATATTTTACCTGCACGGAGCAGGGCAAGCAGTATCCCATTCATTGCCGCCGAATCGATGCGAGCGGGTCGCTGGACGAAGTGCTTTTGGATTTGAATCGGCTGGCGGAGGGGCATTCCTTTTTGGGGCTCGGTGCTTTTGACGTGAGCAATGACAACCTGCTGCTCGCCTATGCGCTCGATACCACCGGATTCCGGCAATATACGCTGCACATTAAAAACTTGTGGAGTGGGGAGATTTTTCCGGAAGCGATGGAGCGCGTTACGAGCGCGGTTTGGGCGGCCGATAGCCGGACGCTCTTCTATACCGTCGAAGACGCGACGACGAAGCGCTCTCACCGGCTTTATCGCCATGTGGTTGGCTCGACGGGGGCCGATGCATTGATTTATGAAGAGACCGACGAGCGCTTTCGCATTGAAATTGAGCGGACTCGCAGCGGCGCGTTTCTTTTACTGGTGATTGCCAGCCACACGACGAGCGAAGTGCGGTTTCTGCCTGCGCTCCAGCCGAATGGCGAGTTTCGTGTAATTGCTCCGCGCGAGGCGGAGCATGAATATTATGTGGATCATCATCCGAATCCTCTGACGCACGAGGAGCGGGGCGCGAACCCTTATGACACCGGCGGCTACTTTTTCGTCCGCACCAACTCTGGGGGGCGGACATTTCGTTTGATGTGCGCGCCGGTTGCCGATCCGCAGCGGGCGAAATGGAAGCAAATTATTCCTAACCGGCCGGACGTGATGCTCGCCGGAGTGGATGCCTTTCGGTCGCATATTGTTCTGTTTGAGCGAGAGGGTGGGCTTCCCTATCTGCGCGTCGTGGATCTCAGCATCGAAGCGCCCGATGCCCTTTCCGCTTCGCACCGGATTGAGTTTGCGGAGCCGGCCTACAATGCGTCGATTGGAGCTAATCCGGAGTTTGATACTTTGTTTGTGCGGTTTCAGTACGAATCTTTTGTGACGCCGCGATCCGTCTTCGATTATGACGTTAGAACGCGGGAACGCGTGTTGCGGAAAGAGCAGCCGGTCCTTGGCGGCTACGATGCCGCGCAGTATGTCAGCGAGCGATTGCACGCTGTGGCCGCGGACGGCACGCGGGTTCCAATTTCGCTCGTCGCGCGAAGGGACACGCCGCGCGACGGTTCGGCGCCGCTGCTGCTTTATGGGTATGGCAGCTACGGGCACTCGGTTTCGGTGACGTTTAGCTCGAACCGCGTGAGCCTGCTGGATCGCGGAGTGATTTATGCGGTCGCTCATGTGCGCGGCGGCGGCGAACTTGGGAAGCCGTGGCACGACGCTGGACGGCTGCGCCACAAGCGCAATACCTTTACGGATTTCATCGCGGCCGCGGAGCACTTGATCGCGGAACGTTACACGGCGGCGCAAAAGCTGGCCATCGAAGGCGGCAGCGCAGGCGGTCTATTGATGGGAGCGGTGGCGAACATGCGGCCCGACTTATTTCGCATGGTCATCAGTCATGTGCCGTTCGTTGATGTGCTGAATACCATGCTCGATGCTTCGCTGCCGCTCACCGTCGGCGAATATGAAGAATGGGGCAATCCGCGCATCGCGGAAGATTATTTTTATATGAAGAGCTATTGTCCGTGCACGAATCTCGAAGCCAAATCGTACCCCGCGATGCTCGTAAAAACGGGATTGAACGACAGCCAGGTCATGTATTGGGAGCCGGCGAAATATGTGGCCAAGCTGCGCGCGCTGAAGACGGATACAAACCTGCTGCTCTTGAAAACAAATATGGGCGCGGGGCACGGCGGCGCGTCGGGACGGTACGACTATTTGCGTGAGATAGCGCTGGACTACTCTTTTCTTTTGAGCGAGCTGGGAATTCGGGGATGAAGGGCGAACTAGACTCCTTGTTGAAAGCGTTGTTCAACCGGCTGACGACTAAGCAATGAGCGAACCAACCTCGCCGCTGATGCAGCAGTATCACGCGATCAAGACGCGCTATCCGCACGCGCTGCTGCTCTTCCGCCTCGGCGATTTTTACGAACTTTTCTATGAAGACGCGATATTGGCTTCGCGCGAACTGCAAATCACGCTGACGTCACGCAACCGGGAAAAAGGCCAGCCGATTCCCATGTGCGGTGTGCCTTATCACGCGGCAGATGGCTACATCGCGCGGCTGATTCGTGGCGGATTCAAAGTCGCGATTTGCGATCAGATGGAATTGCCGGGGCCGGGCAAGAAGTTGGTGCGGCGCGAAGTGGTCCGCGTGATCACGCCAGGCACGGCGACTGACGTTTCGGTGCTGGAGGCGCGCGAGAATAACTATTTGGCGGCCGTCGCGAAGCACGCTTCCGGTTCTCCTGTTGGCTTGGCGTTCGTGGACCTTTCGACCGGCGAGTTTCAGTCCACCGAATTTTCAGGAGCCGATGCTGATGAGGCCCTGCGCGACGAACTGCAGCTTCTTCATCCTCGCGAAACGCTGCTTCCACGCCCTCAACAGCTTTTTGAAACTGCGAAGACCTCTTTGCTCGAGGGTGCGGGAGGCGTGGAAAGCCGGCTCGAAGAATGGATTTTCCAGCGCGATTACGCTGAACGAATCTTACGCGAGCAGTTTGGCGTCGCGGAGCTGACTGGTTTGGGGCTTGACGAGCATCCGCAAGCGCTTGCGGCCGCCGGCGCGATCGTTCACTATTTGCGGGAAAACGCGGCTCGTGGCGCCGATTCTGGAATCGCGGATTCTCATAGCGCTCAGCCTACGAGCGTCGAAGCGCTGCAGCATCTGGATCGCGTGCGGTTTTACGAGCAGCACGACACGATGGTGCTCGACCCCGTCTCCGTGCGCAACCTCGAACTCCTTGCGCCCATTTTCACGGAAGAATCTTCCCGCAGCGCGCCCGTGACGCTTGTCGCCGCCCTTGATGTGACCGTCACAGGCATGGGAGCGCGTCTGTTGCGATCGTGGATTCTTCGGCCGCTGCTGGATCTCGACGCTATCGAGCAAAGACTCGAGGCCGTCGCGCATCTCGTGCAGCAAACCGTGGTTCGTGGCGAGATTCGCAAAGAGTTGCGTGGCATTCAGGACCTCGAGCGGTTGACAAGCCGCATCACACTTGGACTGGCGTCTCCGCGCGAGCTTGTGGCGCTCCGCAAATCGCTGGCTCAGCTCCCCGTGCTGAGAAATTTTGTGACGCCGCCCCCGGTCGGCGGCAGCGTGCTTTTGCGGCAATTGCATGGCGAGATTGACGAACTAACGGACGTGCGCGAGCGCCTCGAACGCGCCATCGCCGATGAGCCCCCCGCGTTAGCCACCGATCCAGGAATGATTCGCAGCGGTTACGATGGCGAGCTCGACGAACTACGCAACCTCAGCCAGCACAGCAAACAGATTATCGCCGCGATGGAGGAGCGCGAACGCAAACGCACCGGCATCGCCTCGCTGAAAATCCGCTTCAATTCCATCTTCGGCTATTACATGGAGATTTCGAAACCGAATCTTCATTTGGCGCCGGCCGATTACGAACGCAAGCAGACGCTGGTCAACGCAGAGCGCTTCACTTCTGCCGAGTTGAAAGAATATGAGCGCAAAATTCTGGCAGCGGACGAACGCATCCTCGAAATCGAGCGACAGCTATTTATCGAGGTTCGAGCCAGCATCGCCGCGCAGGCAGCGCGCCTACGCCGCACAGCGGCTGCCGTCGCGCAGCTTGACGTATTGACTTCTTTGGCGAAATTGGCCGCCGACCGCGGCTATACGCGGCCGGAATTTAACTCGACCGGCGAATTACTTATCGTCGGAGGACGGCATCCGGTCATCGAAGAGCTTTTGCGTCAACGCGGGGAGCGCTTCGTTCCGAACGATCTCTGCTTCGATCCTGCTCGACAGCAGTTGCTGCTCATCACCGGACCAAACATGGGCGGCAAGTCCACCTATCTTCGACAAGCCGCATTGATCGTGCTGATGGCGCAAATGGGCTCGTTCGTTCCAGCGCGCCAAGCCAAGCTGCCGATTACCGACCGCATCTTCACGCGCATCGGCGCGAGCGATAACCTCGCGCGCGGGCGCTCGACGTTTCTCGTCGAGATGAGCGAAGTCGCCGCCATCCTGCATCACGCCACGCCCGCGAGCCTCGTGCTCCTCGATGAAGTCGGCCGGGGAACCGCGACGTTTGACGGTCTCTCGATCGCCTGGGCGGTCGTCGAGCACTTGCATAAACACACGCGCGCCCGCACGCTCTTCGCCACGCACTATCACGAACTGACCGAACTCGCCGATCTCCTGAGCGGCGTGCAAAACGTTCATGTTTCGGTCAAAGAGACGCCCAGCGAAATTATTTTCTTACGCCGCGTCGAGCCCGGTAGCGCCGATAAAAGCTATGGCATCGAAGTGGCCCGGCTCGCGGGATTGCCGCGCAGCGTCATCGAGCGAGCCCGCGAAGTTCTGAAAAAACACGAGCAGAGCGAGCACGAACTCAGCGAGACGCTTTCGCCCGGCGCGCTGGAGGATCCGTCCGGAAGAACGGCCGACGGCGCAGCCGCTGCGTCGACGGGCGTTGCGGCCAATTCCCCGCACCGCCGCAATGGCCACCAGGAAGTCTTATTTACGGCTCTCGACCGCGCCGTCCTCGACAAACTCCGCGGCGCCGACCTCGACCAGCTCAAGCCCATCGACGCCCTCAATCTTCTCGCCGAACTCAAGAAACAAATCACATGACCTTCTTCTTCTCTGCGGCCTCCGCGTCCTCTGTGTTAAAACGTTAGTCAGGCCGATGAAGCAACGCCCCATGCTCGTTCTCGGACTCATGTCCGGCACTTCCGCCGACGGCATCGACGTCGCCCTCGCGCGTATTTCCGGCGCGCCGCCGCATCTCAACGCAGAGCTGCGCGCCCACACTTCGAGCAAATTACCTCCGGCGATCCGCAAGGAGATTCTCCGCGTTGCAGAACAAAATCCCATCACCGCAGGCGAACTCAGCCAGTTGAATTTTCGTTTGGGAGAACTTTTCGCCGAAGCCGCACTCGCCGCGTGCCAGAAATTCCGCGTTTCACCAAAACGAATCGCGCTCATCGGCAGCCACGGCCAAACCATCTTTCATCAAGGCTCGCCCGCGCCCTATTTTGGCAGCGCCACGGCTTCGACCCTGCAAATCGGCGAACCGTCCGTCATCGCCGTTCGCACCGGCATCACCACCGTCGGCGATTTTCGTCCCGCCGACATCGCTCTCGGCGGACAAGGTGCCCCGCTCGTCCCCTACGCCGACTATCTTCTTTATCGTCACGAAAAACTCGGCCGCGTCTCGCTAAATCTTGGCGGCATCGCGAACGTCACCGTCATCCCCGCCGCCGCAAAACCCGAACAAATCCTCGCTTTCGATACTGGCCCCGCCAATATGCTGATCGACGCGCTCGTCGCGCATTTCACTCACGGCCGTCAGCGCTTCGACAAAGACGCCCACATCGCGCAAACTGGCCGCGCCATCCCCGCGCTTCTCGATGAACTGATGCGCGATCCCTATCTAAAGCTCGCGCCACCCAAATCCACGGGCCGCGAATATTACGGCCATGCGTACCTGAAAAAAGTCCTCGCCCTCGGCAAAAAACATCGCGCCAAGCCCGCCGACCTCATCCGCGCCGCCACCATTTTCACTGCGATTTCCGTCGTTGACGCGCTCAATCGCTTCGTCCTCCCCAAAACAAAAATCCATCAACTCATCGTCTCCGGCGGCGGCGCCCGCAATCCTCTTCTCGTCGCGCAGCTTTTTGCGGCCCTCCGCAATATCGAGCTGATTCCCTCTTCGCAGTTCGGCATCCCGGAAGACGCGAAAGAAGCCTTCGCTTTCGCCCTGCTTGCCTACGAGACTTTCCATCGCCGCCCTGGAAACCTTCCCTCCGCCACAGGCGCTCACGCCCCCGCCATTCTCGGTAAAATCTCCTACGCCCCGCCGCGCTAGCTCTGCAAACTCTCCGCGAACTCTGCGTCTCCTCTGTGCCCTCTGCGTTAAATCTTTTCTCCTGGTTTTCCCTTTGGCAGGTTGCGGCCACCGCAACACAAACGATCCCGATGTCTTTGAATTTGGTTTTTCCTCGAAGCGCTTTCCGCCCGACGGCGCCAACCGCGGACACTACAGGAATCCCCGCATCGACGCGCTAGTCGATCAAATTCGCACCGAAATGGATCGCGAAAAAAAAGGAAGGCTCTCTGCAGTGAAGTTCACAAAATCCTGGCGGTCGATCTACCCTGCTTGCCGATGTGGTTCACCGACGTCGTCTCCGTCCATCGCCGCTCCCTCGGCGAGCTACTGCTCTCCCCGACCGGCGATTACGACTTCTTGGCCACACTCAAGCCCGGTCATTGAGAGCAGCAAAACCACGCATCATTTCAGCGCCTTCTGAATCTCCGCCACGGGGATCGCGCCTTCCCGAATAATTTTCCATGCGCCGCCATGCACATCGACAATCGTCGATCCAATCGTACCGCCGGTCTCCCCGCTATCCAACACGAGCGGGACTCGCGCACCGAGTTGCTTTAGCACCTGTTCTGCGCTCGAGCACGAAGGGAATCCGGATATGTTCGCGCTCGTCCCCGTGATCGGTCCGTCAAATTCTTCGATCAGCCGCCGGGCCACGTCGCTCTTCGGCCAGCGCAGCGCCACTTTCCCCGTGTTCGCCGTGACCTTCAGCGGCAAACGGTTCGCCGCGTCCACCACCAGCGTCAGCGCTCCGGGCCAAAACTCCTGCGCCAGTTTCAAAAAATTCTGCGGCACTTCGCGCGCCAGCTGCATGGCCTGCTCCAGCGAGCGAACCAAAATCGGCAGCGCGCGCGTCTCTGGCCGCCCCTTGATTTTGTAAATTTCATCGACCGCTGAAAGATTGAACGGGTCGGCTGCCAGACCGTAAAACGTATCGGTAGGAATCGCGACGACACTTCCGCGTGCAAGAAAGTCGGAGGCGTAGCGCAGCACTTCTGCTTCCGGGTTTTGCGCATTCACGCGCAATAGTTCTGCCGGCAATTGTTTGGCCCTTGGCGAAGCCATACGCCCATCTCGAGCGCTTCGCCCGCGATTTTACTCAATTGGGCGACGCTACCATACCCCTCTAACGCATGCAATAAGAGCCTACGCGGGGAGCTCGCATGAACGCCCTGAGCCGACTCATC
>JBARBE010000319.1:0-1853 GCA_049792735.1 Candidatus Acidiferrum sp.
GTTCCGGGCGGCAGCGCGGCGTCCAGTTCGCCGAGGCTTGCAGCCCGCGAGGACCGCATTGATGGCGACCTTCTCGACCGTGGCCTGGGCGTTGCTCGGCGGCATCCGGCCCAGGCTCGCGGACGGGTCGCCGACGGTACCGGAGAGCATCCGCTCGACCCGCTGCACGGTGGGTACGATAACGGGCAGGCCATCGGACAGTCCCCGCTTGGGCTAGCTTCGCCGTCGCCCTGAATGCCACCCGCGACCAGGTCATCCTGACCGCAGTCGTCACTGCGGGAGCAGTCACCGACCTGGCCGGAAGGATCGGCGGCACAGTCCTCGCCAGCCTGATCCCCGCAAGACGGCTCCGCATCAGCCCACGCGCCGTCAAGCGCGCCATGTCCAGGTACAACGCGCGAGGCAAAGTCGACCGCACCGCCTGCAACGCCACCATCGACATCGCCATCCTAAACTTGACACCAAACGAAGCCACCTAAACTAACCGGCCTTGGGGTTAGCCTCCGAAGGTGATCACGCCGCGGATGTTCTTGCCGTCACTCATGTCCTGGTAGGCGGTGTTGATATCGTCCAGGGCGTAGCGCTGGGTGATCAGTTGGTCGAGCTTGAGCTTGCCGGCCCGGTACATGTTCAGCAAGCTCGGCATGGCCTCGCGGGGGGACTTCATCCCGTACAGGGATCCCTGGATGCGCTTTTGCAGGGAGGCGAGGTTCGTGGAGTTCAGCCCGCGGATCGCGGAGTTGTCGTTGACCGTGCTCATGCCGGTGGCGACCAGGGTGCCGCCCTTGCGGATCGCGGCGAGGCCCTGGCTGAACATTTCGCTGGTGACGATGCCCGCGGTGAGGATGCAGACGTCGGCTCCCTGGCCGTTCGTCAGGTGCCGGACCCGGTCGCCGGCGGCCGCGATCGATTCGAAGGACTCGGTTGCCCCGAAGTCCAGCGCCCATTTCTGCTTGTTAGGCACTGGGTCGATGGCGATAACATGTTCAGCGCCGACCAGGCTCGCGCCCTGGACGGCGTTCATGCCGACCCCGCCGACGCCGACCACCAGGACGACGTCGCCCAGGCGGACCTCGCCGGCGCTGGTGGCCGAGCCCAGACCGGTCTGGACGCCGCACGCGACCAGGCAGGCCGCGTCAAGGGGAAGGTCCGGGTCGACCTTGACGCACGACAGCTGGTCGTAGACCTGCCATTCGGCGAAGGTCCCGAGCACGCAGAAAGTCGCGAGGTCGTGCCCATCGCCGGTCCGCATCCGGTAGCTGCCGTCGAGCTGGTTGCCGACGGCGATCAGGGCGCCGTTGTCGCAGAGGTTCTGCCTGCCCGTCGCGCACCAGCGGCACCGCCCGCACGCCGGGATGAAGGAGGTGATGATGTGATCGCCCTCGTTGAGACCCGTGACCCCGGGCCCGGTCCGGCGCACGATGCCGGCTCCCTCGTGACCCCCGACGACGGGCAGGTGCAGAGGCGGAAGGTCGCCGGTGACCAGGTGGTGGTCGCTGTGGCACAGCCCGGTGGCGACCATCTCCACGAGGACTTCGCCGTCCCGCGGATCGTCTAGCTCGACCTCTTCTACGCTCCAGGCACCGGGGGATTCCCGGAGTACGGCCGCTCTCGTCTTCATCGTCTGTCCTTTCCGCCGATCACGCGGGAGGCCCGCATCGCCAACGGCGCGACATGGCTCCGCGGTTGAGAGTGCAGTGAGTCCGCGGTGCTGGGAACCGGGTGGCCCCGGCAGCGCCCGAATGGGCCTACTGAGCTATGCGACAGTCGACTGACCGTAGACTAACATTTATCTGTCTAGTGTCAATGATCTATCTATTTAGATCACTGCCCCGAACATGATCACGGTGGCC
>JBARBE010000320.1:0-1547 GCA_049792735.1 Candidatus Acidiferrum sp.
AGTTCCCCGCGCTTCCGCGGGACTGCGGCACCGATTTTGCAGTGATCGTTTTACTGTGAGGTCGTATGAGCCGGACCGTTCCAGAAGTGCAGCGCCATCCGAGTTCTGTTCCCTCGCACAAATCCGACCCCGCCACGGAAGCTCGGCAGCCGAGAGCGATGCTTCCTGCAATACGCGGCTTCGAGTTCTGGCTCCTGCGCTTGTTTCTCGCTGCTTGCGCGATCGCACTTTGCTACAAGCTCGAGCCGTTCGGATTCCGCGGTCTCTCCGCGGTTGCCGCCGGCGTCTTATTGGCTCTCGTGATTCTTCTGGCCGAACTTCGCCTCCGCCAGGCTGACACCGCCGGACTGCTGGGAGGCGCGCTCGGCATAGTTTGGGGCATATTTTCCGCCCTCATCGTGACGCTCATTATTTCCCGCACTGGGCAGGCCGAATCCACGAAGTCTTTCTTGGAATACGCATCACTCTTTGCTTTCGGCTATCTCGGCCTCATGCTTGGCTCCGAAAGGGGCGCTGAACTGAAGACCGGCTCTCTATCCGCGATTCCCTCCGTGCCGCCTTCTGCCGTCGAGCCCATCAAGCTTCTCGACACCAGCGTGCTCATTGATGGCCGCATCGCCGACGTTTGCGAGGCTCATTTTCTCGATGGCGTCGTCGCGGTTCCGCAATTCGTCCTGCACGAATTGCAACTCGTCGCCGATTCATCCGATTCCCTCAAACGCCAGCGCGGCCGCCGCGGCCTCGAAGTTCTCCAGCGCATGCAAAAGATGCCGCACGTCGATGTGCGCATCCTCGATCACGACATCACACAGGCCGCCGACGTCGATCACAAGCTGGTCGAACTCGCGCGCCGCCTCGGCGCGAAGATCGTCACCAACGATTTCAATCTGAATAAGGTCGCCACCGTGCAAGGCCTCGCCGTCCTGAATGTCAATCAGCTCGCCAACGCTTTGAAACCCGTCGTTTTGCCTGGCGAACCCATGCGCGTCCTGATTCTCCGCGAAGGCAAGGAGCCCAACCAAGGCGTCGCGTATCTTGACGACGGGACCATGGTGGTTGTCGATGGCGCCCGCCGCTTCATCAACAAAAGCGTCGATATCCAGGTCACTTCCGTTCATCAAACGACCGCAGGCAAAATGATTTTTGGCCGCCTCGAGGAGCGCCCCGAACAGCCCAGTTCCATGCCCCGCCAATCCGCTTCCGCCGCTGCTGTTGGCCGAGGCGAAATTACCGGCAGCAGCCGCGCGGATTTTCCTTCACGCGTGGAAGCCGGTTCGCGCATCCCGGAACCGCCGCAACTTGAGCGCGGACACAGGCCTGTCTTCCCCGACCCCGACCCTGATTGAAGTTCGCGCGCCCGACAAAACAGTGATCGAGCAAAGTTTGTAAGCGAAATTTTCAAGAGTTCTTTCGATAGCCTTCCTCGTGAGCGTGCGCTTAATCAGCCTATTTTTTGCGTTCGTGCATTCGCCTGACACGCCAGCTTGAGGTACACTCTGAAGTTTGCGGCCCATCGCTAATCCTATCCAGGCGGGTCGCCCCTAAAA
>JBARBE010000321.1:0-1712 GCA_049792735.1 Candidatus Acidiferrum sp.
TTGGTCAACATGCTGCCCATGGAGAATCCGCCCGAAGTGCTGACGGCCAAGGCTCGCGATATTGCGAGGAGCCTCGGCTACACCGAGCGCCCGGCGGATTGGACCTCGGGCTTCTTCGGCGAAGACGCCAACATCACTTATATGCAGTCGAAGGGGCACAATCCGGACGAATGGGCGCGCCTCTTCGCCCAGCCTCCCTCGGCCGTCGGCTTTTGGTATCGTCAAAGCCCCCGGCCGCTGGCCGCGGAACGGGCCCGTTCGAATGCGGAAGCGGGCTACGCTGATCCGCCCGAATCTCTTCCCGGCATGCTTTCGGTAACGATGGATGTGGATGGACGCTTGCGGCACTTCGTGGCGGTTCCACCGGAGCGCGAAGCTCCTACCAGCACAGCCGCGCCCACCGATTGGTCTCCTTTGTTCGCCGCCGCGCGTCTGGATATCGCGCAGTTCAAACCTGCGGAGCCGCAATGGACACCGCTGGTGGCCACCGACACTCGATCCGCCTGGACTGGCCCCTATGCCGGGCGATCCGATCTTCCCGTCCGCATCGAAGCCGCCGCCTTCCACGGGCGGCCAGTTTACTTTCAAGTGTTGTGGCCCTGGACACGTTCCGCCCGTCTCACACCCGAAATCCCAACCGCATCCCAAACACTTCGCAGCGTCGCGTATTATGTCCTGGCAGCCATCGTATTGATCGCCGCCCTTTGGATCGCGCACTACAATTGGAAAGCCGGACGGGGCGACGTTCGCGGCGCCACTCGCATTGGTATTTTTTGCGCCGCCGCGAGCCTGGCCGCCTGGTTCTTGGGCGCGCACCACGTGGCTTCGCAGGCCGACCAAAACCTGATTGGCGAAGCGCTGGCCAATGCGGCATTTATCTTTGTCGAGTACTGGCTTCTCTACCTCGCTCTGGAGCCGTGGGTACGGCGGTATTGGCCTCAGACCCTGATAACTTGGTCGCGCGTACTGGCCGGGAAATGGCGCGATCCGATGGTCGGCCGCGATGTGCTCTTCGGCATCCTCTGCGGGCTGATCTATCTTCTGTGCTTCGCCCTCTATGCATTCGTGCAGATGCGCAACGGTAATCCCGGCGGCGAGTTCAACATCGATCAACTCAACGGTTTTCGCGCGTTTGCCCATCTATTGCCGCTCTACATCTTGGATGGCGTATCCGGCTCGCTCCTCTATTTCCTGACGCTGTTCGTTCTGCGCGCGCTCGTTCGTAAACAATGGCTCGCCGCAGTGATCTGGGTGGCCGGGTGGACCACGGTGCGAATGCTGCAAGTCAATACAGGCCCGATCGAACTATATCTGCCGTTAGTCGTGTACGAACTGCTGACTCGCATGGTCGTCGTGTTCGTGATGATGCGGTTTGGGTTCTTCGCGCTGGTGGTCACCATCTTCGCAGTGGATGCCATGGACTTGGCTTTTCTCACTACCGACTTCTCTGCCTGGTATGCCCAAAGCTCGCTCGCCATGCTGATCCTGATCACCGCGCTGGCACTGTGGGGATTCCGGCTCACCCTCGGCGTGCGAACGCGTCCCCTTCCGGCTTGAGTGCGCACGCCGCGTTTCTTACCACACGAAGAAAGTGGCGCCGCCCTCCGGCTCCCGGATCCTGCCGGCCAGCACCGGACTGGTGCGTGTTGGACTCAGCCCCGCGCGAACCACAGCCGGCAAACGCGGCTCCGCACCACTGGTCTCCTCTACCC
>JBARBE010000322.1:0-11909 GCA_049792735.1 Candidatus Acidiferrum sp.
TCGGAAGCTTGGGGAGGAGGCGAAGTGCTCACCGCTCGACAGTCCCTGATTGTAAGCCGCGAGTCAACTAAGGTTCCACTCCCTGCGCTTCGGAGTGCGGATATCATTTCGGAGAGCAAGACGCCAAAAGCTACATCGGCGTTAACGAGGGTAGAGACAAAGTTTCGGATTCTCGAACTCAGGCAGCAATTGGAAGCAAAATCTATTCTCGACCGATCTTAGGGTGATTCCTTCTAACTCATGCTAAAATCAGGCTATACCATCAAACTGGTGTGACGCATCTAATTCGGAGTAAACCGGTCGCATATCCAGACGGCTGTGAGGCAACTTTCAAGCATGGCCACTTTGAACGCAGTTGCTGCTTCAGACCAAACGCCCTCCAACCAGGCAGAAGTACGGCCGGGAGTTGCGGGGAGGACTGCGTTTGAGTTGGTCGGTAACACACCGCTCTTGCGGCTCTCGCGAGTTGGCCGGGAATTCCCGAATGTGGAATTCTGCGCGAAAGCAGAGTGGTGCAACCCCGGCGGCTCGGTCAAGGACCGCGCTGCGCTGAGCATGATCCAGGCAGGCTTGGCCAGCGGTGCACTCCGGCCGGGGAAAACCATCATTGATGCTACCAGCGGGAATACAGGAATTGCGTATGCCATGCTTGGCGCGGCGCTCGGCTATCCTGTGAAGCTTTGCTTGCCAGACAGTGCCTCGCACGAGCGCAAACGTATTCTGGGCGCTTTGGGGGCGGAACTCGTCATGACTTCAGGCGACGAGGGCACGGACGGCGCGATTCGGCGAGTGCAGGAGATCGTTGCAGCCAATCCAGAGAAGTATTTCTATGCAGATCAGTACAGCAATTCGGCCAATTGGCTGGCGCACTACCGCACAACCGCAAACGAAATTTGGGAGCAGACCCAAGGCAACATCACACATTTTGTCGCGGCTCTGGGCACGAGCGGAACGTTTGTCGGGACAGCGCGCCGGTTGAAGGAATTGAATCCATCGATTCGATGCGTCAGCCTTCAGCCAGGCGCTGCGTTTCATGGCTTAGAAGGCTGGAAGCATATGGAGACTGCCCTGCGCCCCGCGATTTATGACGACACGCTCGCAGATAAGAATCTCGAGATCGGGACCGAAGAAGCTTATCGAATGGTGAAGCGGATCGCGCGAGAAGAGGGCTTGCTAGTGAGTCCCAGCGCGGCCGCCGCGTTGCTCGGCTGTTTCCAAGTGGCAAAAGGCCTTGCGCCGAATGAGCGTGCCGTAATTGTGACCGTTTTTGCCGATTCCGCGTCAAAGTATCTGACCGAACGCTTCTGGGACGAAGACTGACCATGCCGAGCGACACCGCACTTTGGATCAGCAGCCACCTCGCCGAAAAGATTCGCGAACATGGTGCGGAAACGTACCCTCACGAATGCTGTGGCGCGCTTTTGGGACGCGATTCGGAAGCTTTAAAAGATGAGATTGACGCTGAAGAGAAGATTGCGGCACCTCGCGAAGTGCTGAGGCTTTTTCCGTTAGCCAATCGCAATGGAGATTCGCCGCGCAACCGATTTATGGTTACGGCAGAGGACGTGCGCACAGCAGAGTTGGCGGCGCAAGAGCAGGGCCTGGAGATCATCGGCTGGTATCATTCGCATCCGGATCATCCGGCGCGCCCCAGTGAATACGATCGTGTCCATGCCTGGCCGTGGTATAGCTACATCATCGTGAGCGTGAATCATGGCGCGGCCGCGGACATGACTTCGTGGCGGCTCAACGACGACCGCCAGGATTTTTCGCCCGAAGGAATCGAGATTCGGCAACATGCGGCAATCCAGAGATAAGTGGGCTTCTGAGCGGCCGTTCTTTGCGCCGGGCTGCGGATTTCAAGGATTTGGAGGAGTTAGAAAATGGCAGTGAAGGTTATGATTCCGACGCCTCTTCGCGTTTACGCAGGGAAGCGACATTCCGCGGAGTTCAGCGCCGCGACGGTCGGCGAAGCGCTCAGCGGACTTACCAGCGAATTCGCTGAGTTGCGCAAGCATCTGTTTACGGAAGAAGGCAAGCTGCGCGCATTTGTAAACGTGTATCTCAACGACGAAGATATCCGCTATTTGGCGAAGGAAAACACGCCTACAAAAGACGGGGACACCATCAGCATCATTCCGTCTATCGCTGGCGGTTCATCCGATAACGCTCATTGATTCTTAGTAGACGGGGAGTTTTTGCAATGGCCACGACTCAGCAGCCTCAAACCGGAACGAAGCCGGTCACCAGTCTTTCCAACGAAGAGATACTTCGCTACAGCCGCCACCTGATCATGCCGGAAGTAGGCATGGATGGTCAGCTGAAACTCAAGAACGCCAAAGTTCTGCTCATAGGGACTGGCGGTCTGGGCGCTCCGCTCGGACTCTATCTTGCTGCCGCAGGCGTTGGTCGGCTTGGGCTTGTCGATTTCGATGTCGTGGATTTCACGAACCTTCAGCGGCAAGTCACCTTTGGTTCGAGTGATGTCGGCAAACCAAAAGCGCAAGCGGCTCAAGCACGGCTAGCCAATCTGAACCCGGACATTCAGATTGATACCTTCGAAACAAAACTCACCAGCGAAAATGCGCTGGAGCTTTTCAAGGATTTCGACGTCATCGTGGATGGCACCGACAATTTCCCGACGCGCTATCTCGTCAATGATGCCTGCATCCTTCTCGGCAAGCCAAACGTATACGGGTCGATCTTTCGCTTTGAAGGGCAGGCCACGGTGTTCGGCATGCCGGAAGGGCCGTGCTACCGCTGCCTCTATCCGGAACCGCCTCCGCCGGGACTGGTCCCGTCCTGCGCCGAAGGCGGCGTGCTTGGGGTGTTGCCGGGCATCGTCGGCTCCATACAGGCCATGGAAACAATCAAATTGATTCTCGGCCGCGGCGAGAATTTGATTGGGCGCCTGCTGCTCTTCGACGCGCTTGGAATGAAATTCCGCGAACTCAGGCTGCGCAAAAATCCCAACTGCCCCATGTGCGGCGAGCATCGCACTATCCACAAACTCATCGACTACTACGAATTCTGCGGCGTACGTGGCGAAGAAGCTCCCGCTCCCGATGTCCAGGTCCCGGAAATTACTCCGCGCGAGCTGAAATCGCGCCTCGACCGTGGAGATGATCTCTACATACTCGACGTTCGCGAACCGCACGAATTTCAGATCTGCAATCTAAACGGCCATTTGATTCCCCTCGGCGAGTTGCCGCGGCGCGTTCACGAACTGGACTCTTCCCGGGAAATCGTGGCGCACTGCCGGAGCGGAAAGCGCTCGGCGGAAGCCGTCGATTTTCTGCGCAAGGCGGGTTTCCGCAAAATTCTCAATCTCAAGGGTGGAATCCTTGCCTGGTCGGATGAGGTCGATCCCAGCGTTCCCAAATATTGAGCCGTTACCTTGAGTTCGCGTGAAACTCTGCGTAAGCTTGAAGGCGCGTCCGACGTGAAGCGTCGAACGCGTTTTCAAATTATTCGGAGGCCTGCATGGCTGCTGCCAAAATTACCATCAACAACAACGGCTCAATTCGTGTCGAGGGGGATTTCGAAATTGTCGATCCCACGGGTCGGCCCTTCGGTCTGGCTGGACGCACTTCCATCGGCCTCTGCCGCTGCGGCCATTCCGCGAATAAGCCATTTTGCGACGGCTCCCACAAGACTTCAGGCTTCAACGACCCCGTCGTTGCTCGCGATCTCCTACCGCCAGCGCCCAAGGTTTAACATCTAAAATACGACTGGTGCGAGACATTTTGCCTGTTGAGACAGTCTCACAGTGAGACGCCCTACGTTTTGTGGTTGATACACTAGGAATTGCCGGTAACTCTAAGGGAACAAAGACGATAAATCTCCAACGCTTGTATCTCTAAATCTGCATTCGCGTCTCGCCTGAACAGGCCTCGCTCGTTCTTCCCACATCATTTCTGTAACCATTTTAATTTCAGCTGCTTACGGACTGAGATTTTGCCTCGGGAAAGGGCACAAACTTGCAATCTCCCGTCGTTGTAGTTGTTTCTTCGGCATTTGGGGGGTTTCGTGGGTGGTTGGGGCCAAATCGTCGGGTTTCTTCGGAAGGAGCGGTCGCGTGTCCAGATCGCTGCCGCGGTTGCCGCGACGTGCCTTGTCTTCGGTGCGATCTTTTACTTGCGACAGGCGGCCATTTCCGGATCCCCTGAGGCATACCTTTATCTTGAAATCGGCGGCACGCTGGTCAGCTTTTGCTACGCGGCAAACGCGCTCGTAAGGTTTCGCGGCACGCATGATCGCACCGCACTGATTCTAGCGTTCGGCTTTGTCTTATCGGGAATCATTGAGACGGTCGGATACTTCGGCCTGAATGATGTGCTGCAGTCCGGTCCTGCGGCGCTAACGAGAATCCCGATGGGCTGGATGGTGGGAAGGACGATTCTCGCCGTTCTCTTGCTCTCAGCCATCGCCGTTGAGCGCTATATCCCCACAGCGCGGCAACCTAGCAAAGAAACTGCAGGCGCCGTGCTGGTGGTGGTCATCGCCGCGTATCTTACAAGCCTTTCTTTTCTCGCAGCGCCTTCGGCGCCGGTTGCTCACGTCGCCAGTTTTATCTCGCGTCCATGGGATTTGCTTCCAGGTTCACTCTTCCTTCTTGCTGCCATTTGCTTCGGACAGCGCCTCCGGGATAGTAAGAACAATAAGAACGCAGCGAGTCTTTACGACTATGCGCTCTTCGCCGTGGCCTCCCTTAATGTGGTTTGCCACCTCAGCGCTGCATTTTCTCGCCATCTGTTCGATGGTCCATTCTTCCTCGCGGAGCTGAGCAAGACTGCCAGCTACGTAGTCATGCTTTCAGGCGCGCTGCTGGATCAGGCGCGACTCTTTGATCAAGTTCGTTCGATGGCTGTTACCGATCCGTTGACGGGCCTGGCCAATTATCGCCGTCTCATCAGCGTGCTGGAGGCGGAGCTGGACCGCTCGCGCCGCACGCAGCGCCCATTCAGCGTCGTGCTTTTGGACATGGATGGGCTCAAGACCATTAACGATCATTACGGCCATCTCACCGGAAGCCGGGCCATCGTTCGCCTCTCAAAGATTCTTCGCAGCCATTCGCGCGCCATTGATACGGCCGCGCGTTATGGCGGAGACGAATTCGCTCTCGTACTTCCGGAAGCCGGCCCGGACATCGCCGGGCGAGTGGTTTCGCGTATCCGGGAACGTCTCTGCGCGGAAGCTGAGCCTCCCGCGCTTTCTGTCAGCGCCGGAGTGGCCGCCTTTCCCGAAGATGGCGATACGCCGGAAAAGCTTTTGGGTGCTGCGGATCGTGCGCTTTATGGGATGAAGCGCCGCATTGGCGGCAGCAACGTCAAAAATCTCACGCGGATTGCAGCGTGCTTGTGAGGATGAATGCCGGTCAAATCCAACAGGCATGTTTTTTCTTTTCACCGCGTCGAGCGCCGCATCCCGATGGAGATTCCTGTCGTGCTCGACGGCCATCGGCAACTGCCCGGCACGGAATCAACTTTTACGGAAAATGTGAGTGCGCGCGGCGCGCGGGTGGTGAGCACCCGCCGCTGGGAACAAGGCGAACGCCTGACGTTTGTTTCGCGCACCGGAGAGTTTCGCTCCTCGGCCCGGGTTGCTTACTGCCATCCTTTGCAAGGCGACGGCTTTGCGGTTGGCGTGGAGTTTCTCGAGCCAAAAGGGCGATGGGTTGTTTAATCCCCAAGATAGCTTGACGTAAATCGGCAAGCGGATAGGAGGGAACGCCAGGAACAAGAGAAGTCAGAAAACTTGCGCAAAATTAAAAAAAGGTGAAGCGCCGTGCGGAAGGAGAAGGAGCCGCCCGGCGCTTCATCTTTTTGGTGTGCGGCTTATGGTCAGAAAACGTCCTCTGGGTCGGCTAACTCGCTTACCAGCGCTGGCTGAGAAAAAAGCTATGACCCCGTTTTCGTTCGTAAGGTTTCGTCGTAGACGCGTACTATTTCATCAACCATCTTCCCCGCGGAAAAATTCTGTTCGATTCGTTTGCGTCCATCTCTCCCAAGGCTTGCCGCAAAGTCCCGACCCTTTAGGATTCTTCTCACCGCAGTTGTGATTTCGGGCACGTCCGGTCCGGAGACCAGCAGACCGCTCTTTTCGTTTTCGATAATTTCTCCAAGCGCGCCGCGCTCGAACGCAATCGAGGGAATCTCATAAGCCATCGCCGCAAGGAGGGAATTGTTCAAGGCTTCAAAAAAGGAGGGCAAGAGAAAAACGTCAAGTGCGGCGTAGACGGTTTCCACTTCCTTTACGAAGCCGGGAAGCAGGACTGCCTCCGCAATCCCCAGCTCTCGCGCGAGAGCCTCAAGTCTCGGCCGGCACGGTCCATCTCCGGCCACTAGTAGTTTTGCCCTTGGAAATGCCTTGCGCAGCTCCGCCAGCGCGCGGATGAGCCACTCCTGGCCCTTGTCCGGCAGCAAGACCCCGACGCAACCGAGCAAGGGCGAATCGTTGGAAATTCCCCAGCGAGAACGAGCGGCGCGTCTCTGTTCTTCGGTAAATCTCGGCGGAATCTCCGCGCCCTCGTAAACTACGGTCAATTTCGCCCGCGATGCTCCCGAGTTAGCCGCTTGGTCCGCAACCCACTTTGAATTCGCTATGATGCGGGCCGCTGCTTCATACCGAGCCCGCGAGGCCCGGCTCTTGCCGATGGGATATCCTACGCGGCGCGAAATCAAGAATGGAATGTGCTTGTGAGCTCGCGCGAGCCATACAGCCGAAACGGCATGCGCTTCATTTGCATGGACGATTTCAAATCCGCCTCGCCGCACCAATTCGCCGACCTTCCACGCAGCAGGAAGTCGAAACATTCCTCGCGAGACAAAATGCACACGCACGCCATTCTGTGCCGCGCGTTCTCCCAGCGCGGATCCATTTGCGGTTACCAATTCCGCTTCATGACCACGCGCAAGCAGTCCTTTTAGAATTAAGAGAGCTTGATTTTGTCCGCCACGCCAGGCCGTCTCGAGGTCCACGAGCAGCACCTTCACGGGTTTCCCCCGTCGGCGCTCCGCCGCCCTTGTCCAATTAATTTGCCCAGCTTTGCGTATTTCAACCGCACGGAGCGTGCCGCCATTTGGGATATCAGCGCGCCGCGGTATCCGTCCAAAAATCCGCCTCGCAAAAGATAATTCTGAAACCAGCTCCACGGTGTCGCTAGCCACATCGCGCTTTTCCAGCTTCGCTTCCCGGCGTCAAACATTTGTTGAGCGGCGAGCGTGGTGTACCGCTCGACCTTCGCCTCGTGGTCGGCAAACGACCGCACCGTGTAGTGCAGCAAATCGCCCAAGAGACGTCCCGCCTGGCCTTCGAAGCGCAGCGCCTCGTGGATGATTCCTGAAAACTGTGCCGTCTCCCGCCGGTAGAGGCGTCGTTGAAAATCAGGATACCAGCCGGAGTGTTCGACCCACGCTCCCAGATACCACGTTTTTCGTGCTATTTCGTAGACGCTGAATTTGGGCTCATGCTTCTTCCAATCGAGCAGCGAAGTTTTCAGCGGACTGCTCAGCTCCTCGTCCGCGTCCAGCGACAAAATCCAATCGTTCTGTGCACGCTCCGCCGCGAAATTCTTTTGTTCCGAGTAAGTTGTCCATGCGCGCTCAAAGAACGCCGCACCATGCTCGCGAGCGATCGCTTCCGTCCGGTCCGTGCTGCCGGAGTCGACCACAACGATTTCGTCAGCAATTTCGTGCAGCGACGCCAGGGCGCGCGGCAGATTGTGCTCTTCATTTAGCGTGATCAAACAAACGGAGAGGCGATTCATCGAGTGTGTCGGAGCAAAATGCCGGCACGCATATCTTACACTTAGGACCGAGCAGGTTCAGGTCGTAATTTGCGAGGCTTGGGACGGAAAGCAAGCGTCATTTTTTCTGGAGGCTTACACGAATCCGGCTCTCACCGATGCGGAACTCGGACCCGTCTTGCAGCATGGCCGCTCGCACGCGCTCCTCGTCATAGAATGTTCCATTGGTCGAGTTGAGATCCTTCAAGTTAATAAACTTGTCCCGCACCTCCAGCAAGCAGTGGTACCGGGAAATTTCCGGGTCATTCAAAGGGATGTCTGCGCCGGTTCGCCCGATCACAACTCGAGGTTGCGCCAGGCGGAAAACCTCGCCGCTCGCCGGACCCGATGTGATCGCAAGCACGAAGACGCCGTCCACCGGAAGCTTCAATCCATCATCTGCGGGGGGGAGTTGTAAATTCGAGTGCGAAGCGTCCGCTCGGGCAAAGGAAGGCAGCGGGCTGATCACCACAGTTTGGTCCGGGCGGCGTTTGAGTTCCACAACCGTGGTTTTCCCGCATTTTGAGCACTTAAATTGTACCTGCGGGTGGACGCTCGAGTCGGCATCCTTCAGCTTGTGCTCGGTTCCGCAATGGACACACGCCGCTTGCATCACTCTAATTTAACACCTGCGCGGGCGGCGGAGTTGTGATCTCTTCCGCTCCATGCTGCAACGGTAAGATTGTGGCCTCGCTGCGCATAAGCCGCAAAGCGCGGAGACAGCAGGCCCGCATCTTGTGTTAAGATTAAACATCCCAATCTATTTAGGAGATCGTTTGTGGCGGAACGACTTTCGCGCAAGGAATTAAAGCAAGACAAGATTCACGATGCGATCGAGCACGGCGCCGAAGCTGTTTTTTCGCACACTACTATTCTCGCCGGGGCCATCCTCGTTGCCGTGATCGTGGCCGTCGGTTATGCTGGCTGGCGTTTCTACACGGACCGCCAGACGGTGCAAGCCTCCGCCGCTCTCGATGTGGCCATGAAAGCATATTCCGCGCGAATCGGTGCGGTCCCCGATCCGTCCGATCCCGGCGAACTTCTTTATCCCACGGAAGAAGCGCGCGCCCAAGACGCAGCGCAGAAATTTTCTGACGTTGCCAAAAAATATCCGAGCACGAATCCTGGCCGGCTGGCCACCTACTACGCCGCGCTCTGCCAAGAGGACCTCGATCACCAAAACCAGGCTCTCGAAGAACTGAATAAGATCAGCTCCAGCAAAGACAAAGAACTAGCTGCCATGGCGCAATATCAGATTGGAGTCATTTACGAGCGCACTGGAAAACCAGCCGATGCCGCCAAGGTTTTCCGCAACCTGGCCGATCACTCTTCGGTCTTTGTGCCGCGCCCTCTGGCGCTTCTCGAGCTGGCTGAAGTGTTGCGCCAGAGCGATCCCAAGGAGGCCGCGAACGTATACGAGCAGCTCAAAAGAGAATTTCCTAACACGGCGGTATCGGATGAAGCCGACCGGGGCTTGGAAACTCTCGCGCCAAAATCTTGAACGCTGGCGCCTCCGCGACTCAATTTGTGGGCCAGATTTTTGTCATCTAGAAAATTTGAAAGCCGATAGGAACGTAGGCGAAGGTTAGAGCCCGTTTCGGGGGCCGTTCATCCATCCACTCCCTAAAAGCGCGCCGTGGGCAATGCGAGTCGAACTCTCACGCGGCCGCCGTTATCCGCAATCCCCACATCCCTATCGCAGCGTGTACGCGCGAGATCGCGACCGCATCATCCACTCGCGCGCTTTCCGCCGCCTCGAGGCAAAGACGCAGGTCTTCACCATTCGCTACTCCGACCATTTTCGCAATCGGCTTACCCACACTCTTGAGGTTTCGCAAATCGCCCGCACGGTTGCTGCGGCCCTCGGTCTCAATACGGAGCTCGCCGAAGCTCTCGCGCTCGTTCACGATATCGGCCATCCGCCGTTCGGTCACGCAGGTGAACACAAGCTCGACGAGCTCATGCGTGCCCATGGCGCGAACTTCAATCACAATCTCCAGGCCCTCCGCATTGTCGAACAGTTCGAGAGTCCCTATCTGGATTTTCCCGGCTTGAATCTTACGTTCGAAGTCCGCGAAGGCATCATCAAACATTCGCACGACTACACCGCCGAGGATTTCCCCGCTCTGGCCGAGTATCTTCTCGATCTTCGCCCGCCGCTGGAGAGCCAGCTCATCGACTGGGTCGATGAAATCGCGTACAACACGGCAGACCTCGACGACGCCCGCGAAGCGGAGCTTCTCGATCTCGATGACCTGCGAAAAGAAGTACCGATTTTCGCCGAGACCTATGCGGAGATTGACGCCGCCTATCCTGCCGGGCGGGAGAAACTAAAATTCAATGCCGCTCTCAAGAGCGTGTTGGATCGCCTCGCCACCGACCTCATCGAATCCACGCAGCGTCGCGTGCTTTCGACCGGCGCCGTAACGGTGTACGACATTCGTCGCGCTCCCGTCAGCTTAGCCAGCTTCAGCGATGCCTTTGTGCAGCGCAACGCTGAGCTGAAACGCTTCCTCTTCAAGCACATCTACAATCATCCCGCCATTACCGAAGACCGCGACCGCTCCATCCGCTGCCTCGAGGAACTGTTTTTGTACTATCTCGATTCGCCCGGTTCCATGCCTTCCTCTCACGAAGAAGCGGCCCGCACAGAGCCGCGCCACATCGTTGTTTGCGATTACATCGCCGGAATGACCGACCAATTTTTGCTTCGAAAGCACCAAGAGCATTTTGGCTCTACAGCTTCTTCCGCCGGGACCTAGACGTTCCGGCCCACTTGAGTTCGCAGGCGATTCCAAGTTTCTCACGCTGGAACCCATATGTTGAATCAGTTCTAGCGGTGTCTCGGACCGTGCCAATGACGCGGCGGCTTCCGGCGTGCAATCTCCGCAAGCGATTGTGATAGCCTTAGCCGTCCTTGAGCAGCAAGCAGGTGAAAAAATGTCGCCGGGCCCGCCGATTTTTCCCGTACTCCGATGGTTCAGCTTGCTCTGGATGGCCGTTTGGCTTCCTGCCTATTTCCGAGTGTGGGGTTGGGCGAATCTTCTGCACTTGTGCGACGTCGCCGTGATTCTGACATTCGTGGGGATTTGGTTAGCGAATCCTTTGCTGCTTTCGAGTCAGGCCGTTAATTCGTTGGCAGCGGGATTCTTTTGGATCCTGGACGTTGGGTGGCGTCTGGTGACGGGACGCTTTCTAATTGGTGGCACGGATTATATGTGGGATGCGCGATACCCGCTGTGGGTCCGCCTCCTCTCCACTTTTCATATCGGACTGCCGCTAGTTCTGCTTTGGACTCTCCGCCGCGCAGGCTACGACCGGCGCGCGTTGGCATTGCAAGCCGCAATTGCGGCCGTCCTCCTGATTGCGTCTCGCTTCCTGCCCGCTGACCTCAACATGAACTACGCATACAGCGATCCCCTCTTCCATCGTACCTGGGGACCGGCGCCGGCCCACCTTGCGATGATTTTCGTACCGCTCGTGGCGCTCATCTACTGGCCCACACACTTGCTGCTGCGCTGGCTCATTCACGCTCCTGTCCCGGGTCGCTGAGTCGCGTCAACTCGGCAATCTTCCTTGTATTCAACGGCATTTGTTCTTAGGTGCTCTTTTGGGTGAAGGATTTATGCGAGCAGAATGTGCGACCGATCTCTCGGGCGAGCATGTGCGGGGTCATGATTCGCCCACCATTCACGCCACACGTTGGCATCGTTCCCCAGCGCCGCACCCGTGATCACGCGAAGCGTGCCGTAAACCAACTCCCGCGTCGTCCTAGCCAGCGAGTCATCGTCGGCAAGATTCAACAAATGTGGAACCGCCGCAAGACGTTCTTCACGCGTCAACAAGCCGGATTGTCCGAGGCTGCTCGCTGCGCGTTCGCGAACTTTCGGCGAAGGGTCGTGTGCCAGCAGGTCGAGCAGAGGATCGATGGTGGCGTCGTTACCCAGCATCGCTAAACCTTCCACCGCCCAATAGCGCGTGTGCTCGCTGGGATTGTGCGCATAATTCAGCAAACTGCTCAGCACAAGCTCCGGTTCAACGCCGCGATTTCCCAGTGAGCCGAGCCGCCACAACGCCATTCCCCGTGTCGCGGGGTCGCGCCGTAGCTGCTGGATTAGCCGGG
>JBARBE010000323.1:0-27170 GCA_049792735.1 Candidatus Acidiferrum sp.
GCTTCAAGCTCCTCAACGACATCTCCTGGGTTAAACCCAATCCTCCTCCCAATCTCTCCTGCCGCTATTTCACCCACGCCACCGAAACCATCATCTGGGCCGCCAAGGACAAAAAGTCCCGCCACACTTTCAATTACAAGCTCATGAAGGAAACTAATCGCGGCAAACAAATGAAGTCCGTCTGGACCGATATCCGTCCCCCCGAATCCTGGGAGAAAAAATTCGGCAAGCACCCCACCCAAAAACCCGTCGCCCTCCTAGAACGCATCCTCCTAGCCTCCTCCAACGAAGGCGACACAGTCCTCGACCCGTTCGCAGGCGGCGGCACAACTCTCGTCACCGCATTCCGCCTGGCTCGTCGCGCGATCGGCTGCGACCTCTCTCTCGACTACATCAACCTGAGCATCCGTCGCCTCTGTTCCAATCTGGTACAAGTCCAGCTTTCCGTTTCGTCTTTCGAAATTTTTCTCTCTTCCCCTCAGTTTTCAGTTGATCCGCCGAGCGTTTCCGTGGATCGATCAGATCGCGCCGCAGTAGTCACCACTGTCATCCCGACCGGAGCGTCAGCGCATTCTGCTGACGCGCAGTGGAGGGACCTCTCTGCTCTTCGCATGTCGCCACAACTCCAACTCGTCCAGCAAGAACTCCGCTTCTATTTCATCGGTCGCCACGACCGCCGCGTAATCTTCTCCGTCCTAGCCGACTCCCTCGACGACGCTCGCCAAAAATTCCGCGCCTCCGGCCATCCCGACTCCGACGCCCTCTTCATCATCAAAACCGAAACCTCCATCTACCTCACCTGACGAACCGAACTGCAGAAGCCCTCCGCTCTTCCTAGATGATCAGTAACCATGATCTAGTAGGCCGTCATTTGGCCGATCTTGCCAGGAGAACCAGTGGCGATACCCGAATTCCAAACTGTCATGCGCCCGCTATTGGAAGTAGCGTCCGACGGAAAGCAGCACTCGAACCGAGATGCGAGGGAAATCCTTGCGCTCAGGTTCAAATTGACGGACGAAGAAAGGAACGCCCTACTTCCGAGTGGCCGGCAAGGCATTTTCATGAATAGAGTCGCTTGGGCTAAAGCTTACCTCCAGCAAGCTGGACTCTTGGAAGCACCTCAAAGAGGCCATTTCAGAATCACAGAGCGGGGCTTTCAAGCCCTGAAAGAGGCTCCCGAACGCATCACCATCGGATTCCTGCAGAAGTTTCCGGAATTCGCTGAATTTAGGTCGCCAGCGCGAAAGCAACAAGACAACGAGCTTGAATCCGACACGGAGGAGGCCAGCAGCCATACGCCGGAAGAGACGCTTGAAGCTGCCCACCTTAGTCTGCGCACCGAACTTGCTGCCGAGCTACTCGCGCGAGTAAAGAAAAGCTCGCCCAGGTTTTTCGAGCGGCTGGTCGTCGAGCTGCTTCTCAAGATGGGCTATGGAGGCTCGCGCGAAGAGGCCGGTGAAGCTGTCGGTTCAGCAGGTGATGAAGGCATCGACGGAGTCATCAATGAAGATCGCCTCGGGCTCGACACTATCTACCTGCAAGCGAAGAGATGGGAAGGAACTGTCGGAAGACCAGAAATTCAAAAATTCGTAGGCGCACTTCACGGAAAACGGGCGAAGAAAGGTGTATTCATAACCACGAGTTCTTTTTCGGGCGACGCGCGTGACTACGTCAAAAACATCGAGCCAAAAGTTGTCCTTATAGATGGCCGCCAATTGGCCGAGCTGATGATTGACTTCAACGTCGGAGTAGATCCCGTTATCGCCTATGAAGTTAAGAAAATTACATCGGATTATTTCGAGGAGGAGTAAAGAGTGCGGGCATCGGGGCTCACTCTCCATCGCGCCTAACTACCTTTGCGTTTCTTCTTCTCTCTCCCATAACGATTCAGTTCCATAATTCCCCAAACCCCATTCGGCGACAGTTTCGCCACAAACGGCGCCGTCCGACTTGAAAGCACTGCCTTAACGCGAGCCCAATTCTCAATCAAAATCGGCGCCCACATCTGTGGATTCTTATTGTTCTGCGGAAGAAAAAATACGCGGCCTTTGTTTTCGCTGATAGCTCTCATGCTGAGCGGGTCTTTCAGAATCCGCCGGTCGGGAGTGATCGCAATCCACGATCTTTGGCCGCAGGACGCCAGCCACACATCATCCGTCTCGTCGGGTTTGAAATGCTCATCGTGAACCCGAACCGCGAATCCTTCTTTTCTCAGTGCTTCTGCCAGTTGCTTGCTTCCCAGGTTTCGGTCGAGAAAGAAGATATAGACTTCAGGCAGCTGGGGCGTACCGGATTGCCTCTTCAATTTGCGATACCTTCAACCCGTAGTCCTCCGCGATACTTTCGATTCCTTCTCCGGTGTTAAAGCGGCCTACAATCACCTCAGCCATAACGCCTGTTCCGTTCACGACAGGCCTGCCCGAGGAGATCGCGGGGTCAATGACCACGACTTTTGGAGGATCCTGAGCTACGTCACCCGGCCAGTTCATCCGAATCGGATAGAGCTTTATCGGCCAGCCCTTCTCATCGCGCTCAATTCGGCGCAGGTAGAAATCAAGAATGGGCCCTAGTCCGAGCTGTCCCCAACTGGATACGTTGATGGTCTGTTCTCGCCCGCCAGAACCTTCGATTTTCTTGACGAAAAGGTCCTTCCCATCCGTCAGAAAATTCTCCGTGAGCAGCGGATGAGCCGAGGGATAAGTCTTTCGTACGTAATCCATCGCCCTTCGGATCGAAGGCATTTCTACCTTATGTTTTTTGCGAGTGGATAGCAGGATGTGAGCTTCCACTAAATTGTAAAACGACAGGTTCCCCGGCCCCGCAAGCTGAATCAGCGGGGCAAAGAATTTCGCTCCGGTGGAAGTTGGGTATTTCCTCCCGTTGACCCACGAGTCTAGAGTCGCCGCGGACATTCCGAGGCATCGCGCAGCTTCCTCGATCCCATATCGCGGGCTATCGCGCCGATCAGTAAGCCTCCGGTTTTGCATGGCGCCTCCCCTCATCCTCGTCGAGTATCTCCATTATCCACGAAACGCAACCGTATGGAACAACGGCCAAGCTTAGTTCCTCCTCTATTTAACCTGCACAATCCCCGCGCACGCTCGCATCCCCGTCGTGAGCGAAGGAACTCCTCACACCCCGCGCGAAGTGCGCGCCTCCTACAACCGCCTCCGCCCCCTCGAAAAATTGCAGGTAGAAAAACGCGGCTGGACCCTCGATGTCCTTCAAGTCGTGCAATCCCTGGGCAAACCCGATTTCACTCTCGCAGACGTATATGCCCATACCGCCGAACTTTCTAAACTCCACCCCGGCAACCGCCACGTCCGGGACAAAATCCGCCAGCAACTCCAAGTCCTAAGAGACCTCGGCCTCCTCGCCTTCCTCGGCTCCGGCTCCTATCGTTTGTCCTGAATCCCCGAAGCCTACTCAAACCTTTCTGGCCATTCCCGCGCGCCGGGTGGCACAGCCTTCGGCTTTAAACCTGCGGATTTGACTCTCTCTACGCGCGGTCTCCCCATCTTTCTTTTCGCGCTTTAGCCTACAATTCCACCACCAACCGCGGCGTAAACTCGTAGCTGATGGACGGCACCGTGGCCGTCGCCATCGCTGACGCCAGACTTCCCGGCCAGCCCACGCCCACTGCCAGCGCGTCCACTTCCACGAAGCAAATGTAGAACTGCGCGGGCGTCACCTCCAAAGACACGGAAAGCGACTTCGTCACGTTGAACCCAAAGTCGATATCGATTTCCCCCGTGTCGAACTCTTGCCACGACTCATAAGAAGCTCCGGCCGTACCTCCTATGGAAAACAGATCGGTCAACCCGTAGATCGTCAACCCGACTTCTCCAGACGACCCTACATAGTTTGTATTCAGCGAATTTGTCAGCCATTCGTAGGAATACGTCGGGCTCGCCGAAATGGTCAGCGTCCCCGATGTCGTCGGATGGAAGTAGATGCCCACCCGCGCATACTCGCTGCCGCCATTGAAACCTGGCGCTGCCGAGCTTGCCGCGCTCGCGCTGATTTGCCCGTTTACGTTCGCCGAGGCCGATATCGTCGCGTCCGCCACCTCGCCCAGCAACACCGGTATCGAGTCTGCGAAATCAAACGGCGGCACGATCGTTCCCGAAATCGTCCCCGGCAGGAATCCGCCCACTCCCACGGGCACCTTCGGAAATGCCAGCTTCTTCCCCGCAATCTTCTTATGCAAACTCAACAGCTCGTCCAGCGCCTTTTTGTTCGCTGGATCGTTCACGGCCACCGCAGCCGCGCCCTTCAGCCCGCTGTACAGTTTCGCACCACGTTCCAGCAGACTGTTCTGACCATCAAGCTGCTTTCGCAGCATGGATTTCGTTGCCGCTGCAGCCTTGCTGGCAAAGCCGGCGGGAATCTTCGTCCCTCCCAGCCGCAAAAACTCCTCTATCTTCAAGTTATGCTTCGTTGTTACGCTCTTCGTCGCCATTTCCTTCTCCTCCTATCCTTGTCCAGGCGCACTACACCGCAAACCTGGAGCGCCTCTCAAATCTCAGAGCTGCACCGGCACCTACAGCCTATTGTGTTGGAATTTCTTAATTCGTTTCATGGACTGAGTCGCCCGGTGCCGCAGCCTTCGCTTTAAAAGCTGTGGGTTTTGACTCTTCCCCCAGCTCGCCAGCTATTTTTGATCGCAGAATCCCTCTTGACAAATCCTTAATAGCTGCTATTATATTTGGTAGGTAATATTGCATTTTGGCTCGTAGCGCCGACATCCTGTCGGCGTTTTTGCTTTGCTATCCCGTCTTGCCCCTAAACTCTTTGGAATACGCACTTACGAAAAATAGGCCTGTAACCCCTTTGGAATGCGCAGTTTCAAAACACAGAACTTAAAGTCCTTTAGAATGTGCAGTTCCAAAAAAAGGGGGAGGGGGGGCAATTATGGTTGGCCAGTTGGTTGGGTCGGCTGCAACATCCTGTTAGACAAGATTCCCACCCACGCCGCGGCGGCGAACTTCGCGCTCGACGGCGCGGCCGATGTCCTTGGTGCGATTGCCGGGGCGGGCAGCGGCGAGGGCCTGGCGAAAGGCGCGCTCAGCGCAGTGGGCGAGCTCGCGAGATTTTTCTTGCGCGGGCTGGACTTGGATGCTGACGGCGGAATCGGTGTGGTAGCCGTCTTTGACGGCGGTGAGATCGAGTTTGACGAGGTCGCCGGGCTGGAGAACGCGATCGCCGGGAATGCCGTGGACGACTTCGTCGTTGACGCTGATGCAGACGTCGCCGGGGAAATGGTAGACGAGAGGCGGCGAGGATTGCGCGCCGTTTTCCGCGAGGATGCGAGAACCGATGGCGGAGAGTTCGGAGGTGGTGACGCCGGGACGGACGGCGGCGGACATGGCGCGGAGAGCTTTGGCGACGATTTGGCCGCAGGCACGGAGTTTTTCGAGTTGGTCGGGACTATTTATGGACATGGCGTAGGTTTCCCGGTTATGAAATTCGCTTCGTCAGTACGATGCTACTCGTTGGCCGGAACAGGTCGAAGCGAAAAGATGATGTGGCTTAGGTCGGCTTGCGCAAAGCAAGTTCTACCGGGTTTCGCGCCCACAATTAGCATTAAGCGGCGATCGTAATGGTCGAAGGCTTCGATGACAACGCCCCGATCTTTCTGTACGTCACCTTCCTGGAACCCGCGCATCCATGGAGTGGCAAAACTGTAGAGGCCGTTCTTGAAACGTTTTGATTCCGTATGTTTTATTATGAGCAAATCAGCGTTACCAACGATTTCCCGAGGAGATGAAAAGAGATGCAGGTCGTTTGGCGTTAAATTCAACGTCTTGGACTTGATTGCATAACTCGAGCGAGTGGCGTCTCGTCCAAAAACGTCCTGAATGTTGCGTCCCCGCTTGGACGCTTCTTGCTGCATGGCTTCAATCAGATCCCCGCTTGGTCCAGGTTTGATAATCGACATGCCGGCGCAATCTGAAAAGCTAAGGACGACAGCCGACTCAAATTTTCTCTCTTCCTTAACATCGGGTGCGGGAGATTCAAATTCATAGCCGAAATAAGCTACCTCTGGCCCCGTGCGATCGGTGCTGACATCAGCGAGCATCGGTTTGGGTACAATCCATATCTCTGGAGAATTGCGGAATTGCCATTTTACGAACGCAAAAGACACGAGTGCAGCGCCACAGAAATAGGAGAAGACGCCAAGAACCGCACAAAGCGCACAAGCTAAAATACTTGCTGGACGCATGGCCTCAACTATTGAATCGGCAAGTTCAAACTGTCAGTGGCAGCCGCAACCGCCACCGCAGCAGCCTCCGCCGCCACCACTTGAGGAGCTGCCCGAGGGAGAAGACGCACCGCCGGGGCCCGCTGTGGCGAAAACGGAGAGCTGGATGGTGGCTTTTTTGCTAGCGCACTTG
The DNA here is from genome assembly GCA_049792735.1 of Candidatus Acidiferrum sp. GTDB lineage: Bacteria > Acidobacteriota > Terriglobia > Acidiferrales > UBA7541 > Acidiferrum. The sequence continues at coordinate 6,399 of JBARBE010000323.1, forward strand.
GGGCAGGCGATTTCCTGCTGCTTGTTGATGACGATTTTTTCGAAGTGCGTTTCGCACTCGTCGCAAACGTATTCGTAGATGGGCATGACAGCTCCGTATCAAACGTATCGGACATTTATTGTACAGCAGGGGCAGCAAAACCTGCGAGATCTGCCAGGAGCTTATCGAGGATCCTAAGCAAGTCCTGTGAGGCTCGATTGCAAGTGTCGTCCGGCAACGCTAGTTCGCGGTTGATGTGGATGGTATCGCGATATTCAACAACAAGATCAGAAAGCCCAGAGCCTGGTATTGCTCGACCGAAGAACCTATTAAAAATTTCTTTGTAGTTTTGCAAACTCATATTGGGGTCAAAAACAAAAGCTGCACCACGGATCGTTGCGATATAGGATTCCTGGCCACTCAGAAAGCTGAAGAGCACGGATTCCAAGATGCTGCCTGCGAGTAGAACAACAGATCTCGGTAGTCCTGCGGCAGCCGCGGTGAGGAGTTCATTCAAGTCGCGGCGAATAATCTCTTTGTGACGCACAGCCCCTGCGGGGATGAAATCAAGCTGCGAGGTGCTCAATTGGGAGCATTGCTCGCAGATAGACTTCAGGGTATCTATCATCGGGCAGCTTTTCCAAGACTCGTTGGGAGAACTCGGGAGCCGTTTTCACTTCAAACTTCAATATCTGGTATAGCGATCCCCCCTCGAGCAGCAGATATCCAGGCCGTTGAGATTGCAAATCGTTGTACCAGGTGTAAGTTCCGAGGGCACTAGTTGAGAGAGGCAGCCACCTTTGGTCCAGCTCAATGTGCGGAATTCCTTTGGCATATGAGAAATCGGGAGACTCGTCGGTTTTTAGGATGGCAATTTCAGGACGTCCCTGCATGCGAGACCGCAGGCTGAACTCTCCTTTCATCGACTGATCGTAAAGATCCTTCGAGATGTACCAGCCTCGGATTAAACCTGAAGGAGCGGTAATAATCTTGAAGAACTGAGTGATTTCATCCGTCAGGAATTTCTTGTCAAAGTAAAGCACTTCAGCGTGATCGTGATATCTGACTAAGCTCTCGGGCCGAATTCTCAATTCTTGAGTGAAGTACTCCACCGAAGTTGAATGAACTTCTACAAAGGGAGGTTCATCAACCCCAGTCTTCCAGCGCAGAGACTCTCGCGGGGTCTTATTAATCACGTCCTTCATTTTCCCCGAGAAAAGCGTCAACAGATTTTGTTCTGGACGATCAGGAGATTTCTCAAACCATATGGCGAGCGCCAAGGGATGCTGCGGGTACACGCCAACGTAGTATTGGACAAGATCCTCGAGGACGGCTCTGAGACGTGCTTCCCCGCCCAACCTCCTCAGATCGAGACTGGCAAGATCGCCCACACTGCCAGTCTATACCGTTTCGGCTGGTTCGACTATATCTCAAGCATCGGACGGACTCGCAAGATCAGCTCATGTAGAGGCCGCCATTGGGGTTGATGGTTTGGCCGGTGATGAAGGAGCTTTGGGCGAGAAGGACGGCGAGGCGGCCGACCTCCTCGGGCGAGCCGGAGTGGCCGACGGGAATGCGGGAGACATAGTCTTTCGGGATGGCGGCGGTCATATCGGTGTCGACCAGTGCGGGGGCGATGGCATTAGAAGTAATGCCCTCTTTGGCGTACTGCGAGGCGTAGGAGCGCATCAGGCCCAGGATGCCGGCCTTGGTGGCCGAGTAGTGGGGGCCGACAATGCCGCCGTACTGCGCCGCAATGGAAGACAGGTGAATGAGACGGCCCCAGCGGGCGGCACGCATGCCCGGCAGCACGCGCTGGCTCACCAGGAACACGGAAGTCAGGTTGACGCGAAGAAACTCATTCCAGATTTCTTCCGTGACCTGCTCGGCCGGTAGGATTTTGGCGACGCCGGCGTTGTTGACGAGGATGCCGACGGGACCGAGTTGCTGCTCGGTGGTCGAAACGAGGCGCTCGACTTCGGCGGAGACAGAGACGTCCGCTTGAATGGGAACGGCTTTGCGGCCCAGGGCGCGAATGGACTGCGCGACGGATTCAGCGGCTGCGGATTGCTGGTGGTAGTTGACGGCGACGTCGGCGCCGGCTGCGGCTAACGCTATGGCCATGGCTTTGCCGAGACCGCGGCTTGCGCCGGTGACCAGGGCGATGCGACCGGAGAGTGTTTTCATCGAGAGTAGCTCCTTCGTGGCGTCCGTTCGAGAAGGCAAAGAAGTGGGCGAGGCAAGCCCCGCCCCAACAGTGTAAATGCATCTGGCTCCGGTTGCCCGGAGCCAGATGGTTTCTGCGGAGTTGGCAGGATACTCGATGCGAAGAGAGGCACGGCATGCCGTGCCCCTACGAGGCGTTTAGTCGCCAGCGACAGCGGCTTCGGCAGACTCGGTCTTGGCTGCGCCGTTGCCGTTGGAGTGGCCATTACCGTTCGAATGACCATTGCCATTCGGAGCGGAGTTGCCATTCCCGCTGGCAGCCGGAGCAATGCTCACCGGCTTGCCTGCATTGGCGAAGTTGGCCGGGGTGGCTTTGGCAATGTCCTGCACCGTGCCGATTTGAACGACGGTCGGCTGGGGCTTCTTGAGAACGAGTTCCTCGTAGATCGCCCGAACCTTGGCTTGTTCCTCGAAGGCCTTTTTGCGGCGCGCGCGATCTTCTTCCGCAGCGGTCTGCGGAATGTCGTGCTCGAGGTGGCGGACACGGGCGGCGTCATCGGCGTCGATTTTCAGAGAATGTTCGAAGCTCTGGAGATTGACGCTCTTGCCCTTGGCATAGATCTCGTGTTTGCCGTGGTTCTTGTACCACTCGGCGACGGTCGCGTTCTTGTGCATGTTCTCGATGATTTGGCGCCAGCCTACGCCCGTGTTATAGGCGCAGAAGGAAATTTCGCCCTGCTGCGTGGCGTAAGGGATGATGCACATTTCGGTGCGGCGGAAGTCGTAGTTGAACAAATCCTGGAACCACATGCCGGCGATGAAGAGGAAGTTCCAGGGGTCGGTTTGGCGGCGCTTCATGGCGTCTTCATAGGTGCGGTCGGGAGAAGTGCGGCCATACTTCACAGTAGATTTCTTCGTCAGCGCCCAGGTCTTGTCAAACTTCTTGAAAAGCGCGCTAAGTGTCAAGCCCTTAGGCCCACGGAACGGGTGATAGTTCTTGAGGAGGGCCATGGCCATCATGAAGTTGGAGAATTTCTTGCTGCGGGCCGCGTCGGTGATGGCAGTGACGTCCTTTGTCAGTTGGACGGCATCGAGGAAGCGCGGAACGGGCGCCCACTCCTTGGTGTCCTTGTTGATCATCATGGCGGTGCCGACGCCGCAGTTCGGGTGGCAGCCGCAGGAGAGCGAACCCCACTGGGATTCGTTGCCCTTGACCATGTCGGCAAAGCCCGCAAAGGTGCTAATGAACGAGATCGGGAACCAATCACGCGTAGGCTCGACTTTGCCGACCTGGGCGCTGACGTCTTTCGCAAGATGCGAAAGTGTATAGCGCTGGCGGAGACGGCGCTCGGGAGTGATGTCTTCGTCGCGGCCAGTGAAAGAAACCGGCTGGAAGCTGACGAACGCGATTTTCTTGGGGTTTTCCATCGCGAATTTCACGACGGAGCCGACCTGGTCGTTGTTCACATTGTTGACGATAGTGACGACGAGCACGATTTCGATGCCCGCCTCGTGCATGTTTTCGATAGCGCGGAGCTTCACGTCGAAAAGGTTGCCGATCTGGCGATGGCTGTTGGCGTCGTTGCCGATGCCGTCGAACTGCAGGTAGGCGTAGCGCATACCTGCATCGAAGGCTTTCTTGCAAAATTCCTTGCTCTTGGCGAATTCGATGCCGTTCGTGGCGGCCTGCACGCTGTTGTAGCCAATCTTTCGGGCGTAGGAGACGGCGTCGAGGAAGAGCGGGCTCATGGTCGGTTCGCCGCCGGAGAATTGCACGGACATCTGGCGGCGCGGCTTGATCTTGAGCGCGTTGTCCAAGATTTCTTTAACTTCATCCCAGCCGAGTTCGTGGACATAGCCAACCTGGTTGGCGTCCATGAAGCAGGGATCGCACATCATGTTGCAGCGGTTGGTGAGGTCGACGGTGAGAACGGAGCCGCGGCCGTAGCGAACGGTCGAAGAGCCGTGCTTGTGAAGGTCTTCGTCGTTGTGCGCGGGAATATCGCGACCGGGGAACTGCTTCTCGATCCAGTCGAGGAACTTGGCATCGATGGCCATCATGTCTTCATAGTGGCCGTGAATGGGACAGTCTTTGACCATCCAAATCTGATTGTCGCGCTCGATAATCTGTGCCTTGATTTCCCCGACTTTCTCGTGCATCAGATCGCGCCAGTCTTTTTTGCCGGCGATGATCGCTTCACGCGCCTCTTTGACGCATGCAGGGCAGAGAGAGTCAGTCTGCCGGGGAAAGCCGAGCGTGGGCTTGGTCTTTTCCCAGGACTTGAGCAGAGGTTTGTCGGACCACTGCGGAGTAACGGAAGGATTCGGATTGCGCTTGTTGAAATGCTGAATGCTATTAAAGGTGACTGCGGCTGCTTTGCAAACCGCCCAGTCGAACGTTCGCAGGATTTGCGTCCCCACACGATTCGGCATAAAGCTCTACCCTCGCTTTCAAAAAATGAAGCCCAACGGCCCACTCAATTGGATGAAATCCGAGCCCTTTACAGCCCCCCGGGCTCTCATCACCGTACCATTTTCCACAGGTACGTCCAATAAGTCTTTGTACGCCTATAGTTTGAAGGTAAAGGGGGGGGAAGGCCAGCAGCAAGCAGCGAACGGTCATAAATACGGGTCAAACGGTCTCCAGGGGCAGCGAATGGCAGTTTTGGAGGCGTCAGGTAGGGGTTACTTCTAGACCGAACGGGCTAGAACTTTATGCATTTTGGGAACCGCGAGTTCCCGATTGGGAATGCCACGACGCGGAAAGTCATGAGGTGGCAGCTAGTCATTCAATGTGGGACGTATGACGGCCATCACAAAATGGGCGAAGTGTGAGGCGCCTTCATCGAGCTGGAGCCAGCGCACGACGCAATGATCGGCGAGATATTTGGTGACGCGCGATTCGGGGATGCCGAGATGCTCCGCAAGCCTCGGCTTGATGGAATCCGCAGTGTGCCGGCTCGAACCCCCGCGCAAAAGATTTCCAACGGCGATGCGTAGAGTCTGGCAGGCCTCGACGTAGTAGTAGCTCGTGAGATCGGAATCGGTGAGCACGAAAACTCCAGGACCGACCGGCGCATGATCCGCGTCATTCAGCTTTACAGGAGGGCAAGTCAACAATCGGCGGAGCTGCATTTCGAGAAGAGACAATCGGGAAGAAAGGCCAGGATCTCCGGAACGGCCGCGCACGCTTGGCCCGCCCGGCTCGCCAATGGACTCGACTGGCTCGGCCGGGAGCACCGGTATGGAACGGCCGTCCGTGATTCGCGGAGGTCTTGGCTCTGCAGGTTCATCGAAAACTCTCGAGGGCAAACCCTTCGCGCGAGATGAAGGCTCGGAAGTAACAGCCACGGATGGAGATGCGGAACCTTTCAGAGGAGCGGCCTTGCGTCTGTTGCGACCGCCACGACGGCCCCGGCGGCGTCTTTTTTTGTCTGCTGAATCAGTAGCTTCGCCGGCAGTTATCGCCGGAGGAGTCTCTCCTTCAGACTCAGCAGGCGACGCCGACGATTCTGGCGCTGCGGAATTTTCTTTCTCGGAGGGCGCCGGCGGCAGATCGGCGACGGGAGACGGCGTCAATTGAAAATCGTTTGACGATGGCGCTGAATCCTCAGGGGCAATTTCCGCACCGAGCCTGACGGCGGCTTCCTGCGCCTTGGTTTTCCAATCGGCCCTGCGAAAACGTTCAGCGGCGGCAAGATACCATTTTGCGGCTTCCGGATTTTGTCCGGAGGTTTCGAAAAATCGGGCCAGCTCAAACGCAACCATCGCATCGCGCGTTTTTTCATACAAATTGGATAGCTGCCCGACCGGGTCCTTGCCGGTGCGAGCCCGGCGAATGCGGGCGGTGATCTGTTTCCAGTCAGCCATGCGTTGGCTTGCATTGTAGCAGCGGAAGCCTGCTACAGCCAGCGCGGGCGGCAGGCTGGAGGCCACATATTTTTGGGCTCGGCGGCCGATTCTTTATTGACGCAGGGAAAGCGTGTGAGTATTCTTCGAGTAGCCCTCTTGGAGGCTTCCATGGCGCGTTGGCGCGAAATTGTTGCTGTGTCCCTGGCAACTTGTTTGCTGGTCACGCCCGTATGGGGCGGGACAGCGAGCGCACTGGGCACGATCATGGCATCGGAAAATGCAAGTGTGAGAGGGACGAGCGCCGCGGTCGGTACAACAATATTCGCCGGCGACGATTTGAACACAGCGGACGCCGGGAGCGTGCTGCTGCGCACAGGAGCGGCGCGGTTTCAACTTTCCGCATCTTCGGCGGCCACGGTCAGCGAAAAAGACGGGGTGCCGCTTGCAACGCTGCTGCGAGGAACGGCGACTTTCTCGACCGCGAATGAAAAAGCGTTTGCGCTAAATGCTGCGACTGCGGTGATCGGGCCGAAATCTGACGAACCGACGATCGGGCAAGTGACCATCCTGGACGAGAAACAGTTGCTGGTGAAATGCGTGCGCGGGGCGCTGACCATCACAGTGGGCGACGATTCTCGAGTGATCCCCGAAGGAAGCGCGTACCGCATCGTTCTGGATCCCTCCGCGGAGGAAGAAGCGCAGAGCCAGCCTCCGACGCAAGGTGCGGGCGGAAAAGGATATGGCAAGCCGCCAGTCAGCGCTGGTACGAGCAAGTTTGTTTGGTTCGCAATTGGGGCCGTCACACTGGTGACTGCAATCGCGGTTCACAAGGCTCTGGAGAGCCCTGACCGGCCGTAATCCCTCTCCCCAAAGTTCAGTTCAAATCGTCGCGATCACTTCCATTTCTACAAGTGCGTCTTTAGGAAGGCGCGCGACCTCAACGGTTGAGCGCGCCGGAGCGGCACTGGAAAAGTAGCGCCCGTATATTTCGTTCATCACAGCGAAGTCGCTGATGTTCTTCAGAAATACCGTGGTCTTAACGACGTGGCTCAACTTGCTGCCTGCCGCTTCGACGATGCCCTTCACGTTCTCGAGCGTGCGTTCCGTTTGCTGGCGAATATCGCCGGGCACAAACTCATTGGTCTTCGGATCAATGGAAACTTGCCCGGAAACAAAAAGAAGTCCGTTGACCTTGATGGCCTGGGAATATGGGCCAATAGGTTTTGGACCGCGATCCGTCAGAACAATTTCTCTCATGGCATGGTCTCCTTGGAGGTGGTGATACTTGCTGCAGATGCATCTTCGTAACGCGCGCGAAACTCTTCGGGAACTCCCGGATGCTTCATCCACAAGCGCTCGAACTCGGCGACATTTTGATGAGTTTCCTCTTCAAACGCGGCGATCAAGTCGTTGAGATTGAAACCGCGTCCTTGACGAGCGGAAAGCATGTGATCGATGGCGCGGCGAAAGGCCTCCCGCCCGTAACGATCCTGAAGTCCAAAAAAGAATAGAAAGCTTTTGGCGCGCAGAACCGGTTCGTCTTCTTTTTTTCGCCCGCCGGGGGGGCTCTTGGGAATCATACGCAACGCGCGGCGGATTGTCTCGGCGCGGAAGGAAGGCCCCTCGATGGCTTCTTCGCCGAGTGCGGAGGCGAAAGCCGGTAGCGCTGAGAGCGGCAGCTCCTGCTCATAGAAAGCTGGATTCCGGCCATAGCCCAGCCAGCTTGCCGCCAACCCGGGCGCGGCCGCAGCCAGTTTTGGGGCTCCCCCGCTAAGATCAATCATCAGCGTGTCCGCCGAGGCAAGCTCGGAAGAAACAGTACCCGGCTCTGCACTCAACAGTTTGGCGTAAGAAGACGCACTGGCCGTAAAACAGCCCGCCACCACCGGGCATTCCACGATCCACAGCGGCAGCCCCTTCGGGGCTCGCGTGCCGAAGGTCGCGTTGTAAGCCCGAATGGCAAGAACCAGCGCATCAGCGGATTGGTTCAAACGCGAAACGTCTTCTTCGGTGCGCGTCCAGAGGAGAACCTTGCCCGCCGCGGTGTCCAAAATCGTTTGTTTGTAGCGCCCGGCGACTACGAAAGGATAGTGATCGTCGGGATGCTGCACGGATTGGATGGTGAGCTCGGGACCGTGGCGCGATGTTTTCACCGAACGCCCGCTGCTGTGTACGAGAAATCCGTCAGGCACGCGGACTTGCAAAAGCCACTTGTCTGGAGGAACTCCGCCAGTAGCAAATAATCCTGCCGAGGGAAGCAATTCCGGCGCCCACCCCTCGGAAGGAAGAAAGAATGCATCGGAGGAAAAACTATAGCCGGGCTCGTCGGCGGCCGGAGTTTGAAACTCAGAGTAGAGATGCAAAGTGTGGCGCTCTCCGACGTCCCATGTCCGAGGAAGCGATAGAAGCGTATTTCGAGGAATAGACGGCACGTTTTCTTCGGAAAGCGACGCGCCGTCCCAAATGGCCTCCGATCGAGCAATTCGAAAGCGTCGCCGGCCGGAGAGTCGCATTTCGAGTGAAGAAAGCGGCTGGTTGCCCGTGTTGCGAAGCTGGAAGTCCGAGTCGACGCGAATTAATGGATTGGGGCCGGGGTCAAACTGAACGCGGATTTCTTGTTTCTCGATCGAGTAACCTGGCCCGAGCGCGGCGGTGCAGGAAGCCATCCAAAAACCCGCCGCCATGACAAACGGACAGACGAGCAGGCGGAGATGAAGCCGGGACGCCAAAGCAAATCGATTGTAGCGGGAGAAATAGGAAGAAGCAAAAATGAAGATTGCCGCCCAGTGGTGCCGAGCAACCGCGTGCGCTAACGCGGTTTGCGTCCACGAACACGTACGAATGAAGTGTTGGCGTGATCGCGAGACCGCTCGCGTGCCGTGATTTCCTTTCGGGCCTGTTCGTCGGTCATTCCGGAATTAATGCGTTCAAGGATTTGACGTTCGGTCAATCCGGTATTCTTGAGCTCCGAGATTTCCGCGCTGGCCATGACCGGCTGGCCGGTCAAATGCTTGTGGAGAACGAGTTGCACCGTCGAGTCCGAAAGCCCGATGAGCTTGAGCGTGACAGCGTCAATGCTGATCGAGTCCAATTGGCCCGCGTGCGCGATGTCGAGGATCTGTTGCTCGGTGAATCCGGCGCCGGCCAAGTCAGCCGCAGATTGCGCGCTGATGAAAAGGACCTTGTGGAGATGCGCGGCGCTGATCAGCTCCACGCAGGTGTCATCGCTAATCCCCGCATGTTTCAGCTTAATGACCTGGGCGATTTCCGAGTCCGTGACGTTGAGCCCTTTGAGCTGCTCAATGTCACTAGACCACATTCCTGCTTGATCCAGCGGACGGTAGTCCGTCAGGGGATGCTGGTGGCAACCTGCCGCCAATAGGACACACACACCGAGAAGCAATCGTGGATGCCGCATAGTTCCATTCTAGAGGAGACAAACAAGGAAACGCGGAGCTGTGCTTGGATAATACCCGGCTGAAAGTACAGGTCGAGAGTTACCTCATTCCCAGGCGAATGCAATCACGGAGCGTCATCAAAGCAGAACGAGCCGCAGACAGCCTCGGGCGGGCAACTTAAAGATCAAGGTAGCTGCCCGTGGACCGCCAGCGGAAGACTACACCTGGTAGACGCGATCGACTCCGAATACTCCGGAGACCTTTCGTATGTTGGCGAGAATGGTTTCGAGCTGGCGCCGATCGACGATTTCGAGGCTGGCTTCGATGCGCGCATTTTGACGGTCGGGGCGGCTCTCGAGGCTCTGGATATTGGAACCCGCTCCGCTGATGACCGCAGTGATTTCCGCCAGCAGGCCGGCGCGGTCTTTCCCACGGATGGAAAGCCGGACGGGGAATGTCGCGGCGGTCCCGCTGCCCCACTCCACCGCAATGCGGCGCTCCGTCTGATACATCAGATTCTGCACATTTGGGCAAGCCCGCGTGTGCACCGCAACTCCCCGGCCGCGAGTGATGTAGCCCACAATGTCGTCGCCCGGTATCGGATTGCAGCATTTCGCGCGATAGACCAGCAGATCGTCATGGCCCTTGACGATCAGCGGAGCTTCGCCAAAACCGAGCATGCGTTTAACGGTTTTGACGAGCGTCGGCTTTGAATCTTCTGTTTCGGCTTCCGCAGCCTTCTCCGGTTCGCCCAGCAATCGGGAGAGCACCTGGCGCGCGGAGTATTTGCCGAAACCGACAGCGGCATAGACATCTTCCTGTTTCGAAAGACCGTAGTCAGCGATAAGTTTGTCCCAATCCGCTTGCGGAATTTTCTTCAGGCCGCGCGCGAAGTGCCGGGATTCCTTCTCAAGCAGCTTCTTTCCCATGTCCGTGGCTTCTTCGCGCTCGTGGAAGTTTAGCCATTGGCGGATCTTGCTGCGCGCGTGCGAGGACTTGACGAAGCTCAGCCAGTCCCGGCTCGGAGTGTGGTTTTTCTGTGTGAGAATTTCGACCACGTCGCCGCTGACAATTTCATGGCGCAACGAAACCATCTGGCCATTCACTTTGGCGCCCACACATTGATGCCCCACCTCCGTGTGGACGGAATACGCAAAATCAACTGGAGTCGCTCCGCGCGGCATCTCCAGAACGCGGCCTTTAGGAGTGAAGGCGTACACTTCGACAGGCGCCAAATCCACCTTGAGCGTGGAAAGAAACTCGCCGGGCTCCTGCAGCTCCTGCGACCATTCGATGAGCTGCCGCATCCAGGCAATGCGCTGATCGTCATCTCCAGTTGCCGGTTGCCCGCCTTTGTACTTCCAATGGGCCGCGACGCCCTCTTCCGCGATGCGGTGCATTTCTTGCGTCCGAATCTGCACTTCAAAGGGCTGCCCGCCGTGCAAAACCGTCGTGTGCAGCGATTGATAGAGGTTCGGCCGCGGCATGGCAATGTAATCTTTGAAGCGGCCGGGAACCGGGCGCCAAATGTGATGCATCACGCCGAGTGCCGCGTAGCAGTTTCGCTCTGTGTCAGTGATGACGCGGACGGCGAGGAGGTCATACACCTGTTCGAGACTGGTCTGTTGACGCAGGATTTTGCCGTGCAGTGAATACAAGCCTTTAACGCGGGCTTCCAACTCCGCGGGAATACCGTTCTCAACCAGCTTCGTGCGAATCGTGCCCTGAACCTCTTCCAAAAATCGTTGGTGCACGGGGCTTTTGTCGGTAACTTCTTTTTGCAGCGCGAGAAAGGCCTCCGGCTCAAGAAAGCGAAAGGACAGATCCTCGAGCTCGCCGCGAATGACTCCCATACCGAGGCGGTGCGCGATCGGAGCGTAAATATCCAAAGTCTCCCGGGAAATGCGCTGCTGCTTCTCGGGCGAAAGGTATTCGAGCGTGCGCATGTTATGGAGGCGGTCTGCCAGTTTGACGAGGACGACGCGCACATCGTTGACCATCGCCAGTAGCATCTTGCGGACGTTTTCCGCCTGGCGCGTTTCCGGAGCCGTCATGTTGAGACGGCTGATTTTTGTGACGCCCTCCACAAGGTGCGCCACGTCCGGTCCGAAGCGCTCTTCAATCCGCGCCACGGGATATTCGGTGTCTTCGATGGCGTCGTGAAGCAGGGCGGCGGTGAGCGTCGTGGCGTCCATGCGCATGTCGGCGAGAATATGGGCGACTTCAAGGAGATGGGAAATGTATAGGTCGCCGGAGCTGCGGAACTGGTCGCGATGCCGTTCGGAAGCAATTTCGTAAGCGCGGCGGACGACCCAGGGGTCCTCGGAGGGGCGGCTCTTGCGAAGTTTTTCGAGGAGCTCCTCGAAGCGGGCTTCTAGTTGGCGCAGAGCGCGGTCGCGCTGGAAGCTCAACGGAACATTACTAGGCGACGGCATATCCTAGTTTAGCCTGAAATGGCTCAGAGCGCGAGCAGGCTGGCCGCGTGGAAAAGTGTCACAAAAAAAGAAAAGGACGCCCAACCGGGCGTCCTTAATGAAGAAGACTGAGGTTCGTGCCGCCGAATCCGCAATGGGACTCAGGACGTTTGTTGCTGTTGCTCTAACCGCTTCTGCTTGATCTCCTTGATTTTGTCCAGGAGGTCATCTGCTTGCTTTTCCAGGGAAGCTCGCTCATCCGCGCTCTCCACCATGTCGGCCTTGCGACGGTAGAGAAGGCTGAGATAAGCCATGGCGTCGTCGTAGTCCGGCCGGAGCGAAATTGCCTTCTGCAGGTCTGTAATTCCCTCCTCTACGAGCGGTCCGTACTTGGTGGCGTACTCCGTACGCACGGAAGCGGGCAGCGGATCCATGTCCTTAATCTGTTTCCGAATATTGTTCTTGTTATAGTCCAGCCGCATTTCCCCGTTGCCGCGCCATGCCAGCGTCCAATCGATCACGCCAATCCAATAGTAGGGCTCGGGATCGTCCGGTTTAATTTGGATATGGCGCTCGTGGTAGGTCTTCGAATTCTCGAATCCTTTTTCATCAATCGGGGGCGTGCCCGCCATTTGAAAGAGGAGCGAACCGATGCCATCGATGGCGTTCAAATTCTTGGGATCGGTCGTCAGGATGTCCTGGAATTCCTTGATGGCCTGTTCGCCGCGCGCTTTATTTTCCGCGGATGGCGCGCCGGGAATGTACAAACTGGCGTAAGCGGTGGCCAGGTAGAGCCGCGCCGTCGTCAAGTTCGGATCGAGCTCGGAGGCGCGCTTGAAATCCTCGATGGCCGCGTCCGACTGGCCAGCCTTGAAGGCAACCACGCCCTTGTTCAACAGATCGCGAGCCTTGAGCTTGTTGCAGCCCGAGACCGCGAACACGAGCATTAACAACGCTGCCAGAGAAGCGGTCCGGCGAGCAATACGATCTGATGCATCAGTCATCGAAGGCATCCATCCCTGCTAGGATTCACGTCCGCCCTGCGAGGGGCAAATCTACACTATTTAGCGAGCGTTTGCGAGTTCCGGAGTTATCAATCCCACCGTCGTAATTCCCGACCCTCGCATTACATCAATCGCCCTGGCGACCATGCCAAACTCAAGGATTCGGTCACCACGGACAAAAGCCACTCGGCTAGCTCTCATCTTGAAGATCTCTGCGAGCCGTGTGTGAAGCTCTGGCCATTGCACTGGATCCTGGTTAATCCGCAGAGTGCCGTCGCCCAAAATCTGAACAACAATTACATCCTCGGGCGCTCTCGCGGGTGTCGCCACCTGCTCTGGCAAATCCACCGGAAGGCCAAATTCGGCCGAAGGGCGAATCGCCATAAAAATGACCAGAAGCACCAGCAGAATATCGATCAACGGAACCACATTCATCTCCGCGATCGTTCCGACCCTTGCACCGCCAAGCGAAATTCCCATGAGCCACCTCGCACCTACCAGATTTCCCCGCGAGGAGGACTCTCACACCCTGCGACAGCTTACTGCCCGGCCTCGAGCTTGGCCGTGACCAGCCCAATATGGTCGATCCCTGCGCCGCGCATAATATCGATGGCGCGGGCAACCTCCATAAACAGCACGTCGCTGTCGCCTTTGACGAACGCGGTCTTATCGGCGCGATCCTTGAAGACCGTTTCGAGACGAGGACCAAGCGCATCCCAGGTCGTATCTTCTTGATTGATCTTCAACTTGTCGTTCGGGAGCACCTGTACCACGACAGTCTTGTTCTCCAGCTCCTGCTCCTGGTTCTTGTTCGGATTGGGCTGCGGAACGAGCGCGTCCAACCCGTGGGGAGTGAGCGGAGTGATGACCATGAAGATGATCAGCAGCACGAGCAAAATATCGATCAGCGGAACGATGTTCATTTCCGCCATCGCACCGCCCTTGTTCTCACCAACTGATATTCCCATTGAAATTCTCCTATCAGCCTGCGCAGCGCGAGCCTTGCAGGCCATCAAGCCGCGCCAGGTGGGATCCGGCGCGGCCGTTCAGTCTCAGCAAACGAATGGAGCTAAGGCTTCTCGTCTCAACCGCACGCCTTTCCGTCGGCTTCAATCAGCCGATGGAGACGTACCAGGTGGCGGAGGCGGGGTCCTGCGTTGTTCATTCTGCTCTGTCAACAAGCCGAGTTGATCGACGCCCGCGGAGCGGATTTCATCCACCACCGCGACGACGTCGCCATACTTGGCCCGCGCATCGCTCTTCACGTACACAGTTTTATCGAGGCGGTTGGCGATCAAATCCTTGACCTGTCCGGTGATGTCATCCTTCGAGATCTTGGTATTCTTCAAGTAGATCGTTCCGTCTCGAGTGACTGCCACGATGACTGCGTCATCCTTATCCGCATCCTGCATTTCGCGCGCGTTGTTGACCCTGGCCATATCCACTGGCAAGGTCTTCTGCAACATCGGCGTGACCACCATGAAGATGATCAGCAGGACAAGCATAATGTCGGCCATCGGGATGACGTTTGGCGTCGACATCTGACTTCCGACTTTTGGTTTATACCCCATGGATTGCCTGCCTTACTTTTTCGCGCCGCGACGCAGAATGAAGTAGTTGATCAACTCCATCGAGGAGTTGTCCATTTCCACGTCGAAAGCTTCGACCTTATTGGTGAAATAGTTGTAGGCCCACACGGCAGGGACGGCCACGAGAAGACCGAGAGCCGTGGTGACGAGAGCTTCAGCGATACCGCCGGCGACCGCCGACAACCCGGTAGCGTGGCTGGTTTCAATGCCCTTAAACGCGTTCAAGATGCCGACGACCGTGCCGAACAATCCGACGAACGGTGCCGTCGAGCCGATGGTCGCCAGCGCCGAAAGGCCGCGCTTCATTTCCGCGTGGACGATGGCGACAGAGCGCTCGAGACCGCGCTTGGCCGCTTCGATCACGTCGGCGTCGGTGACTTGCTGCGAAGCGGATTGGAATTCGGAAAGGCCGGTAGCCACGACTTTGGCGATATGGCTCTTCTTGTTCCGCTCGGCAATGGCAATCGCTTCGTCCAGCTTGCCTTCCTTGAGAGCCCCGGCAACCTGCTGCACGAAAACGCGCGACTGCTTGCGGGCCGCGCTGTACATCAGGGCGCGGTCAATCATTACGCCGAACGAATAAATGGAGAGAATGAACAGGATCGCAACGACGATCCGGGGAAGGGTGCTCATAGAAGACCACATGCTCCGCAGATCCCACGAAGTCGCCTGGGATTGCAGGAACA
The DNA here is from genome assembly GCA_049792735.1 of Candidatus Acidiferrum sp. Taxonomy (GTDB): domain Bacteria; phylum Acidobacteriota; class Terriglobia; order Acidiferrales; family UBA7541; genus Acidiferrum. The sequence goes on from JBARBE010000323.1 coordinate 21,487, forward strand.
GGGCTGCGTTCATAAACAGAGTCGCTACCATTCGTTTTGCTCCTTAGTTCTGATGGTCCGGGTTCCCCGGAGCCAACGCGAGAGTTTGCCAAGCTTTTCACCCGGACCAGCGCGCCTGTCCCACGACGGGTGCGCCAGACCGCTTACTGGTTCAGAGAGAAAATCACGTCGATCGTGGTATCGACTTCGACCGGCTCACCGTTCAGAAGAGTCGGACGATAACGCCACTGCCGCACCGCATCCAGCGCGGCCTGTACCAGCAGTGGATGCCCGGAAATGACTTCGAGTTGCTGCACCGCGCCATTCTTACCGATGATTGCATGCAAGCGCACCGTTCCGGAAATGCGCGTCTGCCGAGCCAGCGGCGGATACATCGGCTGCACCCGGTTGATCAACATAGCCGCAGTCACGTTCCCGCCCTGGCGAATGCGCGACACGGTCGGCTTCGGCGGTGGTGGAGCTCCACCCATTCCACCAATCACGCCGCCAATCACGCCGCCCATCGAGCCTCCCGGCACGCCGCCGGGAACCCCACCTGTCACGCCGGCCATATCGGGCGCGTCTTCCTTAATAATCTTGACGTCCTTAGGAATCTCTTTCGGCTGCAGCAGCTTGCCCGCATCCATTAAGTGAACTTGCGGCTTGATGTGTACGACCACCGCGGGAGGCGGAGGGGGTGGCGGCGGAGGCGGGGGTGGCGGAGCGGTCAGCATCGTCGCCATCATCGTCTTCGGCAGCGCTTCTGTGTAAATCAGCGGAATGAGGATCAGGATTCCAACGAGGAGAGCTTGGATCGCCAGCGACAGCGCCACCGTCCAAGGTTTGTTGGTCCTCTTCGTCTTCCCTGACAGCACCATATCTTCAAACATGGATCCTACCTCCTCCCGGCGGGAGCGAGACGCCCTGGAGCGCCTTCACTTCCTCGGGTTTTATTTCCGGCTGCGGGTCCGGTGCTAGCCACAACACCTTGGCCGCCGCGCCATTGATTCCACGCGACGACCAGCGGTGCAGCAATACCAAAACTGGAGTACGTTCCTACCACAATCCCCACCACCAGAGCAAAGGAGAAAGCACGAAGCACCTGGCCGCCCATCAGGAACAGCACGAGCACGGTAAGGAAGGTCAATCCGCTGGTAAGTATCGTTCGCGACAAAGTCTGGTTGATGGACTTGTTCACAATTTCAATGAACGGCTGCCGTCGCAGAAGTCGATTATTCTCCCGGATGCGGTCGAAAATGACGATGGTATCGTTCATTGAATATCCAACCAGAGTAAGCAAAGCCGCGATGACCGTCAGCGAAATCTCGAAGTGTAAAAGCGAGAAAAAGCCCAGCGTGATTAAAACGTCGTGAAACACCGCCAGGACCGCGGCTGCCCCATAAACCAGCTCGAATCGAAAGGCAATATATACCAGCATACCCCCTAAAGCATAGAGGGTAACGTAAATCGCCTGGCGTCGAAGCTCGCCTCCAACTTTGGGGCCGACGATCTCCACTCCGCGTATCGCAAAGGAGCCCAGGGCATAGTTATCCTTGAGCATGTTAAGCACGGGCGGTGTGACGCCGCTGACGCTCGAAAGCGCGTCGAAATTCGTTAGTACACCCTGCGCCGTCGAGTCGCGATAATCCAGAATATTTCTTGCCAGCACCTGGTAGCGGTCGCCCGCATTGGTAGAAAGAAGAAGCGGATCGTGCTGCGTCAGAAAAGCGGCCAGCGAGGCCGGAGTAGCGGCATTGAAATCCGTCTTCGAAGAATTCTGAACCCCATAAATCGTATTTAGAGCATTCAGAATCCGCGTCTTGCTGACTTCTCCCGCTTCCTCACTACCGCCTTTTTGTCCAACGAAAATCAGCACCTCGTTCGCGCTCGGATTGGCAATATCGCCGATGGACTGAATTTCGCTATCCCCAAGGCCCTGCGCCGTCAATCCGCTGCGGAGCTTTTCAATATTGGGCGCCTGAGCAAACCTCACATCCACGTTGGTGCCGCCCTTGAAGTCGATGCTATAAGGCAATCCGCCCCCGGTCGGCCCGCCCTTCAGGAACACGGAAGTCCATCCAGCAATCAGCAAAATGGCGCTAAGCGCATAGAAATACTTGGCTTTGCCCATCCAATCAATGTCGGGCGTCTTGAATAACTCGATCATGCGGATATTGATTCCCTTTCTTAGACTCCAGCGTCCGCGAGTTTGTTCCCACAGCCTCCCAGACCATCTTGGGAGTCTCCGCCGGAAATCGCCACTACTCGTTCGTCCCGTTCTTCCAAATCTTTGGCCCTATGCGTCCTAGTACAGCCCCGCCCGGCCTAAATGCTCAATTCCGCCTGACGGTCCATCTTCTCCAAGTGGTAATGGAAAATCGTCTTCGACACATAGATGGCGGTAAAGACGTTGGCGATCAAACCCACGGTCAGGGTTATGGCAAATCCCTTGATCGGCCCGCTGCCGAAAATAAAAAGAAAGAACGCGGAAACCACGGTCGTAACGTGGGTATCGATAATGGTCAGAAACGCTTTATCGAACCCCGCATCCACCGCCGACGGCGCCGACTTGCCGTTACGCAATTCCTCGCGAATTCGCTCGAAGACCAGAACGTTCGAGTCCACGCCCATACCAATCGTCAGGATCACGCCGGCTATGCCAGGCAAAGTGAGCACCGCGCCAAAGTAAGCCAACGCCGCCAGCAGGATAACCAAGTTTAGGATCAGCGCGAGAACCGCGTTTGCTCCGGAAACCCGGTAGTAGAACAGCATGAAAATCATCACCACGACCAAGCTCAAAATGGAAGCTTGTACGCCGTGCCGGATCGAATCGGCGCCCAGCGACGGCCCAACGGTATGTTCCGCCAGATACTTGATGGATGCCGGAAGCGCTCCCGCGCGCAAGACCAGCGCCAGATCGTGCGCCGAGTCCTGGCTGAAATTACCCTCAATCATCCCCGAATCATCGATCCGCCCATTGATAACCGGTGCCGTATAGACCCGATGATCGAGGACGACGGCCATTTGCCGTCCGATATTCTGCTGCGTGAAGGGCCCAAACCGGCTGGCGGCTTCCGCTGAAAGTGTAAAGTCCACAACCCATTGGCCAGGGTTATTCGTGTTGCGATTTTCCGTCGCGCTGCGAAGATCCCGTCCGGTAACGACAGCTCCCCGGCTCAGGATGTACCAACCTTCCCCTGCCGGCGGCGCCCCGGGAGCCCCGCTGGATTCCACACGCCCGGGAACAAGCTCAGTACCAGCTGGCAATACGCCTCCGTGCTTGCTCAGCGCGTCCGCCTCCGAGGTATACACAACCGGATCTTCCACCAACCGCAGTTCCAGTTGTCCGCCCTCTTGAATAACCGCCTTCACCCGCGAAGGATCGCCTTCACCGGGCAGTTGGATGAGAATCTCGTTGCTATTGGCTCCCCCGCGCAGTTGAATCGTCGGCTCCGTCAAGCCAAGAGCGTTGACCCGGCGATCGATGGTCTCCAGCGTCTGCGTCATCGTCGTTTGCTGAATCTGCGCGACGGCCCCTGCCCTCATCGTCAGTGTGTATCCATTCGGACTGCCCGCTGCCGGCGCCATATCCCAAACGTTGCCGAACTGCTGCTCCACGTAGTCGCGAAAATCCGCCAAACGGTTGGGATCCACGTTTTGCACCAGGATGTGGGTATCGTCCACCCGCCGCACTTCATCGTAGCTGATGTTCTTGCCGCGCAGCCAGGTGGTCACGCGTTCGATCATCTGGTCTGTCTCTTGCGCGATGGCCTCCTGCACTTGCACCTGAATTACTAGTTGCGTGCCGCCCTGCAAGTCCAGTCCGAGCTTAATCTGGTGGGTGAAGTTATCTTTCAACCCCGTAATAGACGTGGGGAAGGTCGGGAGTCCGATAAGGCCATAGATGCAGCCGACAATCACAACAAGGATGAAAACTGCTTTCCACTTCAGATTTGGGTTCATGGTCAGGAAGTTAAGCGCGTGTTCCGGCTCCGGGCGGCTTTATTTCGCATCTTCCAATGCCTCCACCTGGGCTATCGCCGAACGCGCGATGCGTATTTTTACCGGAGCCGAGCCGGAGTCCGCGATTTTGAGGATGACCGTGTCGCCGTCAATCCCATTGATCGTTCCGTAGATCCCGCTTCCGGTGACGACTTTGTCTCCAGTCTTGAGGGCCGCAAGCATGGCCTGGGTCTTCTTTCGCTGCCGCTGCTGGGGCAAAATGAGCATGACGTAGAAGATGCCCATCACCACGATCATCATCACCAGCGGATTGCCCAGGTAGCTCGCCGGTCCCGAAGCCTGAAATAAAATCGCAGCAAACATCATCAAAGAGTGCTCCATTCCTTTCAAGAGAATCACGCCCGCGCCTGGCCTCAAAAGATGGCATCAGCGTAGCGGGTTTAAGTTCACCGCTCTCACTGCCCGCCGGATTCTCTGCTCGTGTCGCCCGCAGGTCGCCCCGACCCGGTCGGGGCGCACTTGAAGAATCTCGGACGCTATCCCGGCCCGCTATTACGCCGGACCTACAGCATAGCGCGCGTGCATCTCAGAAGAGAAATTCGCTAGGTTCCCAAACCCGATAGCCTCGCGGATTTGCCTCATTAAGTCAAGGTAAAAGTGGACATTGTGGTGGGTTGCCAGAATCGCCGCCGTCAGCTCTCCTGCGGCGAAAAGATGACGAAGATACGCGCGTGTGTAGCGCCGGCAAACGGAACACGAGCAATTTGGGTCTGGCGCGCGTTGGTCCGCGGCATAACGCGCATTCTTAATAAGCACACGGCCTTCGCTCGTATAGAGGCAAGCATGCCTCGCCGCGCGCGTCGGCAGCACGCAATCCATCATATCGATGCCAAGCGCGACGTAATCGGCAATCTGCTCCGGTTTTCCAACGCCCATCAAATAGCGCGGCCGCTCGCGCGGCAAAAGCGCGGTCACTTCGCTGGTCATTTCACAAGTCAATGTGTGCGGTTCCCCGACCGCCAGTCCTCCCACCGCGTAACCGGGAAAATCTAGCTCCATCAACTGCCTCGCGCTCGCGCGCCGCAGGTCGGCGAATGTCGCTCCCTGCACAATCCCAAATTGCCATTGCGCCAATTCACCATTCCGGCTGGCTTGTTCGAGAAAATATTTTCGCGCCCGTGCAGCCCACGCGGTTGTGCGCGCGACCGCCGATTCCGCTTTGTCTCGCGGCGCCGGCGTCTCGATGCATTCGTCCAAAACCATGGCGATGTCCGACCCCAGCGCCAGCTGAATTTCCGCAGCCTTCTCCGGCGTGAGCAGATGCTCCGACCCATCCAGATGCGAGCGAAACCGCACGCCCTCGTCCGATACTTTGCGCAATTCGGAAAGGCTAAACACCTGAAAGCCGCCGGAGTCCGTCAAAATCGCGTGCGGCCACGACATGAATTTATGTAAGCCGCCAAGCTTGCGCACGGCTTCATGCCCCGGCCGCAAATACAAATGATAGGTATTGGCAAGAATGATTTTGGCGCCCAGCTCTTCCAGCGCCTCGTTCCGCAGGCCCTTCACCGTCGCCTGCGTCCCCACCGGCATGAAAAACGGCGTCTGCACCGCGCCGTGCGGCGTATTCAACACTCCGCGCCGCGCCCCGGTCGGATCCGTCTTGGCTACTTCAAAAGAAAAATTCACCCTTCGAGTGTATCAGGAGAAGATGAACGCGAATCCCACCCTGATAACTACGA
>JBARBE010000324.1:0-1721 GCA_049792735.1 Candidatus Acidiferrum sp.
CAGCCCGTGTCTAAAACGCTTTATTATTGAAATGTTTGGGCGTAAAATGAGGCATGGCGATGGGCACGAAGCGAGCCAAGCAAAAGCAGGAAGCGTTGTTTTACGCGAGCGAGCGGGTAGAAACGCATGGGCATCCCTTTTACGAGCAGTTGAACGGCGTGCTGGACGACGCGGGGTTCGATAAGTTCTGCGAGGAGCAATGCCGCGATTTCTATCACACCAAGCTGGGGCGGCCGTCGCTGGCCCCGGGCGTGTATTTCCGGTTGCTGCTGATCGGATTCTTTGAAGGGCTCGGCAGCGAGCGCGGCATCGGCTGGCGAGTGGCCGACAGTTTTAGCCTGCGTCGATTTCTGAACTATGGATGGGACCAAGCCACGCCGGATCACGTCACGATCTCGCGAACGCGGCGGTTGCTGGATGAAGCGACGCATCAGGCGGTATTCACGTTTGTGTTGACGGAAGTGGCGCGGCGGGGAATGCTCAAAGGCAAAACCATCGGGATCGACGCGACGAGTTTGGAGGCGAACGCGGCGATGCGCTCGATCGTGCGGCGCGACACGGGCGAGAGTTACATGGCATATCTGCGGCGGCTGGCGGTGGAGGCGGGCCTGGACGGGGACGACGACGACGCGGTGCGGCGGATGGATCGTAAGCGGAAAAAGAAGACGTCGAATGAGGAGTGGGTGAATCCGCACGATCCGGAAGCAGAAGTGACCAAGATGAAAGATGGCACCACACACCTGTCCTACAAGGCCGAGCAGGCAGTGGATCTGGACACGGGCGTGATCGTGGCGATCACCACGCAGGGGGGCGCGACGGGGGACAGCGAATCGGTGCAGGAGACCTTGCCGGCGGCAGGATTCGCAGTAGCCGAGCAGATCGACACGCCCACCGCGCAAGGCTCATACCAGGTGCATGAACAAGGGCTGCGCGAAGTGGTCACCGACAAGGGTTATCACAGCGGCGCGGGTTTGGCGGAGATGAGCGAGAGTGTTCGGACGTACGTTTCGGTTCCTCAACAACCACGGCGCCACTGGCAAGGCAAAGCGGAACAACAAGCGGCGGTCTACGCTAACCGCCGGCGCGTAGAAGGCGAGCGGGGCAAGCGCTTATTGCGGCGGCGCGGCGAGTTACTGGAACGTCCGTTCGCGCATCAATATGAGACAGGCGCGATGCGGAGGCTGCACGTGCGCGGCCGGGGAAACGTCGCCAAACGAGTCTTGTTGCAGGCAGCGGCGTTCAATCTCGCGCTGATTCTTCGCTCGATCACCACAGCCGGAACGCCCAAAGGCCTGGCGGACTTGAAAAGGAAGGTCGTCTTGGCTTTGTTGCGAGTTCTCGCCGCTCTCTGGGCACTACCTGCGCCTATTTTCGGCGTCTACGAAACTTCTGCGATCAGATCTTCCCTTTCCGACAGGGTGCGGCCGAATCCGCCCAAATTGCGGCCTTCCGGAAAATCGAGGTTCTGACACGGGCTCCTAACGTTCGGCGCCGGAGCGGGCGCTATGAATCCTGTCTGGAGTCCGGATGGCCGTTACATAGTTTTCGACGGCAATGGAGGTCTGTTTTGGACCCGCTCCGATGGGGCGGGCAAACCCCAGCCGCTGCTTGCGCAGAGCAACAATACACAAATGCCATTTTCCTTCACACCGGACGGCAAGCGCCTGGCGTTTGATGAAGGCTTAGGGCGCCATGTTTTGTGGAGTGTCCCTCTAGAAAGC
>JBARBE010000325.1:0-14169 GCA_049792735.1 Candidatus Acidiferrum sp.
GCTCAGCCCGTCGCCGCTGCACGGCGTGACCACCGCGCTGGCCGGGAACTGCGGCTTCACGATCGCCCCGCTATCGCCGGAAACCGGCAGCTACCTGATGCCCATGCTCGCGCGGGTGGAAGGGATGCCGCTTGAATCGCTGCGCCAGGGCGTCCCGTGGGACTGGTCCACGACCGCGGAGTACCTAGACCGGGTGGATGGCACGCTAGCGATCAACACCGGGTTCATGGTGGGCCACTCGGCGATCCGGCGGCTGGTCATGGGCGAGGCCGCGAACGAGCGGGAAGCCACGAGCGACGAGGTCGCGGCCATGCGCGACCTGCTCAGGCAGGGACTGGCCGCCGGGGCCATCGGCTTCTCCACGACGACGTCGCCCACCCACAACGACGCGCAGGGCCGGCCGGTTCCCTCTAGGTTGGCGAGCCGCGGCGAATTCATCGAGCTGGCCCGTGTGGTGGGGGAGTTCCCTGGGACGTCGCTGGAACTGCTCCCGAAGGGCGCCACCACCCGGGGCCCGTTCGACGACGAGGTCGCCGACCTCATGGTCAGCATGTCGGCGGTGGCCCAGCGGCCGCTGAACTGGAACGTGATCTCCCCGACGGCGTCCTCGCTCGACACCTGGCTGGCGAAGCTCGAGGTCGGCGACGCGGCCCAGGCGCGCGGCGCGAAGGTGGTCGGCCTCACGATGCCCGTGGACATGCGCGCGAGGTTCTCGTTCCACTCCGGGTTCGTCCTCGACGGGTTCGAAGGCTGGACGGATGTCCTCGCGCTGCCGGTCCCCGAGCGGCTCGCGGCATTGCGCGATCCGGAGGTCCGCCGTCGGCTCGAGGCAGGCGCGGCGGCGACGGAGAACATGCGGCACCTCTCCAGATGGGAGCGGCTGGTGCTGGTCGAGGTCTTCTCGCCGGAGTACCAGAAGTTCCAGGGAATGCTGGTCGGCGACGTTGCCGCGGCGCTCGGCTGCGCGCCGTTCGAGGCGCTGATGACGATCGTGCTGGCGGACGAGCTGCGGACCACCTTCGCCCGTTCGGTACCCCCGCCCACGGCCGCGGACTGGGCGGCGCGGCTGCGGATCTGGCGTGACCCGCGCAGCCTGATCGGCGCGTCCGACGCGGGCGCGCACCTGGACATGATCGCGGCGTTCCGCTACTCGACCGGGTTCCTCCAGGAGGCGGTGCGCGAGCAGGGCCTGCTGCCGCTTGAGGAGGCGGTGCACAAGCTCACCGCGGCCCCCGCCCGGCTCTACGGGGTCCGCGACCGCGGCGTGCTTCGCGAGGGCGCGCACGCGGACGTGGTGGTCTTCGATCCGGCCACCGTCGGCGCGACCGAGGTGGGGACCCGCTTCGACCTGCCGGGCGGCGCCGGCCGTCTGTACGCCGACGCGACCGGGATTCACCACGTCCTCGTCGCCGGCCAGCAGATCGCCGTCGACGGCGAGTACACCGGTGTACGACCGGGCCGGGTGCTTCGTTCCGGCGCCGACACCGCAACGCCGACTCTCGAGATGTGAACGGGCCGCCGCGGCTGCTTGACCGCTTCTTCGTCACCGACCGGGTAGCGATCGTCAGCGGATCCGGGCGGGGTATCGGGGCAGCCTGTGCGCGCATGCTGGCTGAGGCGGGGGCGGACGTGGTACTCGTGGCGCGAACCCAGGCAGACCTCGACGCGGTGGCGGCTCAGGTGGCTCAACTCGGTCGTCGTTCCCTCACGATTGTCAGCGACCTGCGGGACACGGCGAACGCCGCAAAAGTGGTGGAACGAACGCTGGCGACGTTTGGCCGACTCGACATCCTCATCAACAACGTCGGAGGATCGCCACCTAACCAGGCGCCCAAGCCCCAGCAGGCCTTTCTCGATCTTGACGCCGGCTACCTGGATGCGGCCTTTCACCTCAATGTGACCACCGCGCTCGCCCTGGCCAAGCAGGCGGTACCGCACTTGCTGGCAAGCGGTGACGGAGCGATCGTGAACATCTCCTCGGCAATGGCGAAGAACCCGGACCGGGGCATGCTCCCTGGCGGCACTGCCAAGGCCGCCTTGTCCTACATGACAAAACTCATGTCCCGGGACCTGGCGCCGCGCATCCGTGTCAACGCGGTCGCCCCGGGATCGACGTGGACTCCGGCGCTCGAGCGCTATTACACCGCTGCGGAGCTCGAAGCGAAGATCGCCCGCACTCCCATGCGCCGCCTGGGCACGCCTGAGGATATCGCGCTGGCCGTGCTGTTCTTCGCCTCGCCGGCTTCCGGCTATGTGAGCGGAGAGGTGCTCGAAGTGGACGGGGGTATTGACGGGCCCAATTCGCCTTCCGTCCTGCCTGACCTGTTAAGCAGGTGAATGCCCAACGCGGTCGTTGCGGTGGCACCAGCGTCCACCGGAAGATCGACGCCGCTAATCCACCGACTTTCATCGGATGCGAGAAACACGGCCGGCCACGCGATGTCCCACGCGACTCCCTCAGTGCCGAGCAGGCTGGCCAGGCGACGGCGCTCGCGCCCAGCCTCATCGGCTGTGCCCATAGGCGTGTGTGCGTGACCGACCACGATGCAGTTGGCCCTGATGTGGTCCCGGCCGTGAATGAGGGCCCAGTCACGCGTCAGCGCCTGAATCGCCGCCTTCGACGCCGCATAAGCCCCTGCACCCAGTGCGCGCGTGGCCGCGACGGACGAAACGTTGATGACGGATCCCCCGCCAGCGCGTTTGAGGTGCGGGATCGCATGCCGGGCAGTGAGTATCGCTGCCCGGACGTTCACCGCCATGACGCGCTCCCAGACCTCAAGATCCACGGTCGTGGGACTTCCTCCACCGCCGGACAAAGCAACGTTGTTAACCACGGTGTCGAGGCCGCCCAGTGCCCGGGCAGCTTCTCCGACACATCGCGCATTGTCAGCTTCGCTCGATAGGTCACCGACCACCACGACACCCTCAGCATCAGCATCGCTGATCAGGCTGACGGTCGCCGCCGCCCGTTCGGCTGATACGTCGGCTACCGCTACTCTGGCGCCCTGGCTCGCGAAGAGAACGGCGATCGCCTCACCGATGCCGAGCAGGTCACCACCTGGCGCCGTGCCAGCACCGGTGACAAACGCCCGCTTGCCCGTAAGGCGGTGTCCCGGATCAACGCCCCGCCACCACGGTTGATCATTCATCTGGATAATATAACTCAATGCTAGATGACGCGATCGTCGCGGCCATCGCGGGCCATATTCCTTCTGGACGGCTTGGCACTGCGGCCGAGGTCGCCCAGGCGGCGGTCTACCTGGCCAGCGACCTGTCCTCCTACGTAAACGGAGCTTCGCAGACCGTCGACGGCGGTCTGTCGATCGCCTTCTGACCGACCGGACTTCTGAGGGGAACGCTGACATGCCGACCGTGGTGGCCATCGCGGATCTGACGGGACAGCCGGGTTCCGGCCCCACGCTGCTCGAGGCCGTCAGGAACCTGCGCCAGGTGTCAATCGCCGAACCGGGAACGAGGGAGTTCTCGGTCGGCATCCTGGACGTGCCGTGACTGTCCGGCCGCCCGAGTTCGAAACCATCGAGGTCCTCCTCGACGGGGGTGTCGCCACGGTCTTGCTCAACCGCCCGCGGGAGCGCAACGCGTGGACGCTCCAGATGAGCGAGGACATGAGCGCCGCCCTCGCCTGGTGCGACCACACGGACGCGGTGGGCGGCGTCGTCGTCAGCGGCAACGGGCCGTACTTCTGCGTGGGCGCGGATCTGTCCGGGCGCGACATCCTCCGCCCGGGCGGTGAACAGGATCGCGAACCGCCCGCGCCGCGCCAGCTCGTGTGGCCCTCGGCGGTCCGCAAGCCGGTCGTGGCCGCGCTGCACGGTCACGCCGTCGGGATAGGCATGACGTTCTCGCTGCACTGCGACCTGCGCCTTGTCGCCGAGGACGCGAAGGTCGGGCTGCCGTTCGTCCGGCGGGGCGTGGTTCCTGAGGCCAACGCCAACTGGCTGCTGCCGCGGATTGTCGGGCTCCCGGCCGCGCTTGATCTCGTTCTCACCGGCCGCACCCTGCTGGGACGTGAGGCCGCCGAGCTGGGGCTCTGTCACCAGGCGCTCCCTGCCGGTGAGGTCCTCGACGCCGCGACGCGCTGGGTGGCGCAGGTTGCCGCCGACGGCGCGCCGCTTGCGCTGGGCCTGGCCAAGCGGCTGCTGTGGGACAGCCAGGTGTCCGGGCCGTACGAGGCATGGGACAGGGAGCGTGCGGCATTCGAAGCGTGCGCCGGCAGCGCCGACGCGGTCGAGGGCGTCGCCGCCTTCCTCGAACGGCGGCCTGCCAGGTGGCAGGAGCAGGTCAGCGTCGCCTGGCCGCAGGTACCGGATACCGGCCAGGACTAGCCCGCTAGTCGATCAGCGCGACCTGCACATCGCGGTGGCCGGTAAAAGGAAGGCGGCCATGGCCGGTGTAGATGTTGTCAATCAGCAGGACCTCGCCGGCCTGCCAGCCGGGTGCGATCGTCGCCGCGGCGAGGCCGTCGGCCACCAGCTGGTGGTCCGCCATGTCGATCTCTGTTCCGTCGCCGTAGGTGACGTGGTAAGGACGGGTGCGTCCGGCCCGGTCGTAGACGTTCAGGTAGGTCTCATATGCCTCGTCGCCGAGCCACCGCGGATCGACGATCTGCGTCAGGATGTGGTTGAAGTACACGCGCTCGGACGTGAGCGGGTGCTCGGCGAACGCCGGCCGTGACAGGTGCGTGGTAAAGCTGCCGTCGGGCTCCCATTCCCAGGTCATGCCGAGGCGCTCGCATGCGGTCTCGATCTCGCGCCGGCTGGTCGTGCCGAATCCCTGCTGAAGGTCGGCGTGATAGGGGAGAGGCTTGGCATCGCTGGGATGTGGCACGCCGGGAACCCTGAAGCTGCGGTGGTAGGTCACTCCCTTCTCCTCGAGGTCTCGGCGGAACTGCTCGGGCAGCCGGGCCGTGAAGCGCCGGAAGTCCCCGACGGTCGTGGCGCCGCCGGTGTCCGGGGGTGAGTTGCAGAAGAACGCCAGCTTGACCGGATAGTCCTTGAGATAGGCCATCTCCTGGTGCAGCAGGATGGTCACCTGCGGCGGCACCTGGGTCGCCTCGTAGACCGGTCCCTTGACCGCCGCGCGCGGGGTCGCGCCGCCCACGTAACCGGCGGCGTGCGGCCGGTAGTGCGAGATGAGCCGCGTGAACGCGTCCGTGTCGCGCACTGGGAAGCCGCGCAGCAGCAGCGCTCCGTGCCTGACCAGCAGCCAGTCGATCACCGCCGCCCGCTGAGCGAACCAGTGGCTCGCCGCCTCGATGCTCAGTGCTAGTTCGCCGCCCGAGGCACGGATCACGAGCGGCGGACTTCCCGGGTAAGGAACCTCAGCCGCTACGTCGGGTCCGAGCTCTTCGACCAGCGGATCAGGGGCCGTCCCGATGGGTTCGCCGACTGCTGCTGCGTGGTCCATGGCCGTCCTGCCTGCGCGTTGACCATTCGTATAACTATTGATACCTTTATAGCTGATTGTAGGGTGCCTGGCCAGCAGGGAGGCGAGAATGCAGCAGACCTCGACGGCCATGGCGGAGCTGGCGGACGACCCTATCGAGCGGGAACGTCGTTACCGCAAGGAGCGCCTTGCGGCGGCCTTCCGCCTGCTCGCCCGTTTCGACACCGCTGACGGCGCCGCCGGTCACATCACTGTTCGCGATCCGGAGCACGACTCGTGCTTCTGGGTTAACCCGGTCAGAAAGCACTTCAGCAAGATTCGCGTTTCTGATCTGCTGCTGATCGACGACTCCGCGCGGGTGCTCGCCGGAGATGGGGAGCTCAACCGGGCGGCTTTCGCGATCCACTCACGGATCCACAAGGCTCGCCCGGACGTCCTGGCCGCGGCGCACGCGCATTCGCTGTACGGAAAGGCATGGTCGGCGCTCGGACGCCGCCTCGATCCGCTCACTCAAGACGCCTGTGCTTTCTATGACGACCATGCGCTGTTCAGCGAGTACACCGGAGTTGTGTTCGACGAGGCCGAAGGTGACCGGATCGCCGAGGCGCTCGGCGGCAGGAAGGCCTGCATCCTTCGCAACCATGGCCTGCTCACCGTCGGAGGGTCGGTGGAGGAAGCGGCCTGGTGGTACCTCGCCATGGACCGGGCGTGCGGGGTCCAGCTGCTCGCTGAGGCCGCGGGAACGCCGCGGCTCATCGAGCCGGCCAGCGCGGCGCTGACGGCGAGCCAGGTCGGGACTCCGGAGGTAGCCAAGATCAACTTCGATTGCCTCTGGGACGTACTTCTTGATGAGGAGCCCGACTTCCTCGATTGAGACGAGTCTTCAACGGCGACGAGCCGAGTGATCAGCATCAGTAACCGCGACGCAGAGGAGCACGCGATGGAGCGAACCGGGCGAGGACGATACGAGACCAGCCTCGACGATCCCGAGTTCACGGTCATGGACGACGGGACGCGATTCGCGGGCTTCTTCCTCGGTGACGGCGAGGACGAGCCCGCGGTGTTCCCCATGGAGGTGACGGCTAACTACCGGTTCCCCGTCCACTACCACAAGACCCACTACATGTCGATCATCCTGCGCGGCTCCCTGCGGGTGGGTAAGAAGTGGTACCACCCGGGCGATATCCGGCTGCAGGAGAAAGGATCGGTCTACGGTCCGGAGGAGGCGGGTCCCGAAGGCTGCTACATGCTGAACATCTTCGCCGACCGCCGCGGTTACTTCCCGACGCTGCTGGACCAGCCCTCGCAGGAATACCCGGCGGTCGAGCCGCACGTCATGCTCAGCAAGGTGTGGAACGCGCTGGCCGAGGCCGCGCCCGCGCCAGCCGAGATCTAAGGCACTCGAGCTCTAACGCACTGAGGACCTGCTGCACGAGGCGGCGGCGCTGCACCTGGCCAGTAGCCGCCGTTCTCGGCAGCGACTTGACCGTGACGACGCGCCGCGGGTGCTTGAACGGCGCGAGCCGCGACGCCGCATGCCGGCGCAGGTCGTCCAGGCTCGGCACCGGAACCTGCTCCGTCATGACGACCACAGCGCAGATCGTCTCCCCCCAGTCCGCATCAGGGATTCCGATCGCCGCCTCGCTGACTGCGTCGAAACGGGCAGGTGGTCGTGACCACGCTGGTCGCACGGGGCGTGATCAGCGCGGACGGCTCGCCGGCCACCCCGGGCGATGTCTTCTCACGGGCTGTGGGAAGCTGATGAAGATTGCAATTAATTAAATAGTTGACCTCTTCCACTCTTTGATATACGGTGCCCGTATCCGGAGATCGGTAGCGACGGCGGTTCAGCACCGTACTTCGTGGGTGCGGATCTGACCGGACGGCGGAACAGTCGGACGACGAGCAGCCAAGGAGTTCTGGTGGAGTCGACCTTGCTTCGGGCCGAACAACTCAAGGCGGGCTACGGATCGATCACCGTCGTCCACGGGATCGACCTCGAGGTCATGCCGGGCGAGGTAGTCGCCTTGCTAGGCGCCAACGGGGCGGGCAAGACCACAACCTTGCTGACGCTCGCCGGGGACATACCCGCCCTCGGCGGCAACGTCGTCATCGACGGCAAACCTAGCCGGGCCCCGCTGCACAGGCGGGCTCGCAACGGTCTCGGCTTCGTGACAGAAGAGAGGTCCGTGTTCATGGGCCTCACCACCGAAGAGAACCTCAAGATCGGCAGGGGCGACATCGACTTCGCCATCGAGCTGTTCCCGGAGCTCCGGACCCGCTGGAAGGTGAAGGCCGGCCTGCTGTCCGGCGGTGAGCAGCAGATGCTGACCCTCGCGCGGGCCATCAGCAGGCGGCCAAGGCTCCTGCTCGCTGACGAGCTTTCCCTCGGCCTCGCTCCCCTGGCGGTGGATCGCCTGCTACGGGCGGTGCGCCAGGCGGCCGACGCCGGACTCGGGGTTCTGCTCGTGGAGCAGCACGTCCGGAAGGTCCTCGGATTCGCTGACCGCGGATACGTGATCCGCCGCGGCCGGGTGGTGATCCAGGGCGCCGCCGCTGATCTCAAGGCGCGTCTTCACGAAATCGAGAGCACTTATCTTTCCGCCGGCGGTCCGGCAGAAGGGGCCGAGGACGTCGACGAATAGCGCCGGCACACCCCAAGCCGGACCACATCGACTCTCGGACTGACCCCGCTATCCACGAAATTTCCAATACCTCCCGAAAACCGGAGCGGCCTCATGAACAGACAGAAGCGTCAGAAACTCGCAGCCGGGGCCGCGGTGTGCGCGCTCGCCATTGTCGCCACGGCATGCAGCTCTTCCAGCAGCAGCACCGGGTCGACTGCGGGGTCCAACTCCAGCGCGGCCAACACCGGGTCCGCACCGAGCGGAAGCGCGATCAACATCGGTGTGATCGAGCCGACCAACACCTCGATTTACAACGCGGGTGACGAGGTGGCGGCGGTCCGTGCCGCCGCCGCGGGGATCAACGCCCAGGGGGGGATCAACGGCCACAAGGTGGCGGTCGACTACTGCAACAGCCAGGATGACCCGAATGCGACCGCCGCGTGCGTCCGCCAGATGATCTCGGACAAGGTCGTCGAGCTCGCGGCGGGAATCGACATCCTCGGCCCTAGCATGGTCCAGTCCCTGTCAACGGCGGGCATTCCGGTGGTGGACGAGGACGCCCTGTCGCTGGGCGAGATGACCGCCACCACGGCGTTCCCGCTCACTGGCGGCATTCCGGCGGCCGAGGCCGTCGAGACGTATATCGCCGCTCAGAAGGGCTTCAAGAAGATCCTCTTGGTCGCCAACTCCGGCAATCCGTTCGAGACTACTTTCGAGAGCGCGGTCTCCTCGACGGCGAAGAAGAACGGCATCGCGTACGCGGGCGTCGTCGACTTCCCAGTCGCGGGCGTCTCGGACTTCAGTCCTTACGCCGCCAAGATCGTCAACTCGGGCGCCAGCATCGTCTCTATCCCGTTGAGCATCAACCAGGCGATACCGTTGATCCAGGCCGTGCGCGCTCTTGGGTCAAAGGTGCAGTTCATCATCAACTCCGGAGCTTTCACCAACGCGGATATCACCAAGAACTCTGCCTTGATCAATGGTCTCTACATCGTCAACGATGTGCCTCCTGTCAACACATCCACCGAGAGCCAGTTCCCTATCATCAAGACCTTCGTCTCGCAGATGAACGCGGAAGCGGCGACGGGTGACAGCGACGCCAACATCAACGACGTACGGTCCTTCGCCTTGCGGGTCTGGGACGTCCTGCAGGCCCAGTTCCAGATCATGAAGGGCATGAAGGGCCCGATTACGGCCTCGTCTTACCTGGCCGCCCTCAACTCGGCACAAGGCGTGAGCCTTAACGGGATCCTTCCCGACTGGACTCCGTCGACGCATATCTCGATCACTGGCCTCGGCGCGACCCATTACTCCGAGGCCAACTACTGGCTGCTAAAGGTCGAAGGCAGCCAGCAGACGCTGCAGTCGAGCCAGCCGATCAACGCCGTCTCGGTCCAGGGGTAGCGGCTACGTCCATAGGACCGTTCGCCTCCGGACCGCATACCCGGTCCGGAGGCGGAGGCCCCGGTAGTGCTCATCGGAGAGGAGCGCCGATCGCATGAAAGAAGTCCTTGAGTTCGCCATCCTCGGCTTCGGAATCGCAGCGGCCTACACCCTGCTCGGACAGGGTCTGGTGCTCATCTACCGAGGCTCGGGGATCCTTAACTTCGCTCAGGGCGCCTTCGCGATGGTCGGGGCGTACGTCTTCTACGAGCTTCACTTCGTCGTCAACCTGAGCTTTGCCCCGTCGTTCGTGATCGCCTTGCTTGCGTGCGGGGCTATTGGCGCGCTAACGCATCTCCTGATAATGCGACCACTGCGCAAGAGGTCGGCGCTCACCCGGCTCATTGCGACCCTCGGTGTGCTGACCACCCTCGAGGGGATTGCCCAGATCAAGTACCAGGCGAACCTGACCCAGGTGCCCAGCTCCCTCCCTTCCACTCCCGTCCAGCTATTCGGGATCAGTGTTCCGCAGCAGCAGCTCTGGCTCCTTGGCATCGCCATCGTCATTACGATCGCGCTGTACGCCGTCACGAAGTTCACGGTGGTCGGCCTCGCCATCACGGCCGCCGCGGAAAATCAGCGGGCGGCATCATCGCTCGGCTGGTCGCCGGACGTCTTCGCCGTCCTCACGTGGGCCCTCGGGGGCATGCTGGCCGCCACGGCCGGGATACTGATCGTCCCTATTGCCGGGCTGCTAGTCACGAACCTGACGCTGCTGGTCATTCCCGCCATGGCCGCGGCGCTGCTGGGGAATTTCGTCTCGTACCCGCTCACCTTGCTAGCAGCGATCATCATCGGTGTCGGCCAGTCCGAGATTTCTAACTACGTCGCGCAGCCGGGACTGTCCGATGCGCTGCCGTTCATCCTCATCATCGTGGTCCTCGTGGCCCGCGGCCGGTCGCTTCCGCTGCGCAGCCAGGTTCTGGAGCGCCTGCCGAAGCTCGGCACGGGCGTCGTCAAGCCGAAGGCGCTCATATTCTGGGGCGGCCTTGTCACGATCGGGTTCTTCACGTTCTTCTCCCAGAACCTGACGATCGCCATCACCATTCAGATCATCATCGCGGTGATTCTCCTCTCGATCGTCGTTCTCACCGGGTACGCGGGACAGCTTTCCTTGGCACAGTTCGCCATAGCCGGCATCGGAGCATATATCGCCGGCCGGCTCGTGTCGGCCGCCCACGTGCCGATGGCCGTGGCGATGCTCGTGGCCGTGGTCGCGGCGGTGCCGATCGGGCTGATCTTCGCGCTGCCAGCCCTGCGGACGCGGGGCGTCAGCCTGGCCGTCGTTACCCTCGGGCTCGGATCGGCCGTCTACGACATCCTGTTCAACAATCCCAACTACACAGGCGGCGTCGAGGGCACGAACCTCCCGGCCGACAACTTCCTCGGCATCAACATCGACCCGATCAACCATCCCGATGCCTACGCGGTCTTCTGCCTGATCTGGTTCATTATCGCCGGGCTTGTGGTCGCGAACGTCCGCAGAAGCCGGACCGGCAGGCGCCTCATCGCGATCCGCGACAACGAGCGGGCCGCCGCTTCGTTGGGGGTCGGCGTCCTCGGTTCGAAGCTCTTCGCCTTCGGGCTATCCTCAGCCATCGCCGCGCTGGGCGGCGTGCTCCTTGCCTTCCAGTCTCAGGCGATCGTCTACACCCAGTTCGATCCCCTCACGTCGGTCAACCTCGTCGGCGACGCGGTGATCGGCGGTATCGGCTACGTCCTGGGTTCGATCCCGGGCTCGAGCTTCTATCCGGGAGGTGTCGGGTCGTTCATCCTTGACAAGTTCGGGAGCCTCGACGAATGGCTCGTGCTCATCGGCGGTGTGAGCCTCCTGCTCGTGCTGCTGCAGAACCCCGACGGCATCGTTAGCCAGATGGCCGCCGGCAAGGTTGACCCGGTGACCCGGCTGATTGTCAGGTTCGTCCGCGGCGTCAACGCCAGGATCTTCCCCAAGCGCGACCGGCCCGGTCTCGTGACCGCAGCGGGCGAGGTGACCCGGGTGCGGTCGGCCGGGCTAGCCGTAGCGGACGTGACGGTCAATTTCGGCGGGGTGACGGCACTGTCCGGGGTAAGCCTGCAGGTCAACCCTGGGGAGGTCCTCGGGCTCATCGGCCCTAACGGTGCTGGCAAGACCACCATGATCGACTGCATCACCGGCTTCGTGAAACCGGCGGCGGGGTCGGTCAAGCTCGCCGACCGGGAGATGACCGGGGTCAGTGCCCACAACCGGGCCCGGGCCGGCATCTGCCGGTCATGGCAGTCCCTGGAGCTGTTCGAGGATCTCACGGTAGGCGAGAACCTGCAGTCGGCTTGTGACCCCCGTGACAAGGGCGCGTACCTGACCAACCTCGTCCGGACAGACAAACGGCCCCTGACGCCGGTCGCGGCGGCCGCCGTGGACGAGTTCAAGCTCAGCTCCCATCTCGATGCGCAACCGAACGCGCTGCCTTACGGACGGCGCCGCCTCGTGGGCATCGCCCGCGCGGTGGCGGCCGAGCCGTCCGTCCTGCTCCTCGACGAGCCGGCCGCCGGCTTGGACGACGCCGAGACCCGCGAGCTGTCGCAGATGATCCGCCGTCTGGTCGAGGTGTGGGGTATCGCGGTCATCCTGGTCGAGCACGACATGAACATGATCATGTCGGTGTGCGACCGGCTGGTCGTGCTCGACTTCGGCAAGAAGATCGCCGAGGGCACACCCGCCGAGCTTCAGCAGGATCCCGCCGTCGTCGCGGCCTACCTCGGAGAAGCCGACGCGCAGGACGAAGCTAGCGAGCAGTCGGCGAATCCGGACTCTTCAGACGACGCCCGGCTGTTGAAGTAGCCAGCGGAGAGGGCCTCGTGAGCGCGAACGCCTACCTGGCCAACCGGGCTGAGACCGAGCCGTACCGGGGCTCCGAGCTCGTGCCGCAGGCTCTTGCCCGCGGCACCTGGGACGGAGTCGTGCTGCCCTACGTGCCCGCGCCATTCGGTGGCGACGTGGCAGGCTTGCCCCTGTCTCGCGAGTACGACACCGACATCGACCCGGTCACCTACCAGGTCCTGCGCTGGCGGCTCTGGAACATCAACCTTGAGCACGATGACACGATCCGCCGCGTCTGCGGCACGAGCATCGTTTGCCACGCACTCGACTACAACACGTCGATGCTGGCCGAAGACGGGCGCACGATCCTGGGCGGGCCGTCGCTGCAGCGCTTCGTCGGCCAGGGAGACCTGAGCGTGCGATACACGCTCACGCACCGGCACCCGAATCCGGGCATCTCGCCGGGAGACGTCTACATACTCAACGACCCCTACATCGCCACCTCCCACCAGCTGGACGTCGCGGCCTACCAGCCGTTCTTCTGGGACGGCCAGCTGTTCTGCTGGTTCTTCAACGCCGCGCACTGCATGGACATCGGCGGCAGCCAGCCGGGCAGCTTCTGCGCCGAAGCGAAGGACATCTTCGACGAGCCGATGACCTGGCCGCCCATTCGGCTGGTGCACGACGGCGTGGTCCAGCAGGACGTGTACGACGCATTCCTGCGTCAGAGCCGTTCGCCCGCCGCGATCGCGCTCAACCTGCGCAGCCAGATCGCGGGCCTGGACACCGCCGCGCGGCGGATGAGCGCGCTGCTCAGCGAGTACGGTCCGCGCGTGGTCAAGGGCGCCATGCGCCGGATGCTGAGCGACACGTCAGCGGCCGTCCGCGCCCGGCTGCGCGAGATCCCGGACGGCGAGTGGAGCGAGACGTACCTGCTGGGCGGCCTGCCGGACCGCCGAACGCGGCGGCTGCGGACCGTTCTGTGCAAGGAAGGCGACGTGCTGATCTTCTCGAACGAAGGCACGGACGGCCAGCTGCCGACCGGCAACGGCACGTACTGCGCGTTCCGGTCCGCCGCGATGTCGGCGGTCGGGACGATGCTCGCGTGGGACCAGATGTACTGCCCTGGCGGGACGCTCGACCAGCTGCGGTTCGACCCCTACCCCGGCACATTCACGATTCCCAGCCACCCAGCCGGCGTGACGACGGTCGTGGGCACGAACATGGCCATCGCCTTGGCTGGACAGGTCGTCAGCAAGATGCTGCTATGCGGGCCGGAGCACCTGCACAGCCGGGCGCTCGCGAGCGGCGGTCTCACCAGCGCGGGCTGGTGCCATGCGTGGGGCTTCGACGAGACCGGAACGCTGCAGTTCGCTCCGATGACGGACTCGGTGATCGGCGCGCTCGGGGCCTCACCCGGCCTGGACGGGGTCGACACCGGCGGTTCCTGGGAATGGCCGCGGACCTCGGCGGGCGACGTCGAGGAAGCCGAGGCCCTCGCGCCGCTGATCTACTTGTACCGGCGCGAGCAGGCCGACAGCGGCGGGCCCGGGCGATGGCGGGGCGGGAACGGCGTAGAAATCGCCGTGATGGGCAACGGCGTGCGACAGTTCTACTTCCAGGGCGAAGGGAACGACCCGGCCGTCAACTCCGCGCCTGGTCTCGGCGGAGGCATGCCGGCCCACTGCGGCGACTGGCTGATCCGGCCGGACAGCGGAATCCAGGAGGCGATGGCGGGTGGCTCAGTGCCCGCCACGCGGGCCGCGATGGAGCGGGAACTCGGGCCATTCGACCGCGTTCCGGTGGGGCAGCCGTTCGCGATCGGCGCCGACGGCATCGGCATCGGCGAACACGCGGCGGGCGCCGGGTGCGGCGATCCGCTGCGCCGCGACA
>JBARBE010000326.1:0-3777 GCA_049792735.1 Candidatus Acidiferrum sp.
GCTTTCGTGTTTTCCGCGGTGCTCGCGGATGCGCATCCGCTCGTCGTGCCGATGATGATCGATCAGATCGGGCTGGCGCAGGAAACAACCGCGGTGCCGCAACTGATGGAGATTGCCGCCGGCGAACATGAGGTTCTGCGCGATCTTTTTGTGCGCATTAAAGCGATCGAAGCAATCGGGCGAATGCATGCCGTGGAAGCGGCGGAATTGCTGCGGATGTTGGCGGAAGGCCGCGAAGGACTGGCGTTTACCGAACCTGCTGGACTGCGCGCAGCTGCGGAGGACGCTCTGGCGATCCTTGAAAACCGGCCAGCTTCCGGGCGGGCTCGTGCGGCGTTTGAAGCGGCCCCGCAAACGAATGGCGGCTATGTCATTCCCCGGCGATATGTACGAGTTCCTCTGGAATCACCGCTGCGAGCGCAGATTGAGGGATCCCAGGTTGGGCTTGCGCGCGTTAGAACCATCAGCCTGGGCGGAGCTTACCTGGAATCGTTGAAAAAACTTTCGGTGGGCGATTCCATCAAGCTGGAAGTTCGCTCCGGGCTGCGCAAGATTCATTTTACCGCCGTGGTGCGCAATCTCGGCCCGGACGGCAGCGGCGTTGAATTTGTACACATGAAGGACGAAGACCGCGAAAAGCTGCGCAAGCTGGTGCAACGGCACCTGCAGATCTAACCGGATGCATTTTTGAGCCTGAGTCGATACTACCCCGACTCTCCCCTCACTTTTTTCCCATTCCTCTTTGCGATGAATGAGTGAGAACCCGCAGCAATTTCGGTTCGCCACGAAAATGAATTGCTAGGTTTCCTCCCGGGAGTCAATTGTTAGTTCGGAGCAAGCGGCATGTACGTCGCCGGGCGTCTTTTTCATCTGGGCTATTTCTCGCCTTCGGCAACAGTGGGGTTCAGCGCGCGCAGGGCGGTCTCCGTAGGTTCCACCGCAGGCAGCTCAGCCGCGTGGTGTCCCTTCTCTCGCAGCCTGCGAACGGACGGGAGCACCCGGCCCTCGAGAGAGCCAACGGCATTGTTGAATGACTTGTTTGCCCGCTCAAGTCCCCCTCGCACATCGTTGAAGTGCTCGAGAAACTTCAGAAGCCGGTCATACAAATCTCTGCCAATGTCGCTGATCTCCTGCGCATTCTCAGCGATCTGTTCCTGCCTCCACCCGTAAGCCACCGCCCTGAGAAGGGCGATCAAATTCGTGGGGCTGGCCAGCACTACCCGCTTTTCCATGGCCTCCTCGAGCAGGGTCGGATCACTCTCCAATGCCGCGCTGAAAAAAGACTCACCCGGCACGAACATCACCACGAATTGCGGCGCTCGATCAAAGCGCTTCCAATATTCTTTCGAAGAGAGCTGGGATACATGGTCCCGCACGAGACGCACGTGTTCCGCGAGTCCAGCTTGGCGCTCGGCTTCGGTTAGAGCCGCCGCCACCCTAAGAAATCCGTGCAACGGAACCTTGGCATCCACAACGACGTTGGCATCTCCGGGAAGATGCACGACCAGATCGGGGCGGAAGCGCGTGTCCTCTTCATCTCCCGCTACGGACACCTGCTCGTTGAAATCGCAGTGTGGAGACATTCCCGCAAGCTCAACGGCGCGACGCAATGTCAGTTCGCCCCAGCGGCCCTTGACCTGGGGTTGACGAAGTGTGCTGACCAGCGTTCCCGTTTCTTTTTGAAGATCGCGGTTCGTCTGGGCGAGGGTCTGCACCTGCGTTCGAAGCTCACCATAGGCAGACTGGCGATTCGATTCCAGCTCGCGGAGGTGTGTTTGTAGCTCGGTAAGCCGCTGCTGGAGCGGATCGACCATGCCTTTTATCGATTCCTGGCGTTGAGCAAGATCGCCTGAAGCCTGTTTTTGCAGGGTGGTCATGCGCTCCTGAGCCAGTTGTAGAAACTGCTGGCTGGAATGCTCCAGGGCTTTCCCCGCCAAAGAATCGAAAGCTTCGCGGAATCTCGTTTCCGCTTCGCTCAACAGATTTCGCTGCTCCTCGAGATTAGCGCGCTCGTTTTGGCGGTCGGATTCGGCCTTGGCGCGAAGAGTCTGTTCGGTGGCGAGGTCTTTGCGGAGTTTGTCCAGGTCGCTTCGGGAAATTTCGAGTTCTTTGCGGGTGTCGCCAAGCTGAGCGGCGAGTGCGGCGGCCTCTGACCAGATGCGGGTCGCGCGCGAGGAAGCAAGTACCCAACCCACAAGCGCACCCACGCCCAGGGCGATGACAGCGCTGACCACGAGCGTTAGGATCACAAGTTTCTCCGGAAATATCTTGCCAGCTACAAGTAGAAAATGTAACACAAGGCCAGTAAGCAAGCTGCCGAGATGATGGCTTTCGCAGCTGACACAAAGTTTGCGGATCTTTATTTCGGGGCGGTGGAAGGAGTCAATAGCCGGATGGAAATCTGGAAGCTGCCACGTTTGCGGCCAACGATTTCGAAGTAGGCCGAGTTCTCTGCCCCTCCGGAGCTGAACACTCGAGCAGGATTCCCGCCGGTAAGCTCCGCGACGTCCGGGGCCAAATTTCTGGCTTCCAATTTTATCCTCTCATGGGTGCCGCGCACCTGGACGGTAAGCTGGCGATGAACACCGGGCTTAAGCGGAGAGGAGTCGGCTTCCAGTTCAAGCGCGACGAAGACTACTTCGAGGGGCGGGCCGTAGTGTTTTGCGCAGGAAAGATCGACAGAGGCACGGCCGGGTTGCAAATCCGCGGGAGGCAGAACGACGAGCGAGGTCGGCGAGGAAGCCAATACGAAAGCAGGCTTGCCCGAGATGGTGATGTAGTTGGCATCGGCGTCGCCGCAAAAGCCGCCGCCATCGATTTCGAAACGGTCGGTGAGCGAAGCGATTTCGGGGATTGATGTGACTTGCATGGCGGGCCCGGCCGTTGCAATTGGGGACAGGATGGTCACGGCAGTGCCGCCCTGGCGGCCAGCGATGGAGCCGCGAATGACGGAGAGATTGAGTGGCGCAACGAACAGCGCGCGGCCGGTCGCATCCGTGGTAAGGCGGTCGCCATTCGAAAAGACAACTTTGGCACCGGGAGTGAGACGTCCGTTGCCATCCAGCACTGCGAGAGTAGCGCGCTCGCCCGAGACAATGGTTCGCGGAAGGACGAGTGTTCGCCCCGCCGAGGAGCGCGGCGGCTTTTGAGCAACGGCTGGAAAAAACAGCAAGACGGACGAGGCCGAAAGACAAAGACAGCGCAAAACCGAGAATGTCACCCGCCGGCCAAAAGGCATGATGAGATTGTAGTCGAGAGGCGGCGGGCGGAGAAAGACGAAGAGAGTTGGGCCAAGCAGGAGAACGCAGCAGGGCCTCAAAGCGTTGATTCAGCGGCTCGCTTTCACGGGCTCTTCGGCTGGAGAATAGATGAGCACGGTCCGGCCGGGTACGCCCTTGGGCAATCGCCGCAATTTGTAGATGAATGGGCGAGGGCCCGGCCCGCGCGATGATTCTTCCAGGCGGTAATAGCGATCCTCGATGCGAACTGTACGAGGAGGAGTCCACTCCGGCTTTTCCTGGCTTGCGCGAATTTCCAAAATTTCTTCGGAGACATTCTTCACAATGCGAAGCTCGTCAGCGAGATTCGATGGCCTGACGGTCACAACTTTATCGCGTATGGCACCTACATAGGAAGAAACGTGGCTCCGTGAAAAATCCGCGGCGTACGGCGTTTTCGACTCACGCCTGCGAAAAACGGTCGCGTAGACTTTCTCAACGAAATACAGCGGGAAAATGCCCAAAACGGTGTCGGTGAAGCCCGCGCAGGTGCGCACTA
>JBARBE010000327.1:0-5031 GCA_049792735.1 Candidatus Acidiferrum sp.
GCGATGCGTGCCATTCTGTCTCCTTAACCCTGGCGCTGCTTGTGCTTCGGATTGACGCAGATTACCCGCACCACCCCGCGCCGGTGAATCACCTTGCACTTATCACAAATCTTTTTTACCGATGCCCTTACTTTCATTGCCTTTGTCCCTCATTCCGGCCGCTCCCGGCGGCCAGCGGCCCGACAGAAACCGCGAGCCCCACAAACCAGGGGCATTAGATGACGCAGCCCCTTCCAAAGTCGCAGAACCAAAATCGCGGGTCTAAAGACCCGCCACTACAACTACTTGTAGCGATAGACGATACGGCCTCGCGTTAAATCGTATGGCGAAAGCTCGACGGCTACTTTGTCTCCCGCCAGAATGCGGATAAAATTTTTGCGCATCTTGCCGGAGACGTGTGCGAGCACTTGATGCTTGTTCTCGAGCTCCACGCGAAACATTGCGTTTGGCAACGGCTCAATCACCGTGGCCATGACTTCAATGGCGTCCTCTTTGGGATTGCCGGAGTCGCCTTTCTCTTTTTTCTCGCGAATGGGTCTCGCCATATTCTCCTGCGTTGCCAGCGTTGGGTTAAAACCCATGCGCTGTCTTGCTTGTTGCCAACATCGGGCGGGGCAAGCCCCGCCCCTACAAAACCTTTACCACCGGTCCCGCACTTTTACCACGACGGCCCAGTCATCTCTTTCGGGCGCGTCAGAATCCAGGGGCCGTTGGCCGTGACCGCTACCGTATGCTCGAAATGCGCCGAGGGGCTGCCATCTGCCGTTTCTGCTACCCACTCGTCGCGCATCCGAACTTCCGGGCGGCCTGCGTTGACCATCGGCTCGACGGCGATGACCATGCCTTCTTGCAGCCTGGCGCCGCGTCCCTCTTCGCCGTAATTCGGCAGGTTCGGTTCGTCGTGCATCTTCGTGCCGATGCCATGCCCGACAAACTCTCGCACCACCGAATAACCGTGCTGCTCGACCCAGCTCTGCACCGCGTGGCCGACATCGCCGAGGCGGTTGCCCGCACGCATCTTGTCAATCGCGCGGTCCAGCGATTCGCGGGTTACATCCAGCAGCTTCTTCACTTCCGGCCGAATCTTCCCGACCGGGACGGTGACCGCCGAATCCGCGAAATATCCGTCCACTTCCATCCCGAAGTCGATCGAGACGATATCGCCTTCGCGCAATTTGCGCTTGGGCGACGGAATCCCGTGAACGATCTCGCCGTTCACCGAGGTACACAGCGTGCAAGGATAACCGCGATACCCCTTGAACGCCGCCTTGCCCGGCTTGCCGGCGATTTTTTCCTCGGCAAACTTCTCGAGGTCCATCGTCGTCAGCCCCGGCCGAACCATGTCCCGGAGCGCCGTCAAAGTC
Source organism: Candidatus Acidiferrum sp. (assembly GCA_049792735.1). Taxonomy (GTDB): domain Bacteria; phylum Acidobacteriota; class Terriglobia; order Acidiferrales; family UBA7541; genus Acidiferrum. Next base: position 1,365 of record JBARBE010000327.1, read on the forward strand.
TCGAAAACGATAAGCCCGGCGCGGTGCATCTTTTCCAGCTCTTCGGCACTGCGCAAATGAATCGCCATCGTTTCTACTTGCTGCCCGATGCGGGCCGTCTAATGCTTTCCGCGCGCCTGTTGCAAAATCCGCGTGACCTGCTGTTCAACGTCTTGCACGCTCTTTGAGGCGTCCACGTCGTGCAGCAGGCCCAGCCTCCGGTAGTACGCCACCAGCGGCTCCGTCTGCTTGTGGTACGCGTGCAACCGCGGCGCAACAATTTCTTCCCGGTCGTCCGGCCGCTGCACCAGCTCACCACCGTCGTTATCGCAGCGTCCTTCGACTTTCGGCGGGCGCTCGTAAAGATTATAAATCTCGCCGCCCGTCTTGCACATGCGCCGGCCGGTGATGCGCCGGAGAATCAGGGCCGTGTCGATCACCAGATGAATGACCAACGGCCGCCGAAATCCGCCCTGCTTCAACAACTCGCCCAAATACTGCGCCTGGGCCACGGTCCGCGGAAAACCATCGAACACAAAACCGTGCCAGCAATCCGGCCGCTCGATGCGTTCCCGGACCATCTTGAGCACCAGCGAATCCGGAACCAGTTCGCCGCGCTCCATGATGGGCTTGGCTTTCGCGCCAAGCGGCGTGCCTTTGGCGATATGCTCGCGGAGCATGTCGCCGGTCGAAAGATGCGGCACAGCGTACTTGGCCGCAAGCTGCTTCGCCTGCGTGCCTTTCCCCGCGCCCGGAGGCCCGAGGAAAATCACAGCGCGATTGAGCTCTTCCGGCGGCCGCTTGCCGGGCCCCGTTGGGCTCGTCGCCATGCAGTTACCGCCGGCCGCGCAACCGGCCCTTTCGAGCAAAACCGTCGTAATTGCGCATGACCAACTGGGCCTCGAGCTGCTGAATGGTGTCCATGGCCACGCCTACTACGATCAACAGCGACGTGCCACCGAAATAAAACTGCACGCCCAAGCCCTTCAAGAACCAAACCGGAAAATGACGGTCGAACCACAAGCCAATGCCCCAGCCGAGATGGTCCAGGTGAATGCCCGCAATCATCCATTCCGGAAGCAAACAGACCATGGCGAGATAAACCGCGCCGATGAACGTCAGCCGCTTCAGGATTTTGCTGACATGCTCGGAAGTGTTTCGCCCCGGCCGGATTCCCGGGATGAAGCCCCCGTTCTTGCGCATGTTGTCCGCAAGCTCCGTGGGATTGAAAACAATCCCGACGTAGAAGAACGAGAACAGCATGATCATCGTGATGTACACGACGGTGTAGAGCGGCTCGCCCCAGGCCAGGCGGTCCTTGATGGTATTTACAAAGGCCCAGCGGCTGCCTAAAACCAACGCAGCGGTTGCCGGAAAGGCCAGCAGCGAACTCGCGAAAATCGGCGGAATTACGCCGCCGGAATTCACGCGCAAAGGCAGGTAAGAAGATTGACCGCCCATGACTTTGCGTCCGATGACGCGCTTGGCGTACTGCACGGGGATGCGCCGCTGCCCGCCTTCAACGTAAACGATGAACGCTACGACGGCGATCATCACGACGATAAGAAAGATCAGCGCAAGCCCGGTGAAAGGCCCCCAAGCGGCGGTTCTTGCCTTGGTCACCAGGTCATCAATGGCGCGCGGCAAGCCGACGACGATGCCGACGAAAATAATCAGCGACATGCCGTTGCCAATGCCGCGCTCGCTTATCTGCTCGCCGAGCCACATGATGAAAGCCGAGCCGGTGGTGAGCGTCAGGATGGTCATCAGCGTAAAGCCGAGGCCGGGGTGATAGACGAGCGACTGGCCGCTCATGTGCGTCGCTTGCAGCGTGGTGGCGATGGTCAGCGACTGAATCACGCTGAGGACGATGGTCAGATAACGCGTGTACTGCGTGATCTTCCGGCGTCCGAGTTCGCCCTCTTTTTGCAAGCGCTCGAGGTACGGGAAAACCACCTGCATCAACTGCAAGATAATGGATGCCGTGATGTACGGCATGATACCCAAAGCGAAAATCGTCATTTGGCGGAAATTGCCGCCGCTGAACAGGTCGAAGATGCCCAGAACCGAGCCCTGCGACTGGCTGAAAATCTGGTCGAGCACACCCGCGTTGATACCGGGCGTGGGAATGTGCGCGCCGAGGCGATATACGGCCAGCAAAGCCAGCGTAAAAAAGACGCGGTTCCGCAAGTCCGGGATGCGGAACATGTTCTGGAGAGCTTCGACGAATCGTTTCATACGTTTGCCTTGCGAGTCCCCGTCAAACTACGGCGTCCTGCAAAAAACGCCGCGCCGCAAAAATTATGCTACCACCTCGAACGTGCCGCCCGCTTTGGTGATCTTGTCCTTGGCCGAAGCGCTGAAGGCATGCGCGTGAATCGCAAGCTTGGTCTTCAGTTCGCCATCGCCCAAAACCTTGATCGGATCGGTTACGCGGCGCACAAAACCATGCGCGCGAAGCAAATCGGGAGTGACCGTTTCGCCGGCCGGAAAAACGTTCAGTTCCTCGAGGTTGACCACCGAGTAGCTTACCCCGAACGGATTGTGAAATCCGCGCTTGGGCATGCGGCGGTGCAGCGGCATCTGGCCGCCTTCAAATCCCCGGCGGCGCGAATAGCCGCGGCGGGATTTCTGGCCTTTGTCGCCGGAACCGGAAGTCTTGCCCAGCTTCGAGCCCATGCCGCGGCCGACGCGCACTTTGCGGTGCCGCGAGCCCTTCGGCGGGCGCAAATTCGACAGGCTGAACGCCGGCTTTGGCTGGCCAGCCTTTTTTGCGGTTTTGCGGCCGCGTGAAACTTTTTTTGCCATCGCTCTACTCCACCACTTCCACGAGATGCCGCACTTTGTGGATCATGCCGCGAACCGCCGGCGTGTCCTCGCGCTCGACCACTTGATGCATTCTGCGAAATCCGAGGCCGCGAATGCACTGGCGCATGTCATCGGTACAACTGATGAAACTCACTACCCACTTCACCCGGACCTTGCCGCCCTTGCCTTTGCCGATTCTCTCTTCGCTCGATTTCTTTTTGCCGGGCATCAGTTGTTCTCACTTCCCGCGGCTTTTCCCATACGGCCGCTGATTTCATCGACCGTCTTGGAGCGCGTCTCCGCGACTTGCGCCGCGTCTTTCAGGCCGAGCAGCGCGGCGAATGTGGCTTTGACGACATTGTGCGGGTTCGACGTGCCTAGAGATTTCGTGAGCACGTTGTGAATCCCCGCCACTTGCATCACTTTGCGCACCGGCCCGCCGGCGATCACGCCCGTGCCTTCCGGAGCGGGCTTGAGCAGCACTTGCGCCGAGCCGTAGCGGCCGAGGACTTGATGAGGAATCGTCGAGCCCTTCATGTTCAGCTTGATCAAATTCTTTTTGGCCTGCTCAATGGCTTTCTTGATGGCCATGGGCACTTCGCGGGCTTTGCCCATTCCGAAGCCGGCATGGCCGTGGCTATCGCCAACGACGACGAGCGCCGAGAAACTGAGATTCTTGCCGCCCTTCACGACTTTGGTGACGCGGTTGATGGCGATGACGTCGTCTTTCAAGTCGGACGGATTCACCTCCAGGAGCCTGCGTACCGCTAAACTGTCTCGCAAAATTTGCTTCGACATAGGCTTAGAACTGTAACCCCGCTTCCCGCGCCGCGTCGGCGAGCGCCTTGACGCGGCCGTGATACTTGTAACCGCCGCGGTC
>JBARBE010000328.1:0-18432 GCA_049792735.1 Candidatus Acidiferrum sp.
CAGGAATTTTTCAAATGAACGGTACACTAGCCAAACAGTCAAGCATCTGGAGCATCGGACGCCTTCTGCCGCGTCTAATGCTCCTTTTCTTCCTCCTGGATCTGATCATGCGTTTCGTTCCGCTTGATCCCCTCACGTTTCGAGCTTGGGAAGCGATGCTCCGCCACTATCCAAATGCAGTCGGTCCCTTCATCCCAAACAAGCACTATCACCGCGACAATTCTTACGGCGGCGTAGCAGGCATCGGTAACCTCCCTGCCCTACGCCACTACCATGTCGTCGATTTCACGACCGATGCCTATGGCTTTCACAATCCGCCCGCGCTATCACAAGGCAACGCTATCGGCATTGTGGTAGGAGACTCCTTCGCCGTCGGCAGCGAACTCCCCGAAGACCAGTCTCTCTCTGCCCAACTCACCCACCGCTTCGGCGGCTATTTCTACAACGCCGGTTCACCCCAACCGCTCCATCTGCGCAGTCTCGAAGCCGTAGCTCAACGCCTCGGCCTTCATCACGGTCTTGTCATTTTCGAGTTCTTGGAAGCCCGCGCACCGCAAGATCCGCCGTCGGCCACTCCCGTCGGTGCGCGCGGCGCAGTCCAGACATTTCTCTTCCGCGTTTTGGGCCAGGAATGGACAGACCGTCTAGGAACCCCGCTCAATGAGCTCCACTCTTCCCCACTCCAAGCTCTTTCCGCCAAGCTCGTAAAGAAAATCCAAGACAATATCCTGCTGCCCAACTCTTTTGCGTCTTTCGTGGTCCAAGAAAAGCTCAGCAACGGTGAGCCAATTGTCTTTCTGCCGGCTGAATTCCATTCTCCGGCCGATCCGCGCAAAGCAGCAGAGCGTTGGGCAGCTTACTTCGCCTGGTATTCCGCGCAATTGCGGAACGACGGCCTCGATCTCATTGTTCTCCTCGTTCCCAACCGCAGCTCAATCTACGCGCCGCTTCTCGCCCAACCGCGCGACGTCTCAGCCTCTCGCGCAACCCTGGAAGACTTCGCAAGCGAGCTTCAAAACGCGGGCGTTCCCTATGTTTCTCTCGAACCACGCTATGCTCACGACGCAGCAATCCTTCTCGGACAGAAAAAATACCTCTATTTTCTGGATGACACCCACTGGAACGGCACCGGCACGGCCATCGCCGCCGACGAAATCTTCAACTTTCGCAAGTAGAAAATTATTTCCCGTACAGTTTTTCTGCGGTATCGCCGGAATCCCAATCCACTCTGCCCACCTCTTTCCGGCGCCTCAATCCGCATAAAACCCCGTAAAACGCCCTTCCCCCGCTTCGCCTTGTCTTCGCCGACTAGTTTCCTAGTCCTAACGGGGATAACTGGCTGCTCACACCCTCTTCTGGGTTCGTTGACTTGCCTTTTCCCTGCCTGCTAGCGTTAGCAAGCACGGCTTCTGTCTGCCTTTCCAACACTTGGGACGGAGGGCTTCTCCTCCTGCAGGCGTGGGCCGCGTATTGTCCGGGAACACGAATGGCCTATAACAAGAGCAAATATGTCGAATCCGCGCAGAAGCTGCTGAATCAGGGCAAGGTCCCTCAGGCCATCGCGGAGTATCAGCAAATTCTGAAGTTCGAGCCGCGCGATCAGGTCACTCTGATGACCATCGGCGAGCTTTATATTCGCCAGGGCGAAACTTTTCAGGCCATCGATTATTTTGAGCGGCTCGCCCAGATTTTTGTCGGCGACGGTTTTCTGACCAAAGCAATCGCTGTTTACAAACGAATAGCAAAACTAGCGCCGGAAGAGATTCGTCCCCTCGAAAAGCTGGCTGACCTGTACGTCCAGCAAGGGGTCATGAGCGAAGCCCGCCCGCTTTTCTTGCAGCTTGCGGAACTCCACCTCAAGAATAACCGACAGCCGGAAGCGGTTGGCCTGCTGAAGAAACTTCTGCTTGCCGAGCCGGACAATCTCCGCATCCAGGTTCGCCTTGCGGATCTCTACCAGGCGATGGGGCAGTCCAGGGAAGCCGTTGACGCCTACGTTTCCGCGGCGCAGCGAGCGCTGGCCCGCGGAGACCAGGCCGAATCCGAAAAACTTGCCGACAAGGCCCTGAAAATCGACGCCAATTGTATCGCTGCCAACATCGTGCGGGCGCGGTCTTTTTCCTCGCAAGGCAATCTCACCAAGGCTGCGGAGTTGCTCGAACACGTGCCGGATCTCGAAAAGGGCGGCGAGCAAACGGAGTTGCTCCTCGATCTTTATGTCAAAAGCGCAAATTGGGATAAAGCCACCGCCCTCGCTCTCGGCGTTCTGGAAGCCGACAATAAAAACTTCGGCCCCGCGCAAAAAATCGTCGAAGCGCTTCTCGAGTCCGGCCAAAGCGAGCGCGCGATGTCCGTCATTGGCCAGATTCGCTTGCCCATGATTGATGGCGGCGAGCACGAAGTGATTGGCCGCCTGCAGAACGATCTCGCGACCCGGATGCCGGGACGCCTCGAGCCGCTCGAATGGCTCGTCGATTTCTACGGCCGCACCAGTGATTCTTTCCGTCTCCCCGACGCCCTTGCCAATTTGGGCGACGCCCAAGCTAACGCGAATCAACTTGAACACGCCAAGGCCACTTTTGAACAGCTCGTCGATCGCCAGCCGGACAGCGACTCCGCGAAGCGCAAACTCGAGGGCGTTCTCCGCAGAATGGGAACGCCAGGTTTAGAAGCGCCGCCACCGCCGCCGCCGATTCCTCCCGAAGAGCATTTGCAAGCGCAAATTCCAAAGGCGCCCGCGCCGAAATTGCGTCCCGACATGGAGACCTTTGGGTCCACCGCTGGCGACCCGTCTGCGGCCGCCTCGGCCCATGCCGAGCCTCAGCTGGACGAAGAAACCCAGAAGTTCATTTCCCAGTCCCTCACCGACGTAGATCTCTTCGCCAGTTACGGACTGACGCAAAAAGCTATAGGCCTGCTGGAAGCCATTTTGCGGCGCGCCCCTCGCCACACGCCCACACTCGAAAAGCTTCTCGATTTTGTCCTCGGTGCCGGCGATGACCGCCGTACTGCCGAGCTTGCTGCCCAGTTGGAGATAATTCACACGGAGAGAAATGACCAGCGCAGCGCGGAACGCTTCGGCGAGCTTCGCCGTAGGTTCCAGCGCGCCGCCGGCCTCACGGACGCGGAGTTGGCCGCCAGCACTGCGCCTGCCATGCGCGAGACTCCCACGGCAACGATCCCGGAGATTCCCGTTATGGAGGCCTCCGCCGAGCCTGCAGCCGCCGTTGAAGAAGTAGTGCCGGAGTTTGAGGAACCTGCTCCTGCCGAACCGCCTCCTGCGGAGACTACCGAAGCGGAAGCCTCCTCAGAAGCCTCCACCGTTCAAGAAGAAGTGGATCTTTCCGATGAATGGGCCTCCATGCTGGAAGACACGCATCCAGCTGAGCCAGCTGTAAAACCACCTCCCGCCCGGCCCGAAGCTCCTCCTCCTCCCTCTCCACCCGAAGTTGCTGCGGAACCGGTAGCCGCCGAAGAGTTTTCCATTTCAGAGGAGCCAGTATCAGCGGAAGCTTCCGCCTCCCCTGAAGTCGCGGAATTTGAACTTCCCGTCGAGGCCGCTCCCGAAGCGGAAGAGAAGCCGAACGCCTCTGCGGAGATTTCCGCCGAGCTCCCTCCGCCTGCCGAGCCGCCGAGCGTACCAACCCCGGTAAAGCAGAGCCAAGCACCAGCTCCTGCGGCCCCTCAGAAGCCCCCGGTGCACGCGGAGCCTCCTGCGCCAGTCAAAACCAAACCTGCAACCGAACCCGAATTCGAGCTCGAGCAGGATTACGAGCTGGTCATCGAACCCGAACCCTTGGTCCCTGCGTACGATCAGAAGCCGCCCGCCACACCGATCGTCGAGCACCCGCCCGAACCTGAGCCCGCACCGACCGCTAGGGATTCCGCCGCTGCCCCTGCTGCGGGCGGTTTTGCCTCTGACCAGTTTCTTGCGGACTTGGCGAAAGAGATTGACGACCTTGGCCTCGACGAATTGGTACCCTCCCATTCTGAAGCCGCGTCGCCAGCCGCTCCGCCTAAGCCGGAATTGAAGCCCGCTGCTCAAGGCGAACCAAGCCCGCTTAAGGAAGTTTTTGACGATTTTCGCGCCGAGCTCGGGGAGATGGGCGTCGAGGACGAAGACCTCGAGACCCACTACAATCTTGGGACCGCGTTCCGCGAAATGGGCCTCGTCGATGAGGCCATCAGCGAATTCCAGAAAGTCGCCAAGGCCACCGACAACGGCAAGCCTTTCCGCTATGGCATGCAGTGCTGCACTCTTCTCGGCCTCGCTTTCATGGAAAAAGGCCAGCCGGGCATCGCCGCCATCTGGTACGAGCGCGCGCTGCGCATCCCGGGCATTGAGCCGGAAAGCATCCTCGCATTGCGGTATGATTTGGGCGTTGCCCAGGAATCCGCGGGTGAGCCGGAAGCGGCGCTGAAGAGTTTTTCCCAGGTCTATGCGATGAACATCGACTATCGCGACGTCGCTGATCGCATCGCTGCTCTTCAGAAGCCCATCCGCTGAGTTCTGGCATTCACGAAAACAGGGGCCCGCTCTTACCCATGAACCGCGTCTTGCGCGCACTGCTGGTCGTCGTTTGCTTCGAAATGGGAGCCTTGCTCCTCTACCTTCCCTGGTCTGGCTTGTGGGAGCAAAACTTTTTTCTTCTCCACTTTCCAGCGATCATTCCCGTTGTGCTTCACCCCTCCTTTCGGGGCGCCGTAAGCGGTCTCGGCGTCCTGGACATCATCCTGGCCCTCAGCTTTATCGGTTCTCGTCCAGGTCCTACCCGTGTCCCCCCTCAATAACTCCGTTCTCGGCTCCAAGCTGCGCGCGCACGCCGGGCCAATCCTTTGCTACCTCACAGATCGCAGGGCTCTACAAGGCAAGCCGCAAACAAGCTTGATCGAGGCTCTTCTCGAGAAAATCGAGAGCGTAGCCGCAGCTGGGGTCGATTGGATTCAGCTTCGCGAGAAGGATTTGACGGGCAAGGATCTCGCCGCGCTCACGCGCGAAGCGGTGGTTCGCATTTCTAACCAGGCCCCTCACGAGAAGGCTGTGACACGCCCTCCCGCCCGCATTCTGGTGAATGACCGTCTGGATGTGGCACTTGCCGAACTCGCCGCCGGCGGCGTCCACTTAGGCGATAACTCTCTGCCGCCAGAAGAAGCGAAGCGTCTGGTGGGCTCTCTCTCCGCGAAAATCCCCTCGCACGATTTTCTTATAGGTGTTTCCTGTCATTCGCTGAAAGCGGCCCAGTTGGCCGCCTCTGCTGGCGCCGATTACATTTTCTTTGGCCCGGTCTTCGCCACGCCCTCAAAAGCCGCCTACGGTGCGCCCCAGGGCCTCGATCGCCTCGCTGAAGTCTGCGGCTCCGTCGCTATTCCTGTCCTGGCCATCGGCGGAATCACCCTCGCAAACGCTTCCTCCTGCTTCTCCGCCGGAGCTTCCGGCATCGCGGCCATCCGCCTGTTTCAGGATTCCGCAGATCCCGCCGAACTCGTTCGCAAACTTCGCTTGCTGCCTTTCTAAGCTGCGTCCAGTTTGCGTCCGTCTCAGCGCTCCATCAAGCGGCGCAGCAGACGAATTTGTCCCGCATGATAAACATCGTGCAATGCCACCCCGTAGATGTGCCGGAGAAATTTCGTTCCTCGCGAACTGCTCACAACTTTTTCAATCGTCTTTCGTAACGCGCGGTGTTCCCGCTCCAGCAATTCTCGATCCGCGCGCCACGAAGCCTCATTTGCCTTGCCCTTCTCAGGACGCGGGAAAAAATTGCTTCCCTTCGGCGCGAACGATCCCCTTTTCCCGCCTTCCATCCGCCTGCGTGCCGCCCACTTCCAATACGCGGCGTGCAGTGTCTCTTCCCAAATGTTGTGCCGCCCCGCACCTGGCCTCCACGCGGCCTCCTTCGCGCTCACTCCCCGAAGCGCTTCTTTCAGATTGGGTCCGTGCCAGGTTTTCTTTTCATAGGCTTCATCGAGCAACGCCAATAGTAGTTGCCTGTTCTTCACGGTGTCCTCTCTTCAGCAGAAGATTATCGGCCACGCTTCCGCCAATCCGCTTCGCGCCCACGCGGCGCCGGTTCTGCGTAATCGTTCTCAATTGTAAGTGGAATTCCGGGATTGTCAGCATCTGGCAGACGGGGTTACGCCAGTCACCAGCTTGCCCCAACCTTGTGGGGGTCACGAGTCGCAGGACACACCGCGTGGTGTCAAACTCAACTGTGCCATTCCGATTTGGCCTACCGCCTACCTGACGGCCACATTCCGGATTCGTCCTGTTTTCTTCCGCCCATAGAGTTGCCGGTCGGCGGCCTCAAGAAGTTCTTGCGTCGTTTGTCCATCTCCGGGATAGACCGCCATGCCGATGCTCACGCTAATGGGCGGAGCTTCCCCGTCGTCGCGCACGCAAGCCTCGATTCGTTGCGCCATATGTTCGGCCATTGGTTGATCGGAATCGATTAGCAGCACCGCAAATTCGTCGCCGCCGTATCTTGCCGCCAGGTCCGTGACACGGCACTGCTCCTTCATGACCTTGGCCAGCCGGTTTAGCGCCTTATTTCCCGCTAGATGACCTTGCCGGTCATTGATCAATTTTAGGTCGTCCAGGTCTAGTAGCAACACGGTGAACGAATGGTGGCTGCGTTCGGCACGGCGCAATTCACGCACCAGCGTGTCCATGAATTCGCGGTAATTAGCTAGTCCGGTGAGTGCGTCGTGCGTCGCCTGGTAGCGGATCTGCTCTTCCGTCCTCTTTCGCTTCGTGATATCCAGGCCCACCCCAATGCACCCTAGGATCTCCCCCGACGGCGCTCGCAATGGCTGCAGCTGAATTTCCAGTACGCGGTCTTGCCGCTCGTACTCGAATCGCACCGACTCTCCCCGCAATGCCGCACGATGGTGTCCCATGGGCGCCGTATTCGCATCATCGCAATTCAAGTATTCAGATACCGTTTGCCCTACCAGATCTCCGGCATTTATTTCGGAGTGTTCCAAACCTGAGCCCCAATTCGACGTGATCTGCAAATTCCGGTCTGTCGTCCAGAGAAGCACCGGCATTTGTTCCACCAGAAGCCGCAGTTGCGTCTCTGACGGCGTATCTTCCGCCTTGAGGCGCAGCACCCGCCCGCTCTCCAGAGTGCCGGTCACCACTCCCTGGTCGTCCCTCATCGGCGTTCGCTTCACGGCTACACTCAGGTTTGAACCATTCTTGTGCATCCGCTCGACCGTTTCAGTTTCCGTTATTTTGCTGCCGCGCCCGGCCTCCAGAACTGCCTTTGCATCAGAAATTTTGGAAATCGGCAGCAGCGGCGTCAGGGCTCGTCCTCTAACCTCGCTCTCCGTGTAACCGTACAAACGCTCCGCTCCCCGGCTCCACAGTTCAATCGAGCCGTCGAGCGCAATTCCTACGATCGCATCCTCGGCCGACTCCAAAATGGCCGTAAGCACCTGTTCGCACCGCGCGCTGGGCAGCATGGGTACCTGATGTACTTTCCGGAAGGGGAGGTTGTTTAAGTTGTGAAGCCAGGTTTCCCGCAAGCGAGAGGACGGACCTGCGAGTGGTTCGACAAACGAAGAATCGTTACATCCAGTGCGAGACTAAGATTACCATTCTCCTCTCTTCATACAACCCGTAAGCTAGGCCGTGTATCGAATTGCACACTTCTCAGTTGGCTGGGGCTAGAGTCGGCCGCTAGTGTTCCTTCGCCCAAATTGCCCGTAGATTCGGCTATTGAATCGACTTCGCCGCTTCGTTGAGGATCATCGCCAGCCGCACACCGCCTTCAGCGAGACGTTTTTCGGCCACTGGCGCCGCCTTTTCCTGGTACGCTTCGCCCGCCACGATCCTGAGTTGCAGCATTCGCTCGCCGATATTGTTGTCGTCCGAGCAGCTGTGCACGGCGACATTCGGCTCGATGGCAATCTTTGGCGTCAAATCTCCATAGGTCACGCTTTCTGCAAAGTCGTAACCTTCCCATACCCAATCGTCGACGTGAATCCCCGCCTTTTCCCAGCCTGCGATGTCCGCTGAAAACAAATTGTCGAGCGCATCGGCATATTCCAGTGCGTCCGCGCCTTCCGCGTCGCGTTCCGGAATCGCCGTGTCCCAGATGCTGTGCAGGTTGGGCGAAAACGAACGATTGTGTTCATGCGGATTGCGCCGCAAATATTTAAGTGGCACGCAATTTCCGCCTTCGTCGGAATTCGTTATGGTGTGCAGCGGCTGGTGCAGGTCACCGACGAAATGGATTACGTAACGCAATGCGTCGGCGCGTTCTGCCCCGCCGGCATTCTTATTCTTCAAGATGGCGAGTTGCTCGGTCATCGCGCTTGTCACGCATCCTTCTCGCCCGCAGTACGGCTCAAGCGGTCCGTGCTTCGACCCCCGCGGGATGTCTATGTAATGCCAGGGTCCGTTCTTCCGCTCGCCGCGCACGTCGTCCGCCCAAGTCGAGGCGTCCGCCATTATGTCGCGTGACGCTTCTCCGCAATAGCGCTTCAATTTCGGATCGATCGGATTTTCGCTCAGCAGTTTCAATACCCATTGACGCGTTTCGGGCGTTAAATGCTTCTCCGCGATCAGCGCAACGGTCTGATGCCCCTTGCAGCCCCACGCGAGCCCCGAAGGAACAACCGCGAATTCCGCAAATAATCCTAGTGCTACAAAGTAAAATGCCACTCGTCTCATCGAATTCTCCGACGGAACGGTCTGCGCAATCCAATCCGAATCTAAGAATAGTCGTAAGCTTTCGAAGCACAAGGAGAAAAGACGGATTTCTGAAGCGGTCGTTCAAACCCTCGCACGAGAGGATTTCTGCCAGTCACTTGCCGCCTTCTCAAGCGCTCAGCCAGCGCCCAATAGGCCGCCAGGACTCCGTGTGGTCGCAAATCACTCGCAGCGCCGCCGTAATCGGAATCGCCAATATCAATCCCATGCCGCCCCACACCCAGCCCCAGAAAAGCAGTGAAATCGTAATCGCCACGGCGTTCAGACGCACGCGCCTACCCACCAGTTGCGGCGCCACTAAATTCAGCGCCAGGATGTGGATGCTCATCAATCCCCCGGCGATCAGCGCGAACTCCCCAAATGTTTTCCATTTGGCAAGCGCAATGATAAACGCCGGCAGCCACGCCATCACCGCTCCGATGTACGGCACCATATTCAGCAATCCCGATGCGATTCCCGTGAGCACCGGATAATCCAGCCCAAGGAACCAGAAGAACAAGCTGCTCGCCAAAATCACCATCAAAGTAAGCAGCGTCATTCCCGCCAAATAGTCTCGCAGAACATCTCGCAAATCCTCTAGCGTCTCTTTCACGCGCGTTCGCTGCGACGCGGGAAACAGTTGCAGTGTTCCGTGCCACACATCCCGCTTTCCCGCGAGCATGAAAAATACGAGGAACGGCACAAATGTAATCTCCAGAAACAGCGCATAGAGAGACCCAATCCCACGAAACAAGAGCGAGCGCACAATGGCCGCCTCCGGCCGCTCTCCCCCCGTCTGTTGCGAGACTGTCTCCGGCGCGATCTCTGAGACCTGGCCTTCGATTCCTTTGATCTTGCCCTCCACGGCACCGGCCGCTTGTTTCAGCAGTGCGCCATAGCGCGGCCAGTTTGCCGCGAAATCTTCCGTTCGCGTCGCCAATCCGTAGCCCACCGCAAACAGCACAGCAATCAGCAGAAGCACCATAATCATCGCCCCTACCGTCCGCGCTACATGCATTCTTTCAAGCAATTCCACTGCGGGGTCCAGAAGGTAGGCAAGCAAAATGGAGAGCAACACGGTGATCACTACTCCCGCTGCGTAATAGAAGAACAGAAGGATGATTGCCGCGGCTAGTATCCGCAAGCTAAAGGTTGAACCGGCGATTCGAACTGTCGATGGCGGCGTTTCAGTCTCAGGCACGAGGCACTCCGTTCCCATCACGTTAGCACACTCGCGCAAATTGCGGATGTCCTCGCTCATTCACGTTTCGCATTTCAAATCGGCCCTGAACCGCCGGCTTTGCTTTTACTGCCCCTCAGTTCGCCATTTACCCTGGCGACCCTTTGCAGCTTCTCTGCCAAGTGCCCTCCCGGCCGTGTGCTAAACTTTCTTGTCCTCAGCCGTTCAGGAATTGAACGTGAGCCTCTCATGCCCAAAGAGCTTTTCGGCACCGACGGCATTCGCGGCGTCCCCGGCACTCCGCCGCTCGACGACGCGACTCTTTTTGCCACCGGCCGTTCGCTCGCCGCCTATCTTCTCCGCGAGCACTCCGCCGCCCACGCCCTCATTGGCATGGATACCCGCGAATCCGGCCCGCACATCGCCGCGCTCCTCGCTTCAGGCCTCCAGCACGCTGGGGCGACCGTAGCTTTCGCTGGTGTAATCACCACCCCAGGCGTCGCCTGCCTCGTTCGCCAAAATGATTTTCAGGCAGGTGTCGTCATCTCCGCATCTCACAATCCCTATCAGGACAATGGCGTCAAACTTTTCTCTCACGCCGGCATGAAGTTCCCCGACTCGGTCGAAGAAGAGCTCGAAGCCGACATTTTCAAGCATCGCTCCGATACCCCGCCGAGAAATCCGCGGCTTCTCGAGGCCGACGAATCTCTGGACGCGGAGTACCTAGATTTCCTTCGCAGCCGTGTCCTTCCAGGCGCCAATCTTTCCGGCTTCCGCATCGTTCTCGATTGCGCCAACGGCGCCGCCTACAGGCTCGGCCCCGAACTCTTCCGCTCACTCGGCGCCCACGTCATCGAGATGGGCGTCTCCCCCGATGGCCGCAACATCAACGCCGGCTGCGGCTCGCTCCATCTTGTAGGCTTGCAAGAGCGCGTCGTCGCCGAGCGCGCCCAACTCGGTGTCGCCTTCGATGGCGATGCCGACCGCGCCCTCTTCGTTTGCGAAACCGGCAAAATCGTCAACGGCGATGGCGTTCTCCTTGCCGTCGCGCGTCATCTCAAATCTCAAAACAAGCTCAAAGGGAATCGCGTCGTCGCCACTTCCATGTCCAATCTTGGCCTCGAACGCGTCCTTGCTCGCGAAGGCATCACTCTCGCTCGCGCCTCCGTCGGCGACCGCTATGTTCTCGAAGAAATGCTCCGCAGCGGTAACGTTATCGGCGGCGAACAATCCGGCCACGTCATTTTTCTCGAAGACAGCCCTGCTGGAGACGGCCTGCTCACCGCCATAAAAATCGCATCGCTAGTTTCCATGCATGGCAAAATCGAATCCCTCGTCGAGGGCTTCAAGGACTACCCGCAAGTCATCGTCAACGTGAAAGTAAAATCCAAGCCACCGCTCGACTCTCTTCCCGAAGTCTCTCGCGCGCTTGCCGAAGCCGAATCTGCTCTCGGCGAAAATGGCCGTGTCGTCCTGCGCTATTCCGGCACCGAGCAGCTCGCCCGCGTCATGGTCGAAGCCGAACGCGACTCCGACGTCCAACGTTTCTCCCAATCCCTCGCCAACGCCCTCCGCTCTTCCATTGGCGTCTAGGAAAAAGATGCCCAAACGGCCGCCGCATTTCGTGACAGCCCTTTGGGCACCGGTTTGCATTAAGCTTTTGCCTAACCCTTCGCGCTCTTCACCTCGGCTTTGTTGCTCTCCGGATACCGGTCGTGATGCCGCAGCCACGCCATCGGAGTCGGCAGTCCCCCTTCATCCCGTCCTTTCGGCACGCGGTCGAGAATCACGTACACGCCCATCAAGTCTTCCAGGCCGCGCCCATACATCGAATACGTGTGAAACACCTCGCCGTCCGCGTTCTTGTAGAACACGCTCAGCCCTGGCCGCTCTTCGCTCGGGAACTTCACCGGCGCATAGTTGTAGATATTTTCTTTTCCCATCTCCTCCTTCGCCACGGAAACTCCATAATCAAAATTGAAATCGCTCCCGTACGACGAAGCCCACGGAAACTTCCATCCCATCCGCTTCTTGAAGGTTTCGATTTTGGTCAGCGGCGCCCTCGAAACAATCATCAACCTCACGTCCCGCTGCTCGAGATGAATTCCGATGCCATCCATGTGGTCTCCCAGCAAAGAGCAGCCCGGGCAGCCTTGCTCCCACTCCGGCCCCAGCATGAAGTGGTAAATTGCCAGTTGGCTCTTGCCGCCGAACAATTCCGCCATGCTTTTCTTTCCGCTCGCCGTCTCAAACACGTAGTTCTTTTCGACCTTCACCCATGGCAACTTGCGCCGCTCCTCGGCCAGCGCGTCTCTCTGTCGCGTCAAAGCCTTTTCCTTCGCAAGCAATTCCTTCCGCGCCGCAATCCATTCTGCCTGCGAAACGACTCTTGGTTGTTCCAATGTACTCTGATTCATCACCTTTTCTCCTGCCTGTGAATTTTGTCCTCGACCACTCTCACTCTTCGGGAGCTCGCGGCTCCATCCGCCGCAAGCTCCCGCAGCATTTCCTCGCTTGTGCTTCGGTCTATGCTCCGGCTGACTGTGCTTTCGCCGCCTGCGCTGCTTGCAGCATTTCCGCGCGCATTTTGCGTGTGGCTTCATTCGAGCCTGGGCTGTTCTTTTCCCGCCACGCCTCCAGCCTCTTGCACTGCTCTTCCATGTTCGCGAAAAGCTTCTGGTTTCCGAACATCGTCCGCCAGGCTCCAAGCACCGGCTTGACCTGCTCCCACACCATCCATTGTTCCCCGGTACTTTCGAAGAACAGGTCCTCGTCGATCAGCCCGCGGTTCACGATGCCGGCCACCATCTCCCAATACCCGAGCACCATCCGCATATACGTGTTTTCCTTGCTCCCCGGAGGACACAGCCGCATCACGTCCTCCGCATTGTCCACATGAAAGTTCGCCGCGAACCAATCACGCGCATCGCGCAATTTCGGCTCGCGTCTCTCCTCGTAAAGTCTCAACATCAAGTTCACCTGCTCGTGAGTTGCTGTTCCCATTTTTCCTCCTTTGGATTTCGATTCTCCGACATCTTCCGCGCCATCCCCTTCGCGCGAAGCTTTGTTACCAACACCGCCGCCACTCCCCCGCTGGAAACTGCCGACGCGATCAACATCGCCGTCGCCGCCATGCATGCCGGGCACATAATTCCTCCTGAACGGCCCCTAGGCCGATTTAGCTCGCTGCGCAAAAAACGGCGGCTCGTCCGCGCTCGGTCCCCAACTCGCCGGCACCGCCACGTTCAACATGCGCAGGTACACGCTGAACTGCCCGCGGTGTTGGTACCAATGACTGAACATGACGTCGCGCACGAACTCCTCTCGTGCCTGCGCGATGATCTTCCGCCCACCCGCAACCATTCGCCAGGTTTCTTTCATGGCTGCATCATCGAACTTGGGAAGCAAGTCCCGCACCGTGCCAATGCTTTCCTCCAAAGCTTTGAGAATCTCTTGTCGGCTCGCAGGCTGTGGAAAGTTGAACGACTCTGGAGCTTGCGCTGGATTATTCTGCACGAAGCGAACGATTCCGCCCGGCACGGTCGCCAGATGGTAGGCCAATTGTCCCGCGGTCATCGATTTTTCGTGCGGCCTCCAGGTCAATTTATCCTCCGGCAGCCGCTCCAGAAATTTCTGTGTTACCGGCGCCTGCGTTTCAAACTCCGCGAGAAAGGTTTGTGCGATGGACATCTCGGTTCTCCTTTTCTTATGGAAAAAATAGTGTTCTGAAATATTTTGCGTACTCAAAAAACCGCCCAATTGGCCGCAACTAACTCGAGCGCACTCGCTCCAGGTCTTACTGCTTCTTCCCGCCTCCCGTCGTAAACGCGGCGTGTGCTTCCGCCGCTTTCCGCACCCGCTCGTTAATGGACCCCCATCCCGTCGTCACGCCTTTCCGGTGTTCGTCGATAATCAATCCCAGCGCCGTGTGATGAAACTTGATCAGCGTCCCGCCCTCCGTTTCGCTCAACCGGTATTGCACATTCGAAGCAACCGGATACGACATGAACAGCGGCCCGTAGATCTCCAGCAGCGTCGGCCGCTTGATCGCCTGCACATGTCCCCAGAAGTGTCCGTTTCCATCGCCAAGGTCGCGGTACCACCTCCCACCCGGCCACGCCTCAATCTTCATCGGCATCGGCGTCCCATCTCCCCTTTCGGTTCCCGGCCCAAGCTGTTCCAGCAACGCTTCGAACGTCGTCTCCAGCGAAGCCTTCACATGAATTTCCTGCGTAATGTTCAACGTCAAACTATCCAGTGCCACAACCGCTGCCGCCATCGAACTCATCGTTCCTCCTTGTTTATTTGCTAGATTGTGTGCTTCCCTGATTGCCTTCCTTCGAATTGTCCCGAACAAATTCTCCCCAACAAACTCTTCTGTGCGAGTGGTTCCGCACAAATTGTCCCGAACCGCTCTCGCCTCACGTTTTCTTCGCCGCGCCGCTCTTCTCCTCCGCCCGCTCCTTTACGCGAATCAGTTGGTGCCGCCAAAACCGCTCGAACGTCCCCGCCCATTCATGCAAGGGCCGTATCGCGTCCGCGTTCGTCCGGTAAAACATCTGCCGACCATCCCTTCTCGCATGCACCAGCCCGACATCCTTTAAGACGCGCAGATGCTTCGAAACGGAAGGCTGCTCCATCTCCAAAGCATCCACGATCTCTCCCACCGGCCGTTCCTGCAGCGCCAGATAGTTCAAAATCTCCCGCCGCCGCGGCTCCGCCACCGCATTAAACGCATCCGAAGTTGTCGCCGCTCGTGCCATGCCTCAACAATATATTCCAATATGGGAATATGTCAAGCATTTTTTCCTCCTTGCGATATTGGCATCCACACGGTTCAGGTGTAGAATCCCTGCGATACGTGACCCTGGAGCCAATACTTTCGGCTGAAAGCTGGGGATACCACATGAAATGCATTTTCTGCGCGTTCGCAGCTTGCCTTCTCGTTCCCTCCGAGAATCCGGCTCAAGATCCCGGCGTCAGAACCGCCGCCGTCCAATTGCTCGAAAGAGCGAACGGTCTGAGCATGTCTCCCAACCTGCCCAATCTCGAAAGAACGGATGTGTTTCAGGTGTTTGACACAAGCTCACCCGTGCGGGAGGGCACATTTACGCGTAGGGTAATTCAAGGTGTCGGTCGGCGCGATGAAACCACATTTGGTGGCTACCACGCCACGAACGTCTATACTCGCTCCGGCTTGAGCACGGTACGAACCTCGGAACTTCCGCCCGCTCCGGTTGTAACTCTAAGGACCATCACCCCGATTTATTCAGTGAGCTTTGCAGACGACGATGTGATTCATGCCATCGTGGACAAAGCGGGCTCTGGCGAGCAGAAGCTCCGATGCATCGAATTTGACACGATTCGCGGTCAGCGCTTCGAGAACAACGAGATTTGCGTTGACGCCGTTCAGGGCACTCTGGCGAGCCAGAGAATTGGGAACAAGCTGATCGAATACCGGGACTTCTTCCCGTTTGCGGGTGCGCTGATGCCCGGAGAAATCAGTTTTTCGCGCGATGGGGTGCCCGAACTTCAAATTACCCAAACAATGGCCGAATTGAAAGAATCACCGGATATCGTCCTCGCGCCGCCACCGGACGCAGGCCATCGCGCCTGGTGTACGACCTACAAGCCGGCCATCGGACAATCGATGCCCCAGCCCAATATAGGGAGCGGCGGAATCGATGTGGATGTGGCCATTCGAGGAATCATCGGTTCGGACGGCAGGATTCATCAAGCCCTCGTGCAAAGCGGGGCACGCCCCGACCTCGGCGCGGAAGCTCTGGCTCTGGTCCAGCAATGGGTGTTTGCGCCCGCCGTTTGTGATGGAAAGCCGAACGAACAAGAGGAAACATTCATTATCCATTTTCATGGGCGATAGCCAGAGTCGGACGCTTATCGGTCTCCTTTAAGCCCTGGTCGTGTCCTCTTTAGATGCTTCATAAAACTCCTCTTCCTTCAAACCGCTCTTACGCCCAGCCTTCTCCATCGCGCGGCTTCTCCACGCCGACTATCTTTCAAGCTTAGCCGGGAACTTTTCTCGCCTTGGCGGCACTACCTTTAAGGAATGATTGAGCTGCATCCTATGCAAGACGCGCTTCCAGCTCTCGTTCTAAACTCGGAGGCGCTTCCTCGCCACTCCATGAGCGACTCGCCCGCAAACCCTTCCAGTGTTCCACCGCAATCTAATGCACTCTTTCAAGGCTCTTGAAGCATGCCCGGCCCGGCAAAGCGCGCAGGATACACGTTAACGTTACCGACTTCCGACCGGTTCACTGAACTTGCCCTGCTGCAATCTCCACAGTCACTTACAATCGCATTTTTCGATGCAATACTCCTAAAGAATGTAGGGGATTTCCCGGTTTATGTGAAATTCTGTAGAATCCTGCAAGCACACTTTGATCATCCCGATTTAAATTTGTCGTAAATTCTTTTGAATCATGAGCCTGGACCGAAGCGTTACCGCCCCCTTCCGCTGGCACAACTATTGCTCTCTTCTGCTGCAACTTACAAGATTGGCTTCCCGGGGTGGCCGGAACCGAACCTCGACTCGGTTCTGGTTTATTGGGGGGTCAGTTCGATTAAGGGGGCTTGCACCAGCCCCCTTTTTCATTTCCTTGGGTGCCTCTTGGTGGTTGGCATGTTCGGGAGCTTCGCTTCCCGCGAGTGTGTCATCGAAGTGGTTTAGCCGCAGGGGCTCTATCTAATTCGGGCCCTTCTTTTTTCTTGAGTTCCTCTGCTGGCCCGGTCCGGTCGTAGGGGCACGGCACGCCGTGCCCTCCCCGCTCATCAGTCAGGCCACCCCGCAAAATCCTACCGCCAAGGATCCCGCGTAGATAAAACGGTCTCCCAATCACTGGACCACTGGCGCTCGCGTCCATGGCCCGCTCTTGCTTTAACTTTTTAGCTCTAAACGTTCGACTCGACGCCCTCACTTGGCGAGAGTTGCCACCAAAAAAATGAGCGGCCGGTGGGGGGACCGGCCGCTCGGGCGTGGGGATGGAGGGTCTTGTAACCAGAAGCCGGTTCGGTTCTTCCGCGCGTTTGGCTGCGCTCGCGAGCAGCAAAACGTTCTACAGGAGCAATCAGGCCCAAACCTTTCTGCTCCGGAAGCCGCAACCAACTCCCGACTACACTTGCGATTCTGCCCTTCTCCCTCTTTCGCGTCGATAGCCCGACGGGTTCATTCTTCTCAGTACTTCCCGCCATTTTCCACACCCTCGTTTTGGTACCTCCGTACCTCGCAGCTTCTTCACCCCTCCTCCTTCGATCATTTCGCCTTTTCTGGCTGCTGGATTGTTCGGTCTTCGAACTCGATTCCTTCGAATCAGTAAAGTTTCCCGCCGCGCTGCCGATAAGCGTATTGGGCATTCCCGCGTTGGGACACCGTGTGCCTGCTCCCCTATGCACTCGAAACGCCGCAGCGGACGCATCACGAAAGAACTCGCTATCGTTCTGCTTGGCACGGACACGACAGGCAAAGTGTTTTCGGAAGAAACGAAAACAGTGGTGCTCAGCCGGCACGGGGCAGGAGTTCTGTCTCGATACCGGTTTACCCCTGACGAAGTCCTGACGCTTCGACTGCCCGATTCTACGAAAGAGGCGGTGGTCCGCCTCGTTGGCCAGATAGGCGGCGAACCTGGCCGCTACGTGTACGGCCTCGCCTTCGTCGATCCGGATCCGCATTTCTGGCCGATGGAATTCCCTCCTCCCGAGTCGTTCGATTCGGCTATCCACAGCGTCTCCTTCGAATGCAGCTTCTGCCACGCGCGCCAGGACGTCCAACAAGGCGATATCGAAGACGACGTTTATTCCGTCCTCGGGAACATCCTGCGCTTCTGCCCGGACTGCGGCATCTCTACGCCGTGGAAAAAAGCTCAACGCGGGCCCCTGCCCGCGTCTGCCGCAAAAGGAGCCAAATTAAATCTCAGCGCGCCTCCGCCCTTGCCGAGCCTCCCTAAGTCCGCGTTACACGCCCATGCTCCAGCGTTCGCAGGGTTCATGGAACCGGCGCTTTCCGCATCTCTTCTGTCTATCTCAGATGCGCCGGAGTCCCCGTATTCCGCCGCGTCAACCATCTCCGAATTTGCTTCCTTATCCGATATTCAAAGTTCGACTATGGATGCCGTCGCGACTGCTGTGCTGCCGGCACCCCAGCCTACTTCTTCTTCCAGACAACTTGCGCTTCCCGCAGTCAAGCCCGGGGCCGTTGCCACGCGCGAGCTGGATGCAAATGGCCGGCGCATCAACAAGCGGCGCCACGTTCGCATCCGCGTGAGTTTCACCGCGTGCGTGCGTCACCCGGCCCACGCGGACGAAATCGTCGAATGCGAGAACATATCCAAAGGCGGTCTCTGCTTCCACAGCCTGAGGCAGTACGCTCTGGATTCATTGCTTGAAATTGCCGCGCCGTTCTCGCCGGGGGAACCCTGTCTATTTGTTCCGTCCCAGATCAAACGCGTCGAAGCGCTCTCAGGTGGCGAGGTCTTCCGCTACGGCGTCGAATACACGTTCCGCTCCCCTGCTCAACAATCCTGAGCACCGCAATCCTCTAGAACTC
>JBARBE010000329.1:0-8000 GCA_049792735.1 Candidatus Acidiferrum sp.
ACCCCCCCCCCCGAGCAGGTGACTTAGAATTTCACGAAACGCGACGTGTGATAGATTCGGATTGAGGAAAGTTTTGAGACGACTTTTTCTGCGGGGAAGTTTGGGATTTCTGCTCTTGGTGATTGCCGCTTGGCCACTGCCTGGACAGCACCAGCAGGGTTACGTCGGAGCGGACGCATGCGCAAAGTGCCACGCCGGAATCCAGCAGAAATGGTTGGGATCATCCCACGCGCGAATGATGCAGCGAGCGACGAAAGCGAGTGTGAAAGGAGATTTTGCGCAAGGGAAAATAGAGTTGCGGGGAAGGTCCTACCTTTTACAAATCCGAGACAACCAATATTACATCACGGAGCCGGATCTGTCCGGAAAGCCATTGGAGCATCGAGTGGAGTACACGCTCGGCGAGCAGCGATTTCAGCATTACCTTACAACGCTGGCGGATGGACAGATCCTCGTGCTTCCACCGACGTGGGACATCACGCGAAAGAAGTGGACGCTTGATCTTGACATCGGGAATCCGGAAGAAGGGTCGGGAGACCCGATTCAAGTCTGGAACAAGAGCTGCTACTCGTGCCATGTGAGCCAGGGGCAGAAGAACTTCAATTTGGAGAAGCTGCGCTATCAGACGACCTGGCAAGATTTGGGAATCAATTGCGAGAGCTGCCATGGACCGGGAGGCGAACACATCGCTCGAGCGACGGGCATAAAGGCGATGGACGCAACCACGCGCACACAGATAAAAGAAGCGATTGTCAATCCGGCTCGACTGGACGCGGCGAGGAGCACCGCGATTTGCGCACAGTGCCACTCGCTTCGGGACATTTATGCAGATAAGTTCAAAGCGGGCGCGAATTACTACGATTACTTTACCCCGGTGATGGAATACCGCTTGCCAGGGCCACCAAACACGGCCTATTGGGCCGACGGGCGGCCGCGCCAGTTAGCGAATGAAGCGTTTGGATTGTGGCAGAGCCAATGCTTCTTGAAGGGAGGCGCGAGGTGTGCCACCTGCCATACGCATCCGCACAGCTCCGATGTTGAGCACGACGCGCGGCTGCGACCGAGCAACAATGCACTTTGTACGGGTTGCCACACAAAGATCGCAGCAAACATCCCCGCGCACACTCATCACGCCGCGAAGAGCACCGGCAGCTTGTGCATCGAATGCCATATGCCCGCCACGGTCATCAGCCTGAAGACGCGGATGCGAGATCACTCGATGAGCATCCCCGCGCCGGAAAACACTATCCGGCATGACATCCCGAATGCGTGCAACGTTTGCCACCGTGACAAGGACGCGGAATGGACATTGCGGGAGATGAACGCATGGTTTGGAGAAAAAGCGGGGCAGAAACTCGTTAGCCGTGCGGATGCTTTTGCAAAGGCGCGACAGGGCAACGCGGCAGCAGTTCCAGAATTGATGAAGTTGCTGGCAGATTCGTCGGGCGGGCCACTGATACGGGCAAATGCGGCAGGTTACTTGGGGAGCTTCTCAAACGATCCTTCGGCGTATGACGCGCTGCTTCATGCCTTCACGGACCCCGAACCGCTGGTGCGCGCGACAGCGGCGACGACAATAAGGCCGAGCGCGGCCCAGCGAGAAGGATTGGCCACGCAACTTGTGACGCTGCTTAGGGACCCGATACGCACAGTGCGGATGAGCGCGGCGATCGCGATGGTGGCGATGGGAGTGCGGCCGTTTCCAGGCGAAGACGGGGAAAGGTATGAACAGGCCAAAAAGCTATATCAGGCGCGCGCTGAACTTGATTCCGACGACGCACAACAGCAATTGGCGGCGGGAAAATTTTCGTTTTTGTCGGGCGACATGGCAGGGGCGGTGAACGCTTTTCAAGCGACGCTAAAACTCGATCCCACGATTCCGGCGCAATACTATCTTGGCCGGTCGCTGGCAGAGGAAGGCGACTTCACGTCCGCGCGGCAGGTCCTGAACGCGATTCCGCGCGATGACAGGCAGTACGGCGCCGCGCAGCAATTGCTCGCGGAGATCGCAGCGAAAGAGCCGAATCAAGAGCAGACGCAAGCGGAGAGCGCAGGTTCGAACGCCGGTGGGGCCGAGGGCCAGGCGAAATTTCTGAGCGGGCAAGTCTTGTATCAAAGCGAGGAGTACGGCGCGGCAGTGAAAGATTTAGAAGAGGCGCTGCAACTTGCCCCCCAGGCGGAGTGGGCGACGAAAGCGGAGATTTATCGGGCGATTTGCCTCGAAAAGCTGGGACGCACGAGCGAAGCGGAGGCGGCGATGCGAAAGCTCTCCGAGCAGCCGGAGGGCCAAGCGGACGCGGACTTGCAGGTGGCGTTTGTGGAGTTGCTGTACGAAACGGGGCGCGCGGAAGAGGCGCTTAAGCGAGTGGATGGGGTCATCGCAGGAAATCCGAAGACTCCGAGGGCTTATTTCTGGCGCGCCAAGGTGCTCCTGCAAATGCATCGTACAGACGAAGCGGCGAGCGCGGCGCAGGAAGCTGTACGCTTGCTGCCACAATTTCCCGAAGCGCACAATCTTCTATTGCGCATTTACCAGATGCAAGGCCGGAGCCAGGAGGCGGCGGAGCAAGCGGAATGGCTAAAAAACTACGAACGGCAAAAAGATTTGCACTGATAGCCCTCCTTGCCGCCAGTGGCGCGAATGCGCGAGCGCAAATTCGGTTCGAGGATGTGGCGAGAAAGGCCGGGCTTAACTTCGAGCTGCACAATGGCGCGGTGGGAGAATTCCATCAGCCGGAGCTGATGCTGGGCGGAGTGGCCGTCCTGGACTATAACAATGACGGCTGCATGGACATTTTTTTTACGAATGGCGCGGAGATGCCTTCGCTCAAGAAGTCGGGGCCGCAGTTTTTCAACCGGCTGTACCGCAACAATTGCGATGGAACGTTTACGGACGTTACGGAAAAAGCGGGGGTGGCCGGAGACGGGTACTCGATGGGAGTGGCGATCGGGGACTACGACAATGACGGCTATCCGGATATTTTTGTCGCGGGCGTGAACCGGAACATTTTGTATCACAACCGGGGAGACGGAACGTTTGAAGATGTGACAGAGAAAGCGCATCTCGGAGGAGTCGATCCGCATTACGGGAAGTTGTGGTCGGTGGCGGCGGCGTGGGTGGACGTGGATAACGACGGTTGGCTGGACCTGGTGGTAAGCAATTACGTGCAATGGGATCCGAAGGTCGAGCCGAAATGCGGGACGCCGCAGAAGCCACTGTACTGTCATCCCAGCGCCTACCATGACACTCATAACCAACTTTTCCGGAACAACCATGATGGGACCTTTACGGACATAACGGAGAGTTCGGGAATCGGGGCGCAGTTTGGCAAAGGGATGGGGGTGGCGATCGGCGACTACGACGGCGATGGGTTGATGGACATTTTCGTAGCGAACGATAGCGTGCCAAATTTTCTGTTGCACAATTTAGGACATGGGAAATTCGAAGAAGTGGCGATGCTGGCGGGTGTTGCGCTGGACGACAATGGGCGGCCCGTCGCAAGCATGGGGGCGGATTTTCGGGATGTTGATAATGACGGACGGCCTGATCTGATCCTTACGGCCATGATCAACGACACATTTCCGCTTTTTCGAAACACGGGGAAGACTCCGGCATTCGAGGACGTGACGGCGCAGTCGGGTCTTGCTGTTGCGACTCGAGCGCTGACGGGCTGGGGCCTCGGAATCTATGATTTTGATAACGACGGCTTCAAGGATGTTTTCACAGCGAATGCCCACTTTCCGGCGCTTGAAGAGTCGCTGGGCACGGTGCCGGAGCTGCCGAATTCCGTGTTTCGGAACCAGGGGAATGGACGATTCGAAGATGTATCGAAAACCGCTGGGGTAGATTTTCAGGCCGCGGGCCAGTATCGTGGCGTGGCGTTTGCCGATTTTGACAACGATGGGCGAGTGGACGCGGTGGTCTCCAATATCAATGGACCAGCGCGGCTCTTCCGCAACGTGACCACGGGTAGCGGGCATTGGCTGGCGCTGAAACTGAGAGGCACAAAGAGCAATCGGGACGGGATCGGCGCGCAGATTGCGGTTACGTTAACACGCGGGCGCAAGCTATTCAACACTTGCACGACGAGCGTGGGGTACGCCTCTTCGAGCGAGCCCATAGTGCGTTTTGGCCTGGGCAAGGAAGCGGTTGCCAAGCTCATCGAGATTCATTGGCCAAGCGGGCGGGTGCAGGAACTCCACGATATAAGGGGTGATCAGATTCTGGAAGTTCGCGAGCCCTGAGTGGAAGCGCTTTATTGCACAGAGCCGACAACAGAACAAACAAGCGATTGAGAAATGCCCCCTAGTTTGCTGGGTACACAGTCCGGCCTCCGACGACAGTTTGAAGAACAGTTACTTTCGTGAACTGCGAAGGCGGAATTTTCGTGAGGTCGTCGGAGAGGACGATGAAATCCGCGTATTCGCCGACTTTTAGCTCGCCTTTCTTCCCTTCTTCAAACTGGGCGTAGGCGGAGCCGGTGGTGTAGGCGTGTATGCAATCTTGCAATGAGATTTTTTCTTGGGGCTCCCAGCCGCCGGTGGGACCGCCATCTGGAAGCTCGCGGGTGACGCAGGCGTAGAGGCCGCGCATGGGATTGATGGGCTCGACGTCGTAATCGGTGCCGAAAGCGAGATGTGCGCCGCTCTTTAATAAAGAAGCCCAAGCGTAAGCGCCTTTGGAACGTTCGGGGCCGAGGCGTTGCTCGGCCCAGCGCATGTCGGTGGTTTCGTGAGACGGCTGCATGGAGGCGATGACGTTGAGCTTGGCGAAACGCGGGAGATCTTCGGGGGCCAGGACTTGCGCGTGTTCGACGCGGTCGCGGCGGTCGCGCGGGCCGTTGGCCTTGAGGACGGCTTCGAAGATATCGAGGGCTTCGCGGTTGGCTTTGTCGCCGATGGCGTGAAAATTAATTTGGAAGCCGGCTTTGTCGCGCTCGATGGCCATGGCCCGGAATTTATCGGGGTCGTTGGTGAGGATGCCGCTGGTGGAGGGATCGTCGGAATAGGGACCGAGCATGGCGGCGGTACGTGAGCCGAGTGCGCCGTCAAGAAAGCCTTTCACGGCGCCGGTGCGGAGCCAGGGGTCGGTGGTGCCCCCTTGGGCGCGCTTGTCCTGCAAATCGTCCATCGAATCGATGAACGGGAGCCATTCGGTAATGCGCAGGGTGAGCTTCCCTTCCTGCTTCAGTTGGACGTAAACGAGGAAATCGGCCCAATCGGAAAAATCCTGGGCCGAAGTGACGCCGTTTTTGGCGGTATCGGCTAACACCATGAGAATGCCGCGGCGGCGCTGATCGATTTTCAGGTCGGGAATTCTGTCGGAGACCAGACTCATGGCGGAATCTTCTTCGAGCATGCCGGTGGTATCGCCGTTGGCGTCGCGCTCGATTACGCCGCCGGGAGGATTGGGAGTGTCCTTCGTAATTTCGCCGTGCTTGAGAGCGAGCGAATTGGCGACGGCTACATGGCCGGATACGTGGACGAGAAAAACGGGATTGTTCGGCGAGACGGCGTCGAGTTCCTGCTTGGTGGGAAATTTCTTGTCGGGCCAGAGAGTGTGATCCCAGCCGCTACCAGTGATCCAATCGCCGGGCTGGTGATGCGTGACCGCGTCGGCGACGCGCTTCTGCAATTCCTCGATACTGGTGACGCCATTTAATTGCACCGAGAGCATGTCCGCGCCGGCGTGGCCGAGATGAACGTGAGCATCGTTGAAACCCGGCATGACGAACTTGCCGTGAAGATGGATCGTTTCGGCGTCGGGATCGGTTCCGCCGCATTGGAGAAGGACGTAATCGATTTTGCCGACGCAGCGGATTTTGCCTTCGCGGATGGCCATGGCTTCGGCCCAGGGATTGGCTGGGTCGTTGGTGTAAATACGGCCGTGGAGATAGACGGTGGTGTGCGGCGCGGGCCGGGAATTTTGCGGTGTTTGCGATTTTGCGCGCAGGGCAATGGCGCCGGCGCAGAAACTGAAAACGATTATTGCGATTAAGGCAAGGAAACTACTTGCGCGAATCCTCATTCAGGCTTCTCCGGGGCAACGCCTGCTACTCCGAGCAGGGTGAGCAGGGCGCGCTGCAATCCTAATTCGCGGCCTGCTGGGTCGTACCATTCCAGGAGCGAATGCGCACCACCGCCGTTGCCTCCGGCGCCAATCGAAATCGCGTCGATGCCCAGGGAGAGCGGGATGTTGGCATCGGTGGAAGAACGCTCGATCCGTGAATCGTTTTCCACAATAACATCGGCGGCGCGAAGCGAAGCGAGAAGTGGAGACGTTGCCGCCAATTCGCCACCGGGTCGGCTGCCGATGACACTCACCTTCCATTCGAGCCTTCCGCGGGAACGATCGCGGGAAGATTCCATTTCGTCGCGAACGCCGGCGGCCATGCATTCGCGGAAAGCGGATTCGAGTTTGGTGAGTTCGTCTTCGTTCTCGGAGCGCACGTCGACTTTGAGGTGGGCTTCGTAAGGGATGGAGTTGACGGAAGTGCCGCCTTCGATTTGGCCGAGATTGAAAGTAGTGCGCGGAGAGGTGGGGACTTTTGTATTGATGAAGCGGACGGAGCCGCGGATGAGGGCGTTGATGGGGTTGGGCATGCCGAAGTCGGACCAACTGTGGCCGCCGGGGCCGGTGATTTCGACTTCGAGGCGGCGGGAGGCGAGGGCGATGGTGGTGACGTAATCGGTGCCGGCGCCGTCGAGAACGATCATGTCTTTGAGTTTCGTGCGGTAGGCATCGACTAGAGCGCGAACGCCGCGGAGATTGCCTTCGCCTTCTTCGCCGACGTCGGCGACAAAGAGGATGGTGCGCTGGGGCTTGATGTGGGCTTCTTGAATGGCGCGAGCGATGGCTACGAGCGCGGCTAGGCCGGTCCCATTGTCAGAAATACCAGGAGCCAGGAGGTGCGTGCCGTCGTGGCGGACTTTGACGTCGGTGCCGGCGGGGAATACCGTGTCCAGATGCGCGGAGAGCGTGACGATTTCATTTTCGTTTGTGCCGCGTAGTTCGCCGATCACATTGCCAGTGGCGTCGATGTGGACGTTCAGGCCGGCGGCGGAGAGAAGATCTTTGAGCGCGGCGGCGCGCGGGGCTTCTCCAAAAGGTGGCGCGGGGATTTCGGTGAGACGGATTTGCTGGTCGTTGATCCAAGGCAGGTTGGGGACGAACCAGGCCATTGCTTTGCGGACTTGTGGATTTTCGCCGAGCTGGGGCCTGGACGCGGAGCGCGAGGTTTGGCGTGCGAGGGAATAGCGAACCGGCATAGCGAAGAGGATAACCCAAACGAGGATCTGTTTCACTGCCCGGGCCCGCGAAGTTGCGATGTTCAATGGCGTGCGGCCTCGGAGCAGAGGGCGGAAATTTCGGCGTCGGTGAGGACGCGGGCGGATTGTTTGGCGGCGTCGAAAATGCGATTGACGAGGGAATCGTCGGGGGGGATGTTGTGGCGCTCGAGCCAGAAAAGGATGTTGGATTTGCCGCTCATGGGGCCGATTTCGATGACCTGGTCGAGTCCGAAGAGGTGCGCGGGCACACCACTATAGACGGAATCGGCGAGAGACTGGTTGCCTTTGTGGAAGGCTTTGATGATGGCGGCGGCGTGGACGCCGGTGGCGGTGCGGAAAGCGTCGCGGCCGATGACGGGATAGTTTGGAGGGATCGTGGTGTGCGTGTACTTGGCGACTTTTTCGCAGTATTCCTTGAGGCGCGAAAGATCCTGGTGAATGAGGCCCATCAGACGCAGATTCACGAGCATGAGTTCCATCGGCGTGTTGCCGACGCGTTCGCCAAGGGAATTGGCGGCGGCGTGGACGGAATCGGCTCCTGCGGCGACGGCGGCTAGTGAATTTGCGATGGCTAGTCCGCGGTCGTTGTGGCCATGCCAATCGACACGAATTTTTTCGCCACTGGGCTTGACGACCTCATCGATCACGAATTTCACGAGGTTGTAGGCGCCATTGGGAATGGCGTGGCCGACGGTATCGCAGAGGACGAT
>JBARBE010000330.1:0-1594 GCA_049792735.1 Candidatus Acidiferrum sp.
GACACCTTCGGCCTGCATGAACTGGCGATTGAGGACGCGCAGAACGTTCACATGCGG
This sequence comes from Candidatus Acidiferrum sp., assembly GCA_049792735.1. Lineage (GTDB taxonomy): Bacteria > Acidobacteriota > Terriglobia > Acidiferrales > UBA7541 > Acidiferrum. The sequence goes on from JBARBE010000330.1 coordinate 58, forward strand.
CCGAAGATCGAAACCTACGACCAGGACATCCGGCTGGTCATCCTGCGCACCGCGCACTACGACGACGACGCCGAGAAAGTGGAGTTCGGCCAGATCAGCGTCTTCCTCGCGCCGACGTTCGTGATCACGGTGCGGCGGGGCGTGGCGAGTGAGTTGCGCGGGGCCAGGCAGCGGCTCGAGCAGCGGCCGGAACTGCTCGCCGCAGGCAGCCTATCGGCGCTGTGGGCGATCCTGGACCAGGTGGTGGACGGGTACGGACCCGTCGTCGCCGGGCTCGAACACGACATAGATCAGATCGAGGCCACCGTGTTCTCCGGCACCGTCGCGCCGACCGAACGGATCTACTCCCTGCGCGGCGAGGCCACCGATTTCTACCGTGCGGTCCACCCGCTGCTAGCCGTGGTCAACACCGTCAAGCGCGCGGCCGCAGCCCCGCAGCTGAAGCCATACCTGCGCGATGTCCAGGACCACCTGCTCTTGGTCAACGAGGAAGTTGCCGCCCAGCGTGACCTGCTCGGCACGGTGCTGCAGGCCAACATCGCAGTCCTCTCAGTCGAGCAGACCAAGATCAGCCTCCGGCAGAATTTCACCATCGAGCAGCTCACGATCCTGGCCACGGTCTTCCTGCCGCTGACGTTCGTCACTGGGTTTTTCGGCCAGAATTTCGGGTGGCTGGTCAGGCCCATCGACGGCTTCGCCGCATTCACCATCTACGGCATCGGCGGATTGGCACTGCCGCTGACCCTGTTGTTCCTGTGGTTCAGGCTCCGCGCGCCTCACCCCAGTACCGCCGCCACGCTTCACGACAACTGACCAGGTCCCGCACCGCGGATGCCGCGGCCCTCCGTCCGCGCGCCTCTAGTGCCGGCCGGTGTCCCGGCTGAAGGGCACGACTGTTCAGGCTGGAACCCATAAATGACCCGATCTGCGCCCCACCGTCGGCCCAGTACTGACCAGCCTCTCGGCATGCAGGCGGATCTTTTAGCGTGCCGTCTCCGTCAGTGCGTCACGTCTTGTGACGAACCGCCCGGACGTCCCCGGTGGAGCGTCGGGCGTGGCGACGGACGCCCGAGCGGCCCGCCTGCTGTTATCTGCTGGTCAAGGTGGCCAAGTAGGCCCCGTACCCGCTGCGCGCACCGAGGGAACGCGACCGGTCGCGAGCTTAGCGGCGAATTCCTGCGCGGCCTGCACTTGCAGTCGGTCAGCATCAGTTACGCGATCGGGCACTCCAGCTACGTCGGGCACGTCCGCCGGCACCTGAACGCCGCAGATGATCACCATCAGCAGCTCATACGACCCGACCACCGCCACCGCCGGCCACACGGCCACGACGGCACTGGCCGCGCCGTGCCCCAGGCCGTGACCACATTCGCCGCCAGCGTCGCCGCAATGCCCAGGCCGAGCAGCCACCGCGTCAGCCCAGGCACCGGGCCTTCCGGCGCGCCGAGGCGAGCATCACCATCGAGCTGGCGTAGATCAGCCCGTCCGCCGTCAGCGGGACCAGCCGGGCTGTCCACCCGGTTTCCCTGTGCGACCG
>JBARBE010000331.1:0-2013 GCA_049792735.1 Candidatus Acidiferrum sp.
GCGTTGTTGTGTGTGCCTTGATAAAGGTGCACAGTTCTACCCGGTGGAAATCCGGGCCGGCTAACTCTCGTTCCAGCCGGAAACACCTGAAGCGGATCAGGAGGCGACGAATGGTCTGAAGCACCTCAGGAAAAGGCCTCGTAGGAGGTCAGTGAAACGTACGGGCTGCAACGTAAGTGAACACCGAGCAGGCCTCGAAACAGCCAATGTGGAAGCCGACCCGCCATAATAACGGGGAAGGCCGAAGTCACCGGTGAAGCGAACGAGAAACGCAACCGGAGATTCCACCGGGGTAGGGGTGGCAGCACGCACGGAATAAGAACAGTGCGCAACAAGGGAAGTCTGCGACCGTGGCGCCGAGCGACAGCTTGGAACCAACGACGAACCCGCGAGGGCCAGCGACGGCGGACGCAGATGACGGATGGGTTCGTAGTACCGGAGAAACCGGGTAATACCGGTGGAGGGAAGGAGCCCTGACCCGATCCAGCAAAGAAAGAGCAGAAAGCCTGGTGATTGACGATGAGTCTAACAACACCGACTAAAAAGGTTGAGAAGCTTCAGACTTTGCTACAGACGAAAGCTAAGACAGAACCGGCCTACCGTTTCTACTCTCTGTGGGACAAGGTCTGCCGAGAAGATGTTTTGCTAGAAGCTTACTCCCGATGCCGCAAGAATGCGGGAGCAGCAGGAGTGGATGGCGAAACATTCGAGCGGATCGAAATGCAGGATCAGAAACACTGGCTAGAAACGCTGCGGAAGGAGTTGGTGGCTGGCAAGTATGCCCCCAAACCCCTCCTGCGAGTGTGGATACCCAAGAGCAACGGGGGCCAACGGCCTCTGGGCATTCCGACCATCCGGGATCGTGTGGTTCAGATGGCGGCAGTGCTGATTCTGAGCCCCATCTTCGAGGCGGACCTGTTACCTCAACAGTACGGGTTTCGTCCCGGGGTGGACGCAAAGATGGCTCTACGAAGAGTGTATTGGCACGTGACGGAGCACGGGAGGCGGGAAGTAGTGGATGCGGATCTGCGCGACTACTTCACGTCGATTCCGCATGCTCCCTTGATGCAAAGTCTGATCCGGCGTATTGCCGATGGACGTTTGTTGCGTACGATAAAGCGCTGGTTGACAGCGCCAGTCGTGGAACGCATCGACGGCCATCCGGTTCAGACTGCCGAAGCACGCAAGACCAAACGAGGAACGCCGCAAGGTGGAGTGATTTCGCCCTTGTTGGCAAACTGCTACTTTCGGCGCTTCCTGCTGGCCTGGCAACGCCACGGTCACCAAGAGCAACTCGACGCCTACGTCGTAAATTATGCTGATGACTTCGTGATCTGTTGTCGACCCGGCAATGCCGGAACGGCAATGGTTCGCATGCAACGGCTAATGACGCGTTTGGGTCTAGAGGTGAACACGACCAAGACACGCATCGCCCGACTGCCCGAGGAATCTTTTAACTTCTTGGGATACACGGTTGGCGGCTTTTACGGCAAGGGCGGTCGCCGTTCCATTGGCACCCGACCTTCGCGGAAAGCTGTGAAGAGTCTGCTCAAACGGATTCACGAACGGACCTCCGCTCAGTGGTACGCGGACGATCCCTTGAGCACAGTGACCCGCATCAGCAGCTTGCTGCGAGGTTGGTGTGGCTACTTCAATCAAGGCCCGGTCGTTAAGACTTACGACTTTGTCCGCCGCTACACCGAGCGAAGAGTCCGGCGCTGGATGACGCGCCGAACGGGGCAACGAGGTGCGGGTTTTGCCCAAATCCCGGACAAGTATCTCTACGAGACGCTTGGCCTCTATGCTGTTCCGAATCGCCGCGCCGACTTGTCGAGAGTGAATGTCTGATGGAACGGGAGAAAGCCGGATGCGGGAAATCTGCACGTCCGGTTTGCTGAGCGGGAACAGGAAACAGAGCTATGCCAAGCCGGACTGAGGGGGCGAAGCGAAAGCGCCGCCACGACCCACCGGAAGACTAAAGCCACTGCGCCTGTTCTCGACTCGACCGATCTC
>JBARBE010000332.1:0-7149 GCA_049792735.1 Candidatus Acidiferrum sp.
GCAAGCGGAAACCAATCTCTTGCGCATTTTCTGGAGTTAACTCCGCTTCAATTTCCAAGGTGTCCCCCCTCACTTTCGCAGCGCGCATCCTTTCGGTTGCCTCCGGGACGGTCACATTTGACATTCGCAACAACTCTTGCCGCCGCAACCGTTTCATTTCGACGATGGGTTTTTGGATAAGGCGAATCCCGTCAGGAAACTTCTTCAAGCCCAACTCGCGGGGCAACGATTGCGCGCCGCGCCAAATCTCCGTAGGCTCGCGGTTCGCGTACTGCCAATTGCTCATCCAACCAATCCATATTCTGCGCCCATCAGTCGGAGGAATATCAGAATACGAGTTCGTCGCATAAAAATCCTTGCCGTAATCGGCCCACAGCTCTTTGCCTGCGGCGGTTTCATTCACAAACTTTACGCCGTCAAACGAACCCACAAAATATTCGACGCCAGTGCCGCCGGCCGGCGCGCCTGGATTACGATTCACGACGAGTACCCACTTCTTATTCTTCGGATTGTGGTCCACTGACAATTCAAAAAGATCGGGACATTCCCACTGTCCTTTCTCTATAGGCGCGGCTTCAAACGAGCCCCGAAGCACCCAAGTCTTCAAATCAGGCGAATCAAGGAACACTGTTTTTCGCTCGTCCGCAAGGACCGCGACCATCACCCATTTTTTCTTCGGCGCATACCAAAATACTTTGGGGTCGCGGAAGTCCGGCGGCTGCAAATCAGCGACCGGATTTCCCGAATAATTTATCCAAGTGCGGCCACGGTCGTTGCTAAAAGCAAGATTTTGCTTCTGCGAGTTGGTCCCAGCGGCAGTATAGATTGCAATCAGGCAAGAAGGATCTTGGGAATCAGCACCTTTGCAAAGCGCGCTCGAGTTATGCCAATCCACCACGGCGCTACCGGAATAGATCATAAATTTCCCCGGCTCTTCCGGAATCGCGACCGGCAGATTCTTCCAATGCAACATATCCGTGCTGACCGCGTGGCCCCAGCTCATGTGGCCCCATTCCGTTCCTTGCGGATTGTACTGGTAGAACAAATGGTACTCACCTTTGTAATACACGAGGCCATTGGGATCGTTCATGAAGTTCTTCGGCGGAGTGAAATGATACTGCGGCCGCCATGGCTCGTCGTATGTATTTTGCGGCAGCACTCCCCACGCAAAGGCTAGGGATACGGATGCCACAAAGAGTCCGCGAAACAACTTAGAGAAATCGTTCATCCGACTCCGAATGGCGGCCGGTTTCAAGGCTTCGCATTCTGCCTGTCTTCTAACTGACCGGCCACTTTTAGCTCGCGGTCCGCGTCTTCATTTCTTCCCAAGTTGCGGTAAGCCTCTCCCAAAAGGTGGTGCGGAATGGGATTGTTGGGATCCATCGCCAGGGCGCGTTGGAGCGCCCTCACGGCGAGCTGCGTCTCACCTTTTTTCTCCAGAACTTTGCCGAGCAGAATATACGGCCCCGTCGAAGTGGGATCCAGCCAAATCGAACGCTGCAAGAGCCGCTCCGCATCGTCAAATTTCTGCACACGCGAATAGCAATCCGCAAGCTTGTAATACGCCGCAGGATAGCCAGGATTAATTTCCAGCTCTTTTTGGAACTCCGCAATGGCCTGGTCGATTTGCGAATGGTATAGGTAAACTTCGCCGAGAAGCTCATGGGCTAGAGGAAGTTTCGGATCGAGTTCCACGGCCTTATGAGCGTATCCTTCGGCCACGGGACCAAAATCCTGCCGCAGCAACATCCTCGCCGTAAACAGATAGCTGGCTGCCGAATCCGCCGGGACATCAAACATTTTCGCGAACGCTTTGCGCGCGTTGGGATAGTCCTTCGTCTGGATGTAGCAAACCCCCAAGATATACGACGCATCCACATTCGCGGTCGGATACCACGTCTGCACTTTTTCGAGCTCGGGAATCGCCTCGGCAGGCCGTCCAGCCAAATAATAGGAGATCCCGAGCAGTTGCTCCGCTTCCGCGTCACTGGAATCTTCTTCGCGAGCTTTCTTCAAATAGAGGATGGCGTTTATGAAATCGCTTTTCTTGTAGTAAGCGGCTCCCATTTCGTGTGCGAGTCCCCTCATCTCCGGATGTTGAGTCTCGATTTCCTTGAGGGCGGCGATCGCCTCGTCGTACTTGCCTTGCTGCGAGAGCTTTCGCGCTTGGCTGAAATCGGCGGGAGGAATGTGCGAGGCATTTTGCGACAGGCGAGGAGCAACGGGAGAGGACGGGTTTTGCTGCCCACTGGCCCGTTGCGGATGCGCAGGTGTCGCGGCCAAAATCAAGCTGCTCAGGCAACCGACAGAAAACCGGACAAGCTTCTCCATGGATGTGACCCTATTCAAAGGCGGAAACGATTAGAGCATAAAAAACGGGGAGCCGGTGAGGGCTCCCCGTCGGGTTGGGGTGTGGTGTTTTTTCTTTGTTAGAAAATGAATCTAAATCCAAACTGCAGTTGACGCATCCCGGTCGGTGAACCCGGTGAATTGTCGTTTTGGATGTCGGTGATTTGTCCAGCCGTGCCGCCGCAGTCGATGCAGGTGTTGCCCTCGTTGGCATTGAAGCCCAAGACTGGATGGTTAAAGACGTTGTAGGCATCAAAGCGGAATTGCGCCTTGTAGCGCTCCGTAATGTTAAACGTCTTCGACAACGACATGTCATCGTAGAAAACGTGCGGGCCGCGATAAGAATCGAACCCGGCGTTCCCGATCTGGCCGCAAGCTGGAAGGGTGAAGGGGCCCGAAGTTGGCCGGCCAAAGGTACAAGAGTTCATCCCAGCGTTGGCGGCATTGACCTGGCTGCCATAGGAAAGCGGAGCTACCGGTGTGAACCAGTACACACACTGAGTTGAGCTACCCGGGCTGCATGGAGCCATCGTTTTGCCCGTCTTGATTTTTTCACCGTTAATCACATTTGGACGGCAAGGTCCAGCATCCGCGATAGCGCCGCATTCTCCGATGCCAGGCGTCCAAGGCAGACCGCTGCCCCAAGTCAGAGTGTTGCTCACTTGCCAGCCCCCAATCGCAAGGTCCATCGCTCGCCCGGCGTCGCTCAGGAAATGTTTGCCTCTGCCAAAAGGCAGCTCATAGATAGAGTTAACAACGAACTCATTGTTGCGGTTGTTCGGGTTGGGACCGTATGCGTACGTTTTGTCCACGTCGTAATATCCCGAATCGTACGCGTAGGCTCGCGAAAAGGTGTAATGCGCTAGGAACTGCAGCCCATAGCTCGTCCGTTTTTCCGCCTTTATCTGTAGCGCGTTGTAGTTGTTGTTGGCGTCGTTGCCAAAATAATTGCCGACGCCCCCCGAGCAACAAGGCGTGTAGCCTGTACCTGTATACGGGAAGGAGTAAACACCGTTCAAGAAAAACTCGCGGCGCTGGTTTGCCGGTACGCTTGGCACGAAGGACACCGAGCAATTCGGCGTACAAGTCACAGGGGCGGTACCGGTACCGATAGCAACGTCGTTCAAGCCATAGGAAGGACCTGTCCCGGCAAACATATGAGTTCCTTTGTTGCCGACGTAACTCACGGTAATGTTAAGAGTAGAAGTTACTTGGCGCTGAACCGTGGCATTCCATTCATCAATCGTTGGAAGCCTCTGAACCCGCGGACGGATATAGGTGGCAGCCGTACCGTCGGGCCCGAGCAACGGCAAGTAGCCATTTGTATTCAAGTCGTTTATAAGATTTGCAAATGGGTATGCTGGCGGGCCGTTAACAAGATTGAAAACCGCACTGCGATTATCCGTGTACGCGGAGCCATTGAAATTCGAGTCTGAAAGTGATTGTGATGCCAGAACCGGAAGGTTTTGCGTGACGGCGTGGCCGAAATTGGAACCGAACACGCCAATATCGAATCCGCGGCCGTACCCGATGCGTAGAACTGTCTTGGGATCGAATTGATAGGCAAAGCTAACGCGCGGAGCGAAGGCTTTGTACGTATTCGCCACGCCGCCATTATCTGAAACGCCGCCGTAGCCAGCCACGAGAAGCTCGCCATTATTCAAGTCTCCAAAACCAGCGTTGCCCTTGGCCGTGACCGCCTCTGGATTGTAAATTTCCCAGCGCACGCCATAGGTCATGGTGAACTTCGGGCTGACGCGCCAGGTGTCCTGCCCATACAAGAATTGGCGCCACTGATGGCCGATGGCCTGAACGTTGGGTGGGCTTACGAAGCGCTGAAACGAGTTAACATCACCGAGTAACATTGTAGCCAAACCAAGACCAAAACTTCCGGCGTCGCCTGTCCCGTACTGGTCGAAGTTTAGAATACCAGTGCGGCTGGAGTCGCTGGGGATGCGAAGGTTCGTGGCATAGCGGATGTCCGCGCCAAACTTGATGCTGTGATTTCCCAGGATGCGCGTCCAGTTACTCACGAACTGGATTTGACGCTCTCTCTCCGTCAGCGGGCAGTTGCAACGTCCGATGTTCAGCCCATCTCCGAATGCAGAGAGACCGCCGTTTCCGCCGCCATTGCCATTTTGCGTGAAATTGAACCCCGAGAGACCGCCGGTGGTTGGCGGACCCTGTATGCCGGGCCCGGAGTTCAAGCCGGGGAACCCGAATCCGTCCATGGGGCTCGCAGATGCGTCAGAGTAATGTGTCACCGGATTGTACTGAAACCATCCCACGCGGAAGTCGGTCAGCCAATTCGTGCCGAATGCTTTTGTGAAGCCGCTGGCGAGGCTGTAGTCGTGGTTAATCGAAGAACCGTTCAAGCCGCCGGGCCCAAAGCCGGCACCACCGAGGGCACCCAAACCGCCAAGGCCCGACAAGTTGAAATAGTCAAGACTGAAACGTCCGAAAACTTGATAGTTATGGGGAGCGCTGTAATCGATGCGCGTGTCAAAGGAATACTGATTGTAAGGACCGTTTCCAGTCGAAACGTAATTGTTGTTGATTCCCGTAATGCCCGTACCCGTACCTGAAACGGGAACCGTCGGCGTTGGAAACTCGGCAAGGAGCTTGCCCATGCCCGCCGGAATCATTGAGATGGGAATCATGTTGTTGGGGAAGGGTGTGCGGCCGGAGCCATCCGTTGAGTTTCCAGTCGTCGGGTCGAAGACCTGCCCGCTATGAACGCCGTTTACAAGTGGCCCGTAGGCGTCGAGATACTGACTCAAATCGCAGAAGCCCGGCGTAGCGCTCGCGGCATTCGTTGCGGGATTGCAAGTGCTTAGTACTTCCGCCGTCGGGATCGTGTACTGGTTGGTGATCCCCTGTATCTGTTTCGTACCCTGATAATCTCCAAAGAAAAAGAGCTTGTCCTTGATGATGGGACCACCGACGGATCCACCAAACTGTTTCCAGGTTGCGGGAGCGAGCGGCACACCGGGCGTATTTGTAAAGGGATCCCGAGCCTGCTGGTCGCTATTGCGGTAGTAATAGAACCCCGTGCCGTGGAATTCATTCGTACCGGATTTGATCGACACACCAACATTGCCAGCGACCGCGTTGCCCGATTCCACGTCGTAGTCCTGAAGAGCGATCTTTGTTTCCGCAATAGCATCGAGGTTGGGATTGACAACAATGATGCCCAAGATGGCGTCCTGGTTATCCGTCCCATCGAGTTCGAAGTTCGTGCCGGAAAAGTGTTGTCCATTGACGAAGATTTGGCCGCCGCCCTGGGGGTTTTCCGTTGCGGCGTGGCTCCAGCCCACTAGTTTTTGGGTACCGGGAGAGAGCAACTCGAAGTTGGTGAAGTTGCGATTGAGCACGGGCAAGTCTTGGATATACTGCTGGTTGAATTGGATGTCGACGTCTGCGCGGTCGGTCTGTAGCTGTGGAACGGCACCAGTGACTTCGACGGTTTGTGTCACTGCGCCGAGTTGCAGTGCGGCATTGACGCTTGCAGAGGTGTCCGCCGATACCGTGACACTTGGAACATCGTAGGCTTTAAAGCCAGTGGCCTCGACGTGAATCTTGTAAGTATCAGGGATTAAGTGTGTGACGGAATAATTTCCGCTCTCATTGGTGGTCGTATCGTAGGTAAAACTCTTGGTCGTCGAAGTCACCGTTACCTTGGCTCCGACCACCGCATTCCCCTGCGGATCGGTCACCGTTCCGATAATGCTTCCAAAAACCGCCTGACCGGAAGCTTTCGGCGCCAACATCAAGATTAAGCCAAATAGAACCGCCAGACCTGCCGCTGCCAGTCGCTTCGTCATTCCACCCCTCCTTGCCAACCCGATTCCTATTTGTATCGAATTCCTCAGAGCAAACACCGAAGAGCACGGCAATGACGCAGGGCAACCTTGACTTTGCCGCATCCTCGCGCGTCGCACACTCTCTAATTGGTTAAACGTGATTAGGAAGGCTGAGCCTGGACTGCCACAGAACAAGCCAAGCTTAACCGCGAACGGCACCCCCATTACGCACCAAGGCGCCCTCGGCATGCGCCTCGCACAAACGCACCAAATCGAATACCCTTCGCCGTTCTGTCGCCCTCACCGTAGATTCGTCGGTCGCACCGGACGCATCACGGCCTATGCCGTTATATTTATGCGTACTATTTGTTTTTTGGCTTCGAGTTGGAAGTCTCAATGCGTCTGATACGGTTACATCGAATAACTCTCCATCTTGCAGAGACTTGCGCGACTTGTTACACTCCCGTTACTTCAACGTATCAAGGAATGTTGTGAACGAACAGAACCATCTCCTCGAGCAGATCGAGCGTCTCACTGCCAGCCATCCTCTCCATGGCTCCGAATCTCTCTGTAAACTGCTCCGCTATTTGGCCAAGCATGCCATCGAGCACCCCGGTACCCCAATCAAAGAGTTCCAAATTGCGACCGAGGTTTTCGGCCGCTCCGCGGACTTCGACCCGCAGCTCGATTCCATGGTCCGGGTGCAAGCCGGCCGCCTCCGCTCAAAGCTAGCTGAGTATTACGGCTCGGACGGCCAAGACGACTCCATGGTGGTCGAACTCCCCAAAGGCACTTATTTGCTTTCCTTCCACCACCGTAATTCCGCTGCGGCCAAGCCCGCCTCCTCAAACCGGAACGAGGCTTCCGGGTCAGAATCCTTTGCGAAGAACCCGGAGCGCCGTTTAGGCGCCGAGGTCATCTCGCTTTCTATCTTCCTGGCGGCAGCCATCGCGGTAGTTGTTTGGTTGCTCGCAACGCGCAATGCCCCTCCCGCGAG
>JBARBE010000333.1:0-1682 GCA_049792735.1 Candidatus Acidiferrum sp.
GAACGACGGTGACTTCGGATCAATTTTCTTACGCCCTGGACAACACCGTCGACCAGATGGTGACGATCTACACCACGGCGCGAAACGTCGAGTACTACACCAACAATCACGAAGTGTTGTGGTCGAATTTTTCCGGCCCGGACCAGTCGCAGAGCACGACGGTGAGCGGATATTCCACCGGCGGCAACATCGTCATCAAGAATATCGTCGCCATCAACACTACGCAGTACACCTACACGCAGGCGCTCGGCTCGGCGCCCGTGGCGCTGTGGGAAAACGGCAACCTCTCGCTGCTGGTGGCGAACCCGCTCGCGGTCGATCAGACGCCGGGCTCGTGGTTTTATGACGGGACGAATCTGTACATCCACGCGTCGGACAACTCGAATGTGGCAACGAACGGAAAAACGTATTCCTACGTGACCGCGTCCAGCCCGAGCTTCACGACCTGGGACAACGGGCAATCGTATTTGATCATCGATTCGCTGGACCAGGCGGAAACCTACAACACCTCGAGCGCCACGCTGGGCGGAATCTATCTGACCGGCAGCCATTCGATCCTGCGCAACGCCGCGTTCCATGACACGTTTCGGCATCCGGTGTGCGTGTATGTGGGCGCGACAAGCAATGTGGTCACAAATATTACGGCCTACAACTCGTACGGCACTTCGCCGCTGTGCATTTACGGCGCGGGCACGACGGGAAATTTGGTGCAGAATTCCACGTTTTATAACGACACGTACATGCGCGAGGCCTACGTGTTCACGGGCTCGGTGTGGAGCGTGGTGGTGGCGCACGGCGGCGCGTCCAACAACACGATCGATAGTTGCTTGATTTACAGCACGGCGGGGCCATTCCGATCGGACACGTATAACGGGCACGGCTATGGCGTGCTGGTGGGAGATTCGGGAACATCGCTCACGGTGTCGCACAGTTTTATTTTTGGAAATTTCGAGTGGGGCGTGGACGTGGGCAGCGGAGGAAACTCGGGGCTGACCACGGGCGCGACGATTTCGTTCTGGAGCAACCTGCTGGATATTTCCGCGTCGAGTTCTAGCCTGAGCGGCGGCGAAGGATTTCTGCTGACGGGCAGCGCGGGCAGCGCGATCTACAACAACACGGTGTACGGGCCGGGCGTCGTGAATCCGGTGGTGACGCAAGCATCCACGTCGACGGGCGCGCTGGTGAAAAATAATATTTTCTGGACGGGCGGATACGCTTCGGTGGACGCGACGTCCGAGAGCGGCTCGGCGTACGACTACAACGATTATTATTCCGCGTCCGGGACGCCTTTTAACCGGGGCGGCACGGCGTACAGTCTTTCCGGCTGGCAGACGGCGAGTTCCGAGGACGCGCACTCGATCAGTGCGAATCCCTTGCTGACGAATGGCGCGGCGCTTTCCGCGGGCGGCGATTACACGCTGCTGCCGGGATCTCCGGCGATTGACTCGGGCGCGAATCTCGGGTCCACGTATCAGCGGGGACTATTTCCGGGGGATTTGTGGCCGGGGAGCGTGGGGCTCTTCAATCAAAATACCGGCGGTGGATGGGAAATGGGCGCGTACGTGTTTCGTGTGGGAGCGAGTACGCTCGGGCTGATGGGGTGCTGCGATTGAGTAGCGTAGACTTCAGTCTGCGCGGGGTTTGCGAAGAGGGAAGAAAGTCAAAGGCGCGCAGACTGAAGT
>JBARBE010000334.1:0-6462 GCA_049792735.1 Candidatus Acidiferrum sp.
ACGGGAAAACCGACGCCGAGGCCCCAGCGAGAGATGTCGATTTCGTGGATGGCTTGATTGCCGGCTTCGCCGTTGCCGGTGTCCCAGATCCAGTGCCAGTTGTAGTGAAAGCGATTTTTCGTGAAGGGCTTGTAGGGAGCGGGGCCAGTCCAGAGATCGTAATGGACGCCGGCGGGAATGGGGGAGGGGTCAGCGTGGCCGATGGTGCCACGCCACTTGTAGCAGATGGCGCGGGACATGTAGACATCGCCGATGGTGCCGTCGCCGACGTGATGGATAGCTTCGAGCATGCCGGGATTGGAGCGGGACTGGCTGCCGTGCTGGCAGATACGATTGTATTTTTTTACGGCGCGGACAAGCTGGCGGCCTTCGAAGGTGTTATGCGAGCAGGGCTTTTCGACGTAGACGTCTTTCGCGGCCTGGCAGCCCCAGATGGCGATGAGCGAATGCCAATGATTGGGCGTGGCGATGGAGATGGCGTCGATTTCCTTGTCTTCGAGGAGTTTGCGAACGTCGAAGTAACCCTTGGGCTTGGGCAAACCCATTTTTTCTACGTCGCCGAGGCGCTCGTTGAGGACGTTTTCGTCGACGTCGCAGAGGGCGGCGAGTTCGACGCCGGGGACGTGCGAGAAGCCATGGATGTGATCCTTGCCGCGGCCGCGGACTCCGCAGACGGCGACGCGGACGCGATCGTTGGCGCCGAGAATTTTTCCGCCTAGCGCGAGGGCTGCCGCGCCCACGGTGATGGCTTTGCCGGTCGTTTTAAGAAAGTCGCGCCGCTCGATTTCCATGGTTGCCGCCTTTGTATTGGAAACGCTTTTACACTTTACACGCCGCATAGTATATCCCTCGGAGCGCAGTGCGCCAGAGTTGGGTTCACCTAAATTTTATTGAACGGAATCTTTAGAGATTCTGAGCTTGCCAGGACAGCGCGACTCGACCTGTTTGGCGGGCAATTGCTACCATGGGCGCTGCAGCCATGGCCAAGAGAGTTACTTCAAAAACAAAGAAGCGTTGCGAGAGCTCCGGGCTTGCCCGACGATTGCTTGCGAGCTTGAGGCGCACGGGGATGTTGCGCGCGGGCGAGCGTATGGGAGTGGGAGTCTCCGGAGGAGCGGACTCGGTGGCGTTGCTTTTGCTTTTGGTGGAATTGCGCGAGGAGCTTGGGATTGTGTTGAGCGTGGCGCACATGAATCACAAGTTGCGCGGCGCGGCTTCGGATGCGGATGAAAAGTTTGTGGCGAAGCTGGCGGAGAAACATGGATTGACGCTTTACAGCGAGAGCGTGGACGTGGCGGCGAGAGCGCGGCGGGAAAAAGCGAACCTGGAGGATGCGGCGCGGCGGGCGCGGTACGAGTTTTTCGCGAGACTGGTGGCGGAAGGGAAAGTCGAGCGGGTGGCCGTGGCGCATTCGGCGGACGATCAGGCGGAGACGGTGCTGGCGCACATTTTGCGCGGAACGGGATTGGCGGGGCTGGGCGGAATTCATCCGCGGGCGGAATGCGTTGTACGGCCATTGCTCCACTTTCGACGAGCGGAACTGCGGGACTACTTGCGCGCGAAAAAACAGAAGTGGCGCGAGGACGCGACGAATCGAGATATGTCGCGAACGCGGGCGCGGATCCGGAAGAAATTGCTGCCGCTTTTGGAGCGGGAGTTTCAAAGCGGCGTGGTGGAGCATCTTGGCGCGCTTGCGGAGTTCGCGCGGGAGGATGAACGGTTTCTAGAATGGGTCGCGGTGGAGCGGTGCAAGAGGTTGGCAAGAAACGAAGCGGGTGCGGTGCGGATTGCGATCGTGGATTTGTTGTCGCCGATGGGGAAGGTGGATTTCAACACAGAGGGCGCAGAGGACACCGAGAAGGGAGAGAGAAACTCTGCTCTGACAAAGCGGATGCTGTTTCGTCTAATTGAGGAGAGGAAACGCGGGACGGGACAAATCAGCGCAGGGCACATTGCGACGGTGATGGACCTGGCGCGGCATGGAGAGAACGGGAAAATGCTGCAATTGCCGGGCGGCGTGGAAATACGCAGAGAACGCGAGGAGTTGGTTTTTTGCACGAGATCGAAAAGCGGCGCCGGCGGCGAACGCGCGGCGGACAACTTTGGCGGCGAAGGAAAGCTTACAGGCGCGGGCAGAGTGCGCGGCGGAGCTGCCGGAAAATTCGGGGCGAAACAGTCTGGCGCAACGGAATACGAGCACAAAATCGATTTTGGAGATGGGGGACAGGAATTGCGCGTGCCGCAAGCGGGGTGCGTCTTCCGCTTCAGGGTGATTGACTGGCCCGGGCAGAGAGAGGAAACTAGAGAATCAGGAACGGTTTTGGACCGCGAGCGGCTGCGTGAGCCATTGGTGCTGCGCAACTGGCGTTTCGGGGACAAGCTGCAGCCCGCGGGGCATCAGAAAGCGCACAAGCTGAAACGCTTGTTGAACGAGAAACACGTGAGCCGATGGGAGCGGGACGGCTGGCCGGTGCTGACAAGCGGCGGCGTGCTGGTATGGGCGCGAGGTTTTCCGGTTGGGGCGGAGTTTGCGGCGGGCGAAGGGACCAGAACGGGAATACTGATCGTCGAGGAAAAGTCTTGATGCGTGACCGCCCAGCGGTCAAGTCGAACGCACGAGGACGAGCGGCATTTTCTGCCGCGCGAATTTCCGTGAGGATCGCGGAGTTGGGGCGCGAAATCACGCGTGCGTACCAGGGGCGGCGCGTGGATGTGGTTGTAACGCTGGACCGCGGATTCGTTTTCGCGGCCGATTTGATTCGCGAGATCAACACCGGCGTCGTTTGTCATTTCGTTCGCGAGGATGTGCGGGACGTGAACGACGGCGGGAACGAACGGCGCGAGGTTTATTTCGGTGCGCGGCCGGAATTGAGAGGGCGCGACGTGCTGCTGCTCGATGCGGTGCTGGAAAGCGGCGTGACGCAAGAATTTTTGTTGCGGCGATTGGGAGAGAGCCAGCCGCGGTCGCTGCGATTGGCAGTGCTGCTGGACAAGCCCGCGCGGCGGCGCGTGGGACTGGAGCCCGATTACTTTGGGTTCCGGACGGCATCTAATGATATGTGGGTTGGTTACGGCCTGGCTGCGGCCAACGGAACGGGACGGAACTACCGGGCTCTTTCCACGGGGGCAGCGCAGGTGAAGCGACGGCAGGGACGTACGAAGTAAGATCGAAAGGTTCGCGCGTCGCTTCCTCGCGGGAAGAGTTTCCGCGAGGCCAAGGACAAAGGTGAGGACAAAGTGAATTCCAGCTCTACGGCGAAAACAATTCTGTTTTGGATCTCGATCGTCTTTCTCGGCGTGATGCTGTGGAAGCTGGTGTCCGCGAACGGAAGCCAGACGCACGAGCAGACGCCCAGCTACAGCGAGTTCATGGCCAAGGTGGACGAGGGAGACATCAAGGAAGTGACGCTGTACCTTTCGCCAAACAGTTATGAAATTCAGGGTGAATACAAGAATCCCCCGAACACGAAATTTACGGTGACGGTGTTCAAGGAAGCGGCTCCGGATCTGATCAAGGAATTGCGGGACAAGGGAGCGATGATCCAGGGGATGAAGGAAGTACGCAGCGGGGATTGGATTCTGATCCTGTTGAACGCGGCGCCTTTGATTTTGCTGGTGGGATTTTGTTTGTTCCTGATGCGGCAGATGCAAGCGGGCGGAAACAAAGCGCTGAGCTTTGGAAAATCGCGTGCTCGGCTGCTTTCGGCGCAGCAGAAGAAAGCGACGTTTAAGGATGTTGCGGGGACGGATGAAGCGAAGGAAGAGCTGCAGGAAATCATCGAGTTTTTGAAGGACCCGCAGAAATTCCAGAAGCTTGGCGGAAGAATTCCCAAGGGCGTGTTACTGGTTGGGCCGCCTGGAACGGGCAAGACTTTGCTTGCTCGGGCGATTGCGGGCGAAGCGAACGTTCCGTTCTTTTCGATTTCGGGCTCGGATTTCGTGGAGATGTTTGTGGGCGTCGGCGCGAGCCGAGTGCGCGATTTGTTCGAGCAGGGGAAGAAGAACGCGCCTTGCATCATTTTCATCGATGAAATCGATGCGGTGGGACGGCACCGCGGAGCAGGGCTCGGCGGCGGACATGACGAGCGCGAACAGACTTTGAACGCGCTGCTCGTCGAGATGGACGGGTTCGAATCGAACGAAGGCGTGATTCTGATCGCAGCTACGAACCGGCCCGACGTGCTGGACCCAGCGCTGCTGCGGCCGGGACGATTCGACCGGCGCGTTGTCGTTGCACGGCCAGACGTGAAAGGACGCGAAGAGATTCTTCGCGTGCACACGCGCAAAGTGCCGCTAGCCGATGACGTCGAGTTGTCGATCATCGCGCGCGGGACGCCGGGCTTTTCCGGCGCCGACCTTGCAAACCTAGTGAACGAAGCGGCGTTGTGGGCGGCGCGGCAGAACCGCAAGTTCGTGATGCAGGTCGACTTCGAGATGTCCAAAGACAAAGTGCTGATGGGCGTCGAGCGGAAGTCCATGATCCTCTCGGATGAAGAGAAGAAAAACACCGCGTATCACGAGGCGGGGCACGCGCTGGTGGCGGCGATGACGCCGGGAGCTGATCCCGTTCACAAAGTGACCATCATCCCACGAGGGATGGCGCTCGGGTTGACGATGCAATTGCCCGAGGACGACAAACACACCTACACGCGGGAATATCTGGAAGCGATGCTAGCCGTGTTGATGGGCGGGCGCTCGGCGGAAGAGATTTTCCTGGGACACATAACGACGGGAGCCGGGAACGACATCGAACGCGCGACGGAGATTGCGCGAAACATGGTTTGCGAATGGGGCATGAGCGACCTGGGGCCGCTGGCCTTTGGCAAGAAGGACGAAGCCATCTTCCTGGGCCGCGAAATCACGCAGCATCGCGACTATTCCGAAGACACCGCCATCCAGATCGACAAGGAAGTGCGGCGGATCGTCAACGGCGGCTACGACAACGCCAAGAGAATCCTTTCGAACAACCGCGAGACGCTCGAGCGAATCGCGCAGGCGTTGCTCGAACGCGAAGTGATCGACGCGAACGAAGTGAAGATGCTGATGGAAGGCAAGACTCTGCCAGAAAAACCACGGACGCCGCCTCCGCAGGCGCCACCGGCGCCCAGCGCCGATCCGAAGGTGGTGCGTCCAGAGCTGCGGCCGGCGCCCGGATTTACGCGCGGAGAAAATCCAGCAAAGGCATAAAAGCAAGTTATCGTTTGTGTGGGGGCACGATTTATCGTGCCCCTCTTTTTTTGCACGGGCCGCTGGCTGACTGGTGATCCGCTGCGTGGATGACCGGCGGGCACAAGATGGCGTAGAATGCGTTTATGGGAAAGAAAGAACCGGACAATCTAAACGTCACCTGTCCCTGCTGCCAGGCGAAACTGGTGGTGGATGCGGTGTTTGGAGCGGTGCTCTCCCACGAAGTGCCGGTAAAGGCCGGGCCCAACGTGGACCTCGAAAATGCGCACGGGATTCTTGCGGAACAGCGCCGCCAGCGCGAGGATAAGTTTGCCGACTCGTTCTTTCAGGAAACGCACAAAGAAGACATCCTCGCCAAGAAATTTGAAGAGGCCATGAAGAAGGCCAAGGACGCTCCTGCCGGCAAGCCGCTGCGCGATTTTGATTTGGACTAGGTGGCCCCAACGAAATTTTGTGGGACAGGCATTCGTGCCTGTCTTTTTTTAAAGCACCGGACAGACAAGGGTGTCTGTCCTACTCCCTCTGAGCTAAACTGTTAGGCTCTCCCTCCCATGAGACCACGCAAGAAATTCCGGCTGAAGCTGCCTTCGCGGACGCTGATTTTGGGGGAACGTACGCTCGTGATGGGCGTGCTGAACGTCACGCCGGACAGCTTCTCCGATGGCGGGAATTACGAGGAACCGGGAATCGCCATTGAGCATGCGCTAGCGATGGAACACGATGGCGCGGACCTGATTGACGTTGGAGGCGAATCCACGCGGCCCGGTTCGGAGGAAATTCCAGCCTCGGAAGAGCTGGATCGCATTCTGCCCGTGCTGGAAGGGCTGCGGGGCCGCCTCAAGATTCCAATATCGGTGGACACCCGGCGGTCTACGATCGCAGAGCTTGCCATCCGGGCCGGCGCAGAGATTATCAATGACGTTTCAGGATTGAAGAGCGATGCGCGCATTGCGGAAGTCGCGGCAAAAAATGGCGTGCCGCTTATCTTGGTGCACATGCGTGGAGAGCCCCGCACGATGCAGGCTGAGCCTTTCGCGCGGGACGTGATTCGCGATGTGATGCGCGGGTTGGGAGACTCCGCTGCAAACGCGCAGAAAGCCGGCGTAGCGCAATCACAGATCATAGTGGACCCGGGAATTGGTTTTGGAAAAAGCCATTCGCAAAATTACGAGTTGCTGCAAAAGTTGCAACTGCTCGCTGCTCTGGGCTATCCGCTGCTGGTGGGAGCTTCGCGCAAGGGATTTCTTGGAGCGACGCTGGCGCACGACGGGAAAC